>LRTP01000717.1 GCA_001550305.1 Streptomyces diastatochromogenes
GGCCGCGGGGTTCGGCCAGGCCGCCGCGCCGCCCGCGGGGGCGGCGACGAGGCCGCTCAGAAGCAAGGACCCGGTGGTTCCGTACAGGACGGCAGCTCTCATCGCGTATCCCCTTCGGCGCACGGCAGCGACAAAAGGGATGTTTGGTTCGTCAGTTGATGAAGTAAAGCACCTGGTGCCGGTGTCGGCCCCAATGACCCCTATGCGCCCCCTCGGGCGCCGTCAGCGCTGCCGCTCGGGGCTTCGGTCGCGGTGCGCGAAGGCCGCGCGCAGCTCCGGCTCGCCGACGGCGCGGACGCCGCGCACGGCGACCGAGGTGAGGTACGTACGGTCGTCGCCGGTGGCGTCGGGGTGCCGGGCGAGGGTGCCGAGCAGCCGCTGTCCGGCCGGGGAGGCCCAGCGTGTGTACGGGTGGACCTCGATGCGGGCGATGGCGAGGCAGCTCACGGTGAGGATGAGCGGCAGCGAGAACCACACGGCGATCGGCACGTCGTTCTCGCTCGCCCGGGACTGGGAGGGCATGAGCACGGCGACGGCGCCGAGCGCGAGGACGGCCGCGGCGGCGGCCTGGACCTGGCGGATGGCGCTCGCGACGGTGGTGCGGGCGCCGTCGGGCACGGCGAGGCCCGCGGCGACGAGACGGTCGGCGAGACGGTGTACGGAGTCCGCGGCGGCCGTGCTCGCCCGTACGGGCGCTATCCGGGACTGCCCCTGCGGACCTATCGCCCCTATCACCGAGCACTCCATCTCGTCGCGACCGCGCGGGTCCACGACGGTCGCCCAGCCCGTGTGCGCGAGCAGCAGCCGCCGCTGACGGGCCATCGACACCAGGGTCAGATCGGCGACCCGGGCGGGGCCGCCGGACAGGAACGCCGCCTCGTACAGCGTGAGGTGGTGTCCGCGCGCCGCGTCGGCGTCGACGGCCGCCGCGCGCACGGCGGCCAGGCACAGCCGAGTGCAGGAGATACCGGCCGCGGCCCAGGCCAGGAGCAGGAGAAGGACCCAGAACATGGCGTGTTTCTACGCGAGGAGTCCAGGTCGGCGCCACGGTATGCCCACGATATGGACGGAGCGTTGTGGCTCTGTGACGTTCCGGTGCCCGCCGGGGCGCTCCCCAAGGGGCGCCGCGCGGCTAGTGCTCTGACCGCGTACGTTCGCCGGGTTGGTGTGGGAACGATTGGAAGGGCAGTGACGTCCGGTGCGACGCATGGGCCGCTTCCTGACACGCCTTGGAAAGGAAAGTTGCGGGCCGCTGTCGATCCGGCCACGTCCCGTTCGACGTCATGATGTGCGGCGCCTCGCCGCACGATGACGCGACAGGACCTGACGAGGAACACGTGGATCAACTGCTGAGAGTCATGAACTTCAACGTCTCGAGCGACGGAATCGGTGCCGGTGAGCACCAGAGTCTCGAGAGGCCGTTCGGCCACGACCATCCCGAGAGGCTGTTCGCCTGGGCCGGAGCCACGGCGAGCTGGCCCATGCGCACGGATCCCGGAGGGAGCCGGGGCCTGGACGACTACTTCACGCGGGACTTCGCACGCAACATCGGTGCCGAGATCATGGGACGTAACAAGTTCGGGCCCCAACGCGGGCCCTGGCAGGACCATGAGTGGCGCGGCTGGTGGGGTGACGAGCCCCCGTTCCGCACTCCGGTGTTCGTCATGACCCACCACACGCGTCCGTCGTTCACGCTCTCCGACACCACGTTCCACTTCGTCCACGGCGACCCGTCCACGGTCCTCGAACGGGCGCGGGAAGCGGCGCAGGGCAAGGACGTCCGACTCGGTGGCGGGGTCACCACCATCCGGCAGTTCCTTGATGCCGGCCTCGTCGACACCATGCACGTGGCGGTCTCGCCGGTAAAGCTCGGGTCCGGACTGCGACTCTGGGAGTCCCCCGATGAACTGCTCGACCGGTTCCACCTGGAGGTCGTGCTCAGCCCGAGCGGCGTGACGCACCACCTGTTCTGGCGAAGGTGACGCGAGGACCCACCCGAGTTCAGGCTGCGACCGCGAGGGGGCGTCCGCCCCAGCGGATGCCCTTCTCGCTGCGGATGCGCGCGCGTTCCTTGCGTTCGGCAGCCAGGACATCGCGGTGGCGGGCGTTGGCATTGCGCCAGCGCAGGTAGGCGTGCAGAGCCCGGGTCTGCACGGTGTGGTTGGGATAGTTCGAGTTGGCGATGGTGAACTGCCTCAGCGGTCCGAAGTGCGCCTCGATAGGGTTCGCCCACGAGGCGTAGGTCGGGGTGAAGCACAACTCGACCTTGTGCTTTGTCGCCCAGCTCCGGATGTCCGCGCCCTTATGGGCCGACAGGTTGTCCATGATCACGTAGATCGGTGCGCCGTCGGGCCGGGCGGCGCGGATCGACTTCAGCGCGGCCAGTGTGTTCGCGGCGCCCTTCTTGCGGCGGTTGACGCCCCACAGACGGTCGTCGCCGACCGAGTAACAACCGTGGAAGTAGCGCACCCCGTGGGTCCGGTGGTAGGTGGCCGGCAGTCGGTCGGGATGTTTCCGTCCTGCCCAGCACGAACCTGCGGTGGGACGGATCCCGAGCGGTCCGAACTCGTCGAAGGCGAACACCCGGTCCGGGAAGCGGTCCAGGACCTCCTCGATCCGGTCCAGGTTGAACCGGTGGATCACGTCCCGGACCGTGTCCTCGTCGGCCTGCACCAACTTCGCGATCACCGGCACCCGGTTCCCGCCGGCCGAGGCCAGCAACATCATCGCGCGCCGGTAACGCACCGAACTGGTACTGCCCCGGCGCACGATCTGCTGCAGCTTCTGCCCCTCCTGGTCGGTCAGTCTGCACACACGGACAGGCTCGGCCACCGCACCTCCAGCGGTCGGATCGGACATCACCGCACATCCAACCGTCACGATGGCCAACCCGGCGAACGTACGCGGTCAGAGCACTAGACAGGCGTGGTCCGCGTCAGTGATCTCGTCATCGACCCATGGGATGCAGACGGCGTGGGCGGTCCCGCGCGGCGTGCGAACGGAGCGCGGGACCGCGTGCCCTGCTGTCCTGTCAGCGAGCCGGGCACATGCGACAATACGGATGCCTGTGCCCTGGGAGAGGGCAGCGCGCCGGAACGTGACCGCCCGGGGGCGGATCGGGCCGTCGTCCCCACCCGGCTTGCGCAGGCAGTGCTGGACTTCTCAGAGCAGGCGCAGGACGCCGACGACCTTGCCGAGGATCTACGCTTCGTCGCCGGGGATCGGCGCGTACGACGGGCTGCGCGGCATGAGCCACACCCGGCCGCCCTGCCGGCGCAGCACCTTGATCGTGGCCTCGTCGTCCAGCAAAGCAGCGACGATGTCGCCGTGGTCGGCGCTGTCCATCTTCCGCACGGTGACGAT
>LRTP01000718.1 GCA_001550305.1 Streptomyces diastatochromogenes
GTCGCGCAGGGGCGGGCGCCACGCGGCGTCCGCCCGCGCCGGCGCCGCGGCGTAGTCACGGGCTTCGTCGGCCGGATCGCCCCGGCCGACCCGCACGGGAACGTTCAGGACGTTGATGAAACAGCCCACGTCCGGCAGTTCGGCGCTCTCCTCGTATCGTCGCCGCAGCGACACGGCCGTGCACAGATTCACCTCCGAACGGCCCGTGGCCTCGGCGTACGACTCGGCCAGCGCGACCGAGAGGGACTGATTGACCGTCACTCTTCTCTCCCGGCATCAGGACTTGAGGGCCAGGCTCTCCTCCCGGGTGAACGCCAGCGGGACGAAGTCCGCGGCCCGCTCGTCCCACGGCCGGTGCGCCGCGAACGGCAGGGGATCGGGCCGCGGCACGAACTCCCGTACCGGGGTGTCCGGCCGCGCGGGGGGACGGTACGTCAACGCGTCGCCGTTGGGCGGCTGGGTCCGGACGTCGTGAACGCTCACCCCGTCGGTCGGGGGGGAACAGCGCGTCCAGCAGAGCGCGGACCACGGCACCGGTGGAGTGGCCGTCCGAGATCGCGTGGTTGCGGGTGAAGTAGAGGTGCGACGCCCTCGCGCCCGGGTCGCGGACGAGGCGTAGCCGCCACAGTGGACCACCGGTCTCCAACACGTCGTTGAGCTCCCCGCGCAACACGTCGTCGGCCCATTCCGGCGTGCCGGGCGGGTCGTGTCGGATCTGTCCGGGCCGGGGTCCGGGGCCGGTGGTGAACCACAGGCCGTCGGGCCGCTCCTCGATGCGCAACGACAGCAGCGGCAGCTCGGCGGCCCACCGCTCGGCGCCGCTCCGGAAGTGCGCGGGGTCGAGGTCGCCGCGCACCGTGACATGGGTGGTGACCTGCGTGGTGCCGTGCATCAGCGCGTGGGTGCGGGCGAACGCCGTCTCGACGTCACTGAGTCGGCGCAGCGGGGCCACGGCGTCAGTGGACGCAAGCCGCCGACGGCAGGCCCCCTGCACGTCGAACTGCGTGCCCTCCTGCGGATCGCGCTCACCGGTGTCCTCTCCTGGACCCGCAGCTCGAACGCGCCCCTCCGGGACCGCTGACCGCGCCAGCCGCAACGAGCGAACCCCGCCTCCGGAGTACCGGAGGCGGGGTTTCGTGGAGCGCCGGGCAGGCCTTGCACCTGCATCTCCCCGCAGGAAGCGGGGCGTCTTTCCTTGGACCACCAACGCGAGGTCTGCCGCCGAGACTTCCAGCGGGCTGCTCAAGATCAATCGTAGCGCATTCCAAGCCGCCGACGGCGCACGCGTCAGGCGGCCGACGGTCGGGCGTACTGGAGAAGGTGGTCGGCGAGCAGGTGCAGAACCGCCTGGCTGTGGTCGCTGTTGCGGTCGACGAGCCAGGTCATGTTCAGGCCGTCGATCACCGAGTGCACGTACCGCGCGAGGATCGGCACGGGCTGCGTCCACTCGATCCCGGCGTTGTCGGCGGCCAGTTCGAGCAGGGAGGCGAAGGCGGCCAGGAAGATCTCGTACTGTCTCCTGGCGATGTTCTCGAAGCCGGGATTGCGCAGCGCGTACTGGGTGAGCTCGTAACTGATCTGGTGCTCGCCGGGGTTGGCCTCGAACCCCTTCCAGAACGCGTGCAGGCTGTCGAGGACGCTGTCGCGGATGTCCCGGTGCGGCGCGAACAGGCCCCGGACCTCGGCGACGTAGCGCTCGGTGAGGGTCTCGGTGACGCGTTCGAGGAGCTGCGCCCTGGAGTCGAAGCAGTAGTGGAAGGCGCCGAGGGTCATACCGGCCTCGTTGACGATCGCACGGGTGGTGGCCTTGGCCACGCCGTCACGCGTCATGACCCGGATCGCGGCCTCGAGGAGCTCGGCCCTCCGGTCGCTCGCCGCCATACGGGACACACGATCTCCCCTCTTCACCTGCGGGTTCGTCCGCCAGGATAGCCAGACCCACGGGCCGCGCGTCGGTTCGGAGCGCGGATCCACCGAGAAGTAAGTCAAACGTCCAAGACTCTTGACTTACTTCCGCGTGGTGGGCGACCGTAGCGGAACCCGACGCCTGGCACGATCCCCCTCAGGAGGCGGAAGTGCGACCGCAAGCCACTGTCGTTCTGGACGGATTCGGCACGCTGGAGTCCCTGCGCTGGCACGACGGCGCGCTGTGGTTCTGCGACTTCGCCCACGGGACGGTGCACCGCTGGGACACCCTCGGCGAGCCGGAGACCGTGCTGGAGGTCCCCGGCCGGGCGGGCGGCCTCGGCTGGCTGCCCGACGGACGGATGCTGGTCGTCTCGATGGACGGACGCCGCGTCCACCGCCAGGAACCGGACGGCTCCCTGGTCGTGCACGCGGACCTCGGCGACATCGCCGGCGGCCCGGTCAACGACATGCTCGTCGACGGGCAGGGCCGCGCCTACGTGGGCAATTTCGGCTTCGACTACCACGGCTTCGTCCGACAGCGGCCCAACGCCATGCTCTACGCACCGCCGGGCCCGACCAGCGCCCCGCTCGCCTGCCTTTCACCGGAGGGCGAACTGCTGGGCCTGAGCGAGCCGTTGGTGTTTCCCAACGGCTGCTTCCTCATCGACGGGGGGCGGACCCTGCTGGTCGCCGAGACACTGGCGATGCGGCTCACCGCGCTGCCCGTGCTGCCGGACGGGCGGCTCGGCCCGCCGCGCCCCTGGGCTCCGCTGGTCCCGGCCTGGCTGTGGAAGTCCCTCAACAGTCCTGGGCTGCGTGGCCGGATCACCCGGCGGGTCTCGTCCCTGCTGGACCACCAGGCGATCGCCGACCGCTCCGACACCCCCATCGCCCCGGACGGCATCGCACCGGGCAAGGACGGCACGGCCTGGGTCGCCAACGCGCTGCGCGGCGAGTGCGTCCGGGTCGGCCCCGGCGGCACGATCCTGGACCGCGTCGCCACCAGCCAACGTACGCTCAGCTGCCTGGTCGCGGGCCCACGCGGTGACACCCTGTACGCCGCCACCGTCCCCACCGACGACCCGGAGCGCGCGGCACAGCTCGACGGCGCACGGCTGGAGGCGTACGTCCTGCCGTCGTGATCGCGGACGCACGGGCCCTCCTCGACGGTCGGCCCGCCCCCTCCGCTCGCGGACACGCGCACTCCGTCCACGGGGCCATCCCCCGCCCGCCTCCCGGGAGTTCACATGCACGGACATCGAACGGGCGACGGCGCCCACGACACCTCGCACGGCGCCCACGACGACACCTCGTACGGCAGCGGCGGCACATGCCAGGGGAGGCCGCGATGAGCGTGGTCCTGGTGACCGGCGCGGCCAGTGGCATCGGCGCCGCCACCGCGCGCGAGGCGGTGCGCCGCGGCGATC
>LRTP01000072.1 GCA_001550305.1 Streptomyces diastatochromogenes
ACGCAAGCTCCGCTGCAGCACCAACCGGATCACCAACATCGTGAAGGCCGTCGTCGTCCTTCACCACGCCTCAACCTGAGGTTGGAAAGGGCTCAGTGGTGGTCCATCGCCGCCAGCAGCTGGATCGCCGCGGCCGCCCGGGTTCGCGACCCGCGGACCGCCTTGCCGTCGACCGCGATCACCCGTCGCACCGGCCCTGTCTCCACCTCCGGCTCGACCGGGGGCGACGTTCTGGCCTGCAGATACGCGCTGATCGCCGCGTCCAGGGCGTCGCCGTCCGCACGCTGCAGCAGGCGGCGCACGGTTGCGGCGTGCGGCACCGGCCGCAGACCGGTGAGCGGATCGGCAGCGAAGCCGAGAACGCCCAGCACATGCTGCGGGGCATCCGTGATCCACTCACCGATCGCGATGAGCGAGCGAGCCCCGGTCAGCACCGCCGAGACAGCCGCGCACAGCAACGCGAGCGCCGGATACCGCAGTCCTCGCGCATCTCGGGGATCGGCGACCAGGATCAGGAAGCGATGCAGGTCAGCAACATCGCTTGAGGTGAGGGGATCCGCCGGGGAGCCCAGTTGCTCCAGCGCGGAGGGGATGGGTGATGCTGTGCGTGCAGGCACGGTCTCGCTCGGTTCTCATGGGTCTCGACAACCACATGATCACCAGCACCGTGCCTGCTCTGCCCTCCGGGGTCCCCTACCGCACAACGGACATGACGCCACGTCACTCACGAGACCGGCGAACGGGACCAATCCCAATCGCGCAATGCCCCTGAGGTGGAAGGGGAGGAGGGGGCGGGGCGTTCTTGATCCGGGTCCGCTGCTATTTTTTCTTCGTGCAATGAGTCTTGGCGTTATGAGGAACGACGTGATATCCGTGGCGTTACCGCTCGACACCGCGTTTTTCTCCCTGTTGAGCGGCAGTTACCAGCGGCTGCTCGGGAGGGCGCTGGCGCCCGGGTTGCCGAACGGCGCGGACGCCGCCGGCTGGCTCTACCACGACGCGCCGTTCGCGGTCCTCGCGCAGGACACCGCCGACGATCCGGCCTTCGTCTACGCCAACACCTCGGCGCAGCGGCTCTTCGCCTACTCATGGCAGGAGTTCGTCGGCCTCCCATCCCGCCTGTCTGCGCCGGTCGCCGGCCGGGGGGCGCGCGACCGCCTCATCGGGATTCCTCCGTGGATACCCAACCCTTCAGGCGGGGGAGGAGTCGGACTCCTGCGGAGCAGGGCAGGGAAAGCCGATTCGCCGCCAGGGCGGATCGGCGTCCACCGCCAACGACCCGCAGGAGACTGGTAGTTTGTAG
>LRTP01000719.1 GCA_001550305.1 Streptomyces diastatochromogenes
GGTCGGCGGGTCGCCGCGTGTGCCAGTCGGTGACCGCCTGATACGCGGCGGCGACCTCCAGCAGCCGGTCCTCCTCGTAGGGCTGCCCGCCGAGGATCGCCCCCACCGGCACCCCGCCCGCGTCGAAGCCGATGGGGAAGGCGATCTCGGGCAGCCCGAGGATGTCGAAGGGGACGGGCCCGGTCTGCAGGAGCACGTCGCAGCGGTTCATGAGCCCGTCCAGGACCTCCCGCAGCAGATGGTTCTTGGCGCGCTGGGCCGTGATCCATTCGTCGCCCGAGAGCATCAGCCCCTGGAGCCAACTGAGCAGTGACACACCGAACTTGGCCGGGTCCTCGCGCAGCCAGTGCCGGAACGGCTCGGTGCGCTCGGCGAGCCGGGCCGCGTTGAAGGTGCCGGTCAGCAGGGTCCAGTCGGCGGGGTAGACGATGTCGACGAGGGTGACACCGGGAATCGCGTCCAGCTGGTCCAGGAGGGCGGTGCGCAGCTCCTTCTGCGCCGCCAGGAAGTCCGACGGCACCCCGATCCGGGTGGCCCGGCGCATCCGAACCGCCCCGCCGCGCGAGAGAACGGGCGTGGCGGCCCGTACGAGATCGGGCACGGCCGGAAGTCCCAGCGTGCGCGGGTCCTTCGCGTCGGGACCGGCCATGACCTGGAGCATGAGCGCCGCGTCCATGGCGTCGCGGGCGAGCGGACCCGAGTGGTCGCGGGTGAAGGACAGCGGGATGACGCCGTGGATGGACACCCGGCCCATGGTCGGCTTCAGACCGGTCAGGTTCTGCTGGTTGGAGGGCAGCACGATGGAGCCGCCGGTCTGGGTGCCGATCGAGGACGCCGCCATGCGCCCGGCGACCGAACAGGCCGGTCCGGTCGAGGAGCCGCCCGGGTCGACTCCAGGATCCCCGGGCGTCCAGGCGTTGACCGTGGTCACCGTCCCGTTCGGCTTCGTCGCCCGGGTGGTGGCAAGGGGCCCCATCTGCCCCTTGCCGAGCACGATCGCGCCGGCCGCCTTCAGCCGGGCCACGGCCGTCGCGTCCTCGTCCGGCACGAAGTCCTCGAAGATGGAGGAGTTGCAGCGCGTCGGCACGCCCCGGGTGAAGTAGTTGTCCTTGACGCAGAGCGGGATCCCGCGCAGTACGCCCCGGGCGCCCTGGCCCCGGTCCGCCTTGCGCGCCGCCGCGAGCGCCGCGTCCGCGGTCACCTCCGCGTACGCCTGATACGTCCCGTCGTACCGCTCGATCCGGTCGAGGTACGCCTCGGTGAGGGTCGTCGAGGTCAGCTTCCCGCGCCGCATGAGCACGACGGCCTCGGTGAGTGTGGCCTCGGTGGGGTCGGCGAGGGCAGCCGCGCGTACGTGGATGTCGGGGACACGGGGAGTGGTGGAGGCCTGCGCCGCGGTGGCCGTCCGCAAGGCGACTCCGCTCGCCACGGCCGTCGAACTCGCCAGGAACACCCGGCGGTTGAGGGATCTGCTCATCGGCCGTCCGCCTTCCCCGTCCAGGCCTCCGTGATGGAGGGGTAGATGAGGGGCGGCGCGGCCTGCTGCGCGTACGCGGGGGCCTCGGCGGGCGGCGCCCAGCCGGATATCGCGCCGGGGGTGGAGGCCACGAACGACCGCAGGTTGGCCAGCACCTGGTCCCGTGTGGGCACGCCCGTCGCCGCGTCGAACACCTCGGGCAGCAGGGAGAGGTCGAACCCCGCGAGCGCGAGGCGGGTCCGTACGTAGGCGTCCAGTTGCTCGGTGGTGGGCTCGCTCAAGAGGGCCTCCATGATCGGCTGACGAGTACGGGGACTCCATCACCCGTCCGTGAAGCCCTCGTTGAGCGCGTGCTTCACGCGAGTTACTGCACGGGCGTCAGCACCCGATCACCGCACCGGCGCCAGCGCCCGGGTGATCCCCGCGATCGCCCCCGGTCCCACCCGGCAGCACCCCCCGATCAGCCGAGCCCCGCCCCGCCGCCAGCCGGTCACCTGCTCGGCCGTGAAGGTCGACAGCCCGTTCCAGGCCCGTGCCTCGGCGTCCCACACCTCGCCGCTGTTCGGGTACACCACCACCGGCTTCCCGGTCACCCGCGCCGCCGTCTCCACCGCGCCGTCCACGTCCTCGGGGGCGCAGCAGTTCACGCCGACCGCGATGATCTCGTCCGCGTCGGCGGCCGGGGCGAAGGCCTCCTCCAGGGGCTGCCCTGCCCGCGTACGGTCCCCGGCGACGGTGTACGACAGCCACGCCGGTACGCCAAGACCGCGTACCGCCCGCAGCAGCGCCTCGGCCTCGTCGGCGTCCGGCACGGTCTCCAGGGCCAGTACGTCGGGCGCGGCGGCGGCCAGTACCTCCAGGCGGGGGCGGTGGAACCGCTCCAGCTCGGCGACGCTCAGCCCGTACCGCCCCCGGTACTCCGAACCGTCCGCGAGCATCGCCCCGTACGGGCCCACCGAAGCGGCCACCCACAGCGGCCGGGTCGCACCCTTCGCGTGCGCGCGACGGGCCGCCTCCCGCGCCAGCTCCACGCTGAGGCCGAGGAGTTCGGCCGCCCGCCCGTGCGGGATGCCGCGCTTCGCGAAGCCCTCGAAGGTGGCCTGGTAGCTGGAGGTGATCGCCACGTCCGCGCCCGCCTCGAAGTACGCGAGGTGCGCCTCGGTGATCGCCTCGGGCCGTTCGGCGAGCAGCCGCGCCGACCACAGCTCGTCGCTCAGGTCGTGCCCGGCCGACTCCAGCTGGTTGGACATGCCGCCGTCCAGGACGACCGTTTCGGAGGCGAGGGCGTCGGCGAGGGAGGGGGAGGAAGCGCTGCGGGGGGTGTCGCTGGTCATGTCACGACGCTAGTCGATGGGGACGGCCGCGACCCGTTATGTCCATCTGGTGAGTAGAAGAGGCCCTGGCCTGGGGGCATGCGAGAAGTCGATCAACTCGACGCCGAAGGGGGTGACATCCTCCGCGCCGAGGTGCGGGAGATCCTCGGAGCCCGGGCGGACCGGGCCGTTTTCGAACCCCTCGTCCACAACCTCAAGAACGGTGTCACCGGTGGCGTGTGACGTGTCACGGTCGGTGATCGTTCCGTCGTCCTGAAGGTGCTCACCCGAGGCAAGGACACCGGGGGGAGTCCGGCAGGACGTGGTCGATCGCCCGCCATGCCGAGCACGCACGGCGACTGGGCGCCGCGCACGGAGCGGCACTCACCCACGGCACGGACGGCTCCGACAGCGCGGACGGCACCCTCGGCGCGGATGACACCCACGGCGCGGACGGCACCCACGGCCGCCGCCCCCTGCCGGTA
>LRTP01000720.1 GCA_001550305.1 Streptomyces diastatochromogenes
CGGCGCCCCGCGCCGGCCTTGGGACGCGCACGGGACCCCGTCCGGGAGGGCGCGGAGCGGGAGGGCGCGGAGCGGGAGGGCGCATGACCGGAGGTCGCGGAACCCGAGGTCGCGGAACCCGAGGTCGCGGAACCGGAGGTCGCGGAACCGGAGGTCGCGGAACCGGAGGTCGCGGAACCGGAGGTCGCGGAACCGGAGGTCGCCGAACCGGAGGTCGCCGAACCGGAGATGTGGCGCTGCCGGGGCACCCCGCGTGCGTGGCTGCGTGCGGCGTTGCCGGCGGGGGCGTCCCCAAGGTCAGTCATGTTCGCACTCCCACGAAACGGTCGGGCCGTTCAGGCATACGTCAGGCGTTGCGGGGACGCCTCACTTGCACAGTTGCGCAATATAACAACCCGGCCCGAGACCCGGTGCGGCTCCCACCCACCACCCCTTGAGAGGGCTCCGGAGGCGGGGGCGTTCCGACATCCGGAGTCGTCGGTCGTCACAGTGGTCCCGACTCATGACCGAGATGTGGTGAAGTCGTGGTGAGCCGTGGGGCCCGGGCCCGCTATGTTCGGTGCGATCATCCGAGATTCGGAGCTGGCGTGCAGAAGACTGACGAACGGGCCGTGGGGGCGGACGAACCGTCCACGGGGGCTGAGGCGGACGTGGCCGTCGCGGTCCCCGCGGCGGGGGCGAGTGCCGGCGGTCCCCGGCGCGACTGGCCCCGCCACTGGCCCCTTCTGCTCGGAGCGTGCGCGCTGTCCGGGCCCGCGTTCTACGTCCTCAGCCGGTGGATGGAACAACCGGCCATGCAGGCCTGGCGGACCGTCGCTCTCGCCGTCACCGTGCAGGCGCTGCCGTTCCTGCTGCTCGGCACGGCGCTGTCCGGCGCGATCAACGCGTTCGTGCCGGCCCGGGTGTTCACCCGGCTGCTGCCCCGGCGGCCCGTGCTCGCCGTCCCGGTCGCCGGAGTCGCCGGAGTCGTCCTGCCCGGCTGCGAATGCGCGTCGGTGCCGGTCGCCAACAGCCTGATCGGCCGCGGTGTCACCCCGGCCGCCGCGTTCGCGTTCCTGCTCTCGGCACCCGCCATCAACCCGGTCGTGCTGACCGCCACCGCCATCGCCTTCCCCGGCCACCCCGAGATGGTCCTGGCCCGGCTGCTCGCCTCGCTCGCCACCGCCGCCGTGATGGGCTGGCTGTGGCTCTTCCTGGGCCGCGACACCTGGCTCAAGCCTGTCGTACGGCACACCGGGCACCAGCCCGAGCAGAGCCGCCTGCGGGAGTTCCGGCGCGGCTTCCAGCACGACTTCCTGCACGCGGGCGGCTTCCTGGTCCTCGGGGCCATGGCGGCGGCGACGTTCAACGTGGCGGTCCCGCGCACCGTGCTCGACGCGTTCTCCGGCTCTCCCTGGCTGTCGGTGCTGTTCCTGGCCGCGCTCGCCATCCTGCTCGCGGTGTGCTCCGAGGCCGACGCCTTCGTCGCGGCCTCACTCACCGGCTTCTCACCCGTCGCCCGGCTGGCGTTCATGGTCGTCGGGCCGATGGTCGACCTGAAACTGATCGCCCTTCAGGCGGGCACCTTCGGCCGGGCCTTCGCGGTCCGTTTCTCCACGGCCACGACGGTCGTCGCGATCCTGTGCAGCGCGCTCATCGGAGGAGTCCTGCTGTGAAACGCCCCCTCCAGGTGACCCTGCTCGTCCTCAGCGGCCTCGGCCTGCTGCACGCCTCGCTCTTCACCGACCTGAGCCTCAGGTTCGTCAAGGAGGGGATGCGTCCGATGCTGGTCGCGTCGGGGGTGCTGCTGCTCGTACTGGGCGTGGCGGAGGCGTGGTCGAGCCAGAAGCCGGTCAGCGGCGACGACGCCGACGGTCACGGTCACGGTCACGGTCACGGTCACGGTCACGGTCACGACCAAGACGACGGCCACGGTCACGACCACTCCACCGTGCCCCGTATCGCCTGGCTGCTCTTCCTCCCCGCGCTGAGTCTGCTCTTCTACGCCCCGCCGGCCCTCGGCGCGTACACCGCCGCGCGCGAGGCGCCCAAGGCCATCGCGGAGCAGAGGTACTTCGATCCGCTGCCCGCGACCTCGCCGATCCCGCTGACGCTCACCCAGTTCACCAGCCGGGTGCAGCAGGACCACAAGCGGGACATCGGGGGCCGCAGTGTCCGGATGACCGGTTTCGTCACGCCCGACAAGGGGGCCGACGGCTGGTACCTGACCAGGATCATCTTCACCTGCTGCGCGGCGGACGCCCAGTCCGTGAAGGTGCGGATCCACGGGGCGGCGGCCCTGCCCGCCAACACCTGGGTGACCGTCACCGGGACGTGGCACCCCGGCGGAACGCTGGGCACGAGTTCCGCCCCGGCCGCGCTGGACGCCCGTACCGTCAAGAAGGTCGCCAAGCCGGTGAACGCGTACACGGACGCCCTCCCGCTGTTCTAGGCCGGCCGTCCCGCTACGCCGGCCGTACCAGGCCCACGTCATACGCGAAGATCACCGCCTGGACCCGGTCCCGCACGCCGACCTTGGCGAGGACGCGGCTGACGTGGGACTTGACGGTGGACTCCGCGAGGGAGAGGCGGTCGGCGATCTCGGCGTTGCTCCAGCCGGAGGCGATGGCGGTGAGGACCTCGCGTTCGCGGTCGGTGAGGGCGTCGAGCCGGCGCTCCTGCTCGGGGGTGTGCCCCGGGCGTCGCTCGGTGTAGGCGTCGATGAGTTTGCGGGTCAGGCCGGGGGCGATCACGGCGTCCCCGGCGGCCACCGCACGGATTCCGGCGACGAGTTCGTCGGGCAGCGCGTCCTTGAGGAGAAAGCCGCTGGCCCCGGCGCGCAGCGCGGCGTAGGCGTACTCGTCGAGGTCGAAGGTGGTCAGGACGAGGACGCGGGAGCGGCCGCCGGACTCCACGATGCGGCGGGTGGCCTCGATGCCGTCCATGCCGGGCATCCGGACGTCCATCAGGACGACGTCGGGGCGCAGTTCGGCGGTCGAACGGACCGCCTCGGCGCCGTGGGTGGCCTCGCCGACCACGGTCAGGTCGGGGTGCTGTTCCAGGAGCATGCTGAAGCCGAGGCGTTGCAGGGCCTGGTCGTCGACGATGAGCACGGTGGTCATGCCGGATGGTTCTCCGTGGGAGCGGTGGTGGGGATCAGGAGGGCACAAACGGTCCAGCCGCCGCGGGTGTTCGGGCCCGCGGTGACGGTTCCCTGGTAGAGGGCGGCCCGCTCGCGCATGCCGACCAGGCCGCGTGCGTCGTCCCGGGCGGCGTCGTCGCGCGGGGTGCG
>LRTP01000721.1 GCA_001550305.1 Streptomyces diastatochromogenes
GGCGCGGGCCCGGTCCCCCGCCGGGTCGCCGCCCTCCTCGCCCCGCCGCTCACCCGCCATCCGGGGCTCGCCCTCGTCACGACGGCGTGCCTGGCCCTCACCATGGTCTCGACCGTCGCCGCCACCCGCGACCTGCACGACCTCCTCGAGGTGGTCGGCATCGCCCACCACCACGACCCGCATCACCCCGACCCGCATCACCCCGACCCGGACAGGCCGAACCACGACGCCTTGCCCTTCGGCTGAACCGGTCGTCGTCGTGGGCGGTGTCCGCGGTGGGGATCCGCTCGACGAGGGCGGTGACGTTCGGGTGGGTCCGGTCGAGGATCGGGGTGGGGCGAGTGGAGCCGGGTACTTCGACGCCGTGGCCCGTACGGCGGTCGACTGGGACGGCCACGCCGCCGCCAGCTGCGACGGCGGCCCGGGAGCCGTCCGTGACCTGTCCGACCACCTCCGCCTCGACCTCGCCACTTCACCTCCCGCGACGAACTCTTCGCCCGCCACGGCCGGACCCTGTGCCTCCCGGACCGCGTAGCGGCAGGCCGAAGCCTCTTGTCGCATCCTTGACGCCCAAGTCATCAGAGACCCGTCAAGGCATGCTGCCTCCGGCCTCCCCGGTCTCTACCGTCGGTCGTATGGAACGCCGCAACCGCCGCAACAACGCGCGCACCGCGGTCGACGCACCCGCCCCACCCTCCGCGGAAGTGGCGCGCGACCACCTCTGGGCCCAGGACGTACGCAGTTCGATCCGCTGCGCGGCCGTGCTCCTCGCCCTTCTCCTCCTCATCGACTGGGGAGTCGGCACCCTCTCCGCGCCGCGCGCCACCCTGTGGGCCGCGCTCGCGGTGCTGCTGTTTCTCGTGCTGTATCCCACCCGGGTCTCCGCGGGCGAGGGCTGGCTGGTCTCGCGCGGGCTGCTGCGCGCGCGCCTGGTGCGCACCGACCACCTGGTGTCGGTGCGCTGCCTGGACGGAGTCGGCCAGCGGCTCGTGCTGCGGGACACGTTCGGCGCTCGCGTCGAGATCGACCCCCGGGTCCTCGTCGCCAATCCGCCCCTGTGGCGCCGCCTCGACGAGGACGCACGCCTGTCCGCGCTGCGCTCCACGCTCTCGTGCGGGGAGACCGCGCTGCACCGCGTCTCGGAGCGGATCGACCGCGAGACGGCACTGACGGTCTTCAAGGTGTCCGGGCTGGAGTGAGGACCGGGGTCAACCGTTGGCGGAGTCGCCGGGGGCGACCAGGCCCGTCTCGTAGGCGAGGACGACGGCCTGTGCGCGGTCGCGGAGCGCGAGCTTGGCGAAGATCCGGGCGACGTGGGTCTTCACGGTGGCCTCGCTGAGGGTGAGGGCCCCGGCGAGTTCGGTGTTCGACAGGCCTCGGCCCATCAGGGCCAGCACCTCGAGTTCACGAGGGGTCAGTGGAGCCAGGTCGCGGTGGACCGCGAACGTGCGGGCCGCCGCCGAAGCGGTGGGGCGGTGAGCCGGGCCGGCCTCCTCGCCATCCCGGGCCGTCGCACAGCGCTCGACCAGACGGCGGGTGATCGAGGGGGCGAGCAGCGCGTCTCCGGTGTTCACCAGTCGCACCGCTGCCGCGAGGTGGGCGGCGGTGACGTCCTTGAGCAGGAAGCCGCTCGCCCCGGCGGCGAGCGCCGCGTAGACGTAGCGGTCGAGGTCGAAGGTGGTCAGCATGATCACCCGGCAGTGCGGGAGCAACCGCAGGACGCGTCGGGCGGCTTCCAGGCCGTCCAGGTGCGGCATCCGGATGTCCATCAGAAGGACGTCCGGGCACAGCCGTTCGGCTTCCGCGACGGCCTGAACGCCGTCTGCGGCCTCGCCGATGACGTCGATGCCGCGCGAGGTGAGGATGAGGCGGAAGCCCGTTCGGATGAGCTCCTCGTCGTCGGCGATGAGGACGCGCGGGGCGCGGCCGTCGGGGGCGGATTCGGTCACGGACGCTCCAGGGGGATGCGGGCACGGACGCGATAGCCGCCGCCGATGCGGCGCCGGGCGTCGAAGCGTCCGCCGTAGACGGCGACGCGCTCGCGCAGACCGATCAGACCGCGCCCGGCACCGTCGTCCCGGCGCTCGTGGGCGCCCGGTCCGGCATCCGTGCTCGCGCGGTCTGCGGACAGCACGCTCGGTCCGCTGTTGAGCACCTCGACCCGCAGACTGTGGTCGGCGTAGCGCACCGTCACCGCCGCCCTGCCGCCCTCGCCGTACTTGAGCGCGTTGGTCAGCGCCTCCTGGACGATCCGGTAGGCGGTGACGTCGATGCCGGGCGGCAGCGGGCGCGGTTCACCGGAGATCCGCACCTCGACCGGGAGGCCGGCGAAAGCGATCCGGTCGACGAGGGTGCTCAGTCGACTCAGGCTCGGCTGCGGTGCGAGCCCGGAGACGTCTCCTTCGCCGTACCGCTCGGCCCGCTCATCGTCGTCGCCGTCGGGCGACGGCGCCAACAGGCCCAGCAGGTGGCGCAGTTCGGTCATCGCGTCGCGTCCGGCACCCTCGACGGCCCGCAGCGCGGTCTCCGCCTCGCCCGGCAGGGTGACCAGCACCTCACGAGCCGCGCTCGCCGATACGACCATCAGGCTGACCTTGTGGCTGACGATGTCGTGCAGCTCGCGGGCGATACGGGCGCGCTCGGCCGCGACCGCCGTGCGGGCGGCGGCCTCCCGCTCGCGCTCCAGCAGCCAGCCCCGGTCCTCCAGGACCCTGCGGTAGCGGCGGCGGGCCCGCGCCAGCAACACGACAGCGCCCCCGGCCACCGCCAGGCTCACCCCCGCGAGGGCGATGAGCAGCCGGCCCGTCCCCGATGTCCACACGCCGTCCATCGTGCCAGGCAGCCGGCGAGGGGGCGTCCACCTGCGGGTCCACCCCGTACATCGCCAGGATGACGACCGTCGCGGGTTACCTCCGGGGGCTGACGCCCGGACGGCCCACGCCGCCTACCGTCCCTGCCATGACCACCGAAGACATCAGCGACACGGCCCCGGCGACCGCCCCGGCCGCCGTGCGCGACCAGGAAGTCGTCCGGGTGAGCGGCCTGCGCAAGGAGTACGGCGACACCGTCGCCCTGAACGGGGTGTCGCTGGAGATCCGGGCCGGGGAGGCGGTGGCGGTGATGGGTCCGTCCGGCTGCGGCAAGTCGACCCTGTTGAACATGATCGCGGGTCTTGACCGGCCGAGCGCGGGCTCGGTGCACGTACACGGCGAGGACCTGGGCCGGATCAACGAGACCGGCCTTGCGCTCTTCCGGCGCCGCCGGATCGGCATGATCTTCCAGTTCTTCAACCTCATCGACGACCTGCCCGCGATCGACAACGTCGCCCTGGCCGCCCAGCTCACCGGGACTCCGGCCCGCCAGGCCAGGCGCCGGGCGCTGGAGTTGCTGGACGAGCTCGGCATCGCCGACCGCAAGAACGTCTATCCCGCCGCGCTCAGCGGCGGCGAGCGCCAGCGGGTCGCGGTGGCCCGCGCACTGATGAACCGTCCCGCGCTGCTGCTGGCGGACGAGCCGACCGGTGCGCTGGACAGCCACGCGGGCGAGCAGGTGATGGACCTGCTCATCGACCTCAACGAACTGGGCCAGACACTTCTGCTGGTGACGCACGACCAGCGGCTGGCGACGCGCTGCGCCAGCCGGCTGGTGACCATGGCGGACGGCCGGATCATCGGCGAACGGACGCTGGAGCGGTCGGCATGAGCGCGGTGTGGCGCGCCTCGCGCGCGGCCGTGCGCCGCCGCCGGCTGCAGACCTCCGTGATCGGCGTGGTGGTCCTGGTCTCCAGCATGGCCCTCGTGGTCGCCCTCGGCCTGCTGGACGTCGCGTCCGGACCGTTCGACCGGCTCTTCGGCCAGGCGCGCGGCGCGCACGTCATCGCCACCTTCGACGCGGCGAAGGTCTCCGGCACGCAGCTGGCGCGGACCGCGCACCGTCCGGGCGTGCGGGCCTGGGCCGGGCCGTTCCCGGAAGCCGTGGTCGACTTGCCGCAGAACGCGGCCTCCGAGATGCCCGGGATGGGTCCCGGCCCTCTGACCGTGGTGGGGCGGGCGCAGCCGGGTGGACCGGTCGACCGCCTCGACCTCTTCGCCGGGCACTGGGCCACCGGCCGCGATCAGATCGTCCTGGCGTTGCCGGACGCGCCGGGGATGGGCAACGGGCCGCACTCGCCGATCGGCAAGCGGATCCAGCTGCCCGGGCTGGTGCCGATGACCGTCGTCGGCCTCGCGTCCGGCGTGAGCGGGAGCGCCCAGGCATGGGTCTCCCCGCGGCAGATCGCGGCCCTGCACCCCACGACGTACCAGATGCTGTACCGGTTCGACCAGGCCGCGACGGCCCGTCAGATCACCGCGGACACCGCCGCGGTGACCGCCGGCCTGCCGTCCGGATCGCTGGTCGCCCACCAGTCGTATCTGACGCTGAAGGCGCAGGTCGCGTCCAAGCCCAACGCCTTCGTGCCGTTCCTTATGGCCTTCGGCATCCTCGGCCTGCTGGTGGCGGTCCTGATCGTGGCCAATGTGGTGAGCGGTGCCGTGGTGTCGGGCTTCCGGCACATCGGGGTCCTCAAGTCCCTTGGATTCACGCCCAACCAGGTGGTCGCGGTCTACCTGGTGATGATCTGCGTCCCGGCGACGGCGGGCGCGCTCGCCGGTACGGCCCTGGGTGCGGTGGTGGCGCGGCCGCTGCTGCACGTGGTCTTCCAGGGCGCGGACCTCGGCACGGTGAACGCCGCGCCGACGATCGGCTCCTGGGTGTACGCGAGCACGGCGCTCGGTATGCCGGCCGTCGTGGTGCTGGCCGCGCTGATCCCGGCGCTGCGCGCGCACCGGCTGTCCGCGGCGCGCGCGATCAGCGCGGGCAGTGCCCCCGCCGGCGGACGAGGCCTCGCGGTGCAGCGGTGGCTGAGCGGGGTGCGGCTGCCGCGCTCGGTGAGCCTGGGCCTGGGCCTCCCCTTCGCACGGCCCGGGCGGGCGCTGCTCACCGTCTCGGCGGTCCTGCTCGGCGTGGCGACGGTGACCTTCGCCACCGGCCTGTCGGCCACCATGGTCTCCTACGGCGACGCGGTCGAGGGCGCCGGCAGGGCGCAGGTGATCGTCGGGCGAGGGGAAGCCAGGTTCGGGCAGACCGCCCCGAAGCACGGCGACGTCGCGGCCCAGGCGCTGCTGCGCGGACTGCCGCAGGCGGCGGACGTGTCCGCCGTGGGCTTCGCCGACGTACGGCTGCTCGGGCAGAGCGAGGACGTGTCGATCGAGGGCGAGCGCGGGGGACGGTCGGCTCTCCAGGACGACCTGGCCAGGGGCCGCTGGATGCGGGGGCCCGGCGAGGTGGTGGTCTCCGGCCGGTTCCTGTCCAAGTACGGCATGCGTCTCGGTGACTCCTTCGTCCTCGGTGCGGCGGGCGGCCGGCGGGAGCGAGTGGCCCTGGTCGGGGAGGTCATGTCCGGGCCGGCGGACTGGATGCGCGCGGACTGGGCGACCCTGACCGCCCTCGCACCGGGCGCGCAGGCCAACCAGTACTGGGTGCGGCTCACCCCCGGAGCCGATGTCGGCGCCTATGTGAAGGCCGTCCGGGCCGCCGACCCTGGTCTCTACCCGGACGCGAAGACTTCGGTGAACGCCGGGGCCGTGACGGTGATCAGTTCCGCGTCCGTGCTGACCCTGATGCTGACGGTGGTCGCCGCGATGGGGGTGTTCAACACCGTCGTACTGAGCGCCCGGGAGCGGCGACGCGACCTCGGGATGCTCAAGTCGATCGGCATGACGCCACGGCAGGTCACGGTGATGATGGTGGTGTCCATGGCCGGCCTCGGTCTGCTCGGCGGCCTGCTGGGGCTGCCGCTGGGAGTCGCCGCGTACCGCGTGGTGGTGCGGATGACCGAGCGCAGCGCCCATATCGCCTTCCCGGACCGGCTGCTGGACGTGTGGCACCCGGGTTCGATGGCGTTGCAGGCGCTGGCCGGGGTGGCGATCGCCGCGCTGGGCGCGGTGATACCGGCGCGTGCGGCGGCTCGGCAGACCATCGCCCGGGTCCTGCACACCGAGTGACGTCCGCGCCGCGTCGGAGGAGGCCCGCCACCACCCCTGTCCGCGCGACCTCTGAGTCAGCAGCGGCCCAGAGTGAGTGTCGGGCCCCCTCCCGGCCCCTCCCCCGGCTTACCCTCCGCCCGTGTTCAACGTCACGGGGATCCTCAAGCGGCTGGTGATCGGCCGGGCCATGCGCAGCGAAGAGCTGCACGAGACGCTGCTGCCCAAGCGGCTCGCCCTGCCGATCTTCGCCTCGGACCCGCTGTCCTCGGTGGCGTACGCGACCCAGGAGATCCTGCTGGTCCTCACCCTGGGCGGCCTTGCCTACCTGCACTTCACGCCGTGGATCGCGGCCTCGGTCGTGGCGCTGATGGCGGTCGTGGTGCTGTCGTACCGCCAGGTGGTGCACGCCTACCCGAGCGGCGGCGGCTCGTACGAGGTGGTGTCGACGAACCTCGGCCCGACCGCCGGACTGGTCGTCGCCGCCTCGCTCCTCGTCGACTACGTCATGACGGTGGCCGTCTCGGTCGCCTCCGGCGTCGACAACATCATCTCCGCCGTCCCACGCCTCGCCGACCACCGCGTCCTGATGGCGATCGGCTTCGTGGCGGTCCTGACGGCGATGAACCTGCGGGGCGTCCGGGAGTCGGGACGCGCCTTCGCCGCACCGACGTACCTCTTCATCACCGGTGTCCTCGTCATGGTGGTCACGGGCCTGATCCGCTACGCCCTCGGGGACGCGCCGGTCGCCGAGAGCGCCGCGTACGGCGTCTCGCCGGACCCCTCGGACGCGAACCTGACGGGTCTCGCCCTGCTGATGCTGGTGCTGCGCGCGTTCTCCTCCGGCTGTACGGCGCTGACCGGGGTGGAGGCCATCTCCAACGGCGTACCGGCCTTCCGCAAGCCCAAGTCGAGGAACGCGGCCGAGACACTGACCGCGATGGGTGCCCTCGCGATCGTCATGTTCGTGGGCGTCACCGCGCTGGCACTGATCACCAAGGTGCACATCACGGACGACGCGTGCCGGCTGACGGGACTCACCGGCGACTGCGCCTCGTACACCCAGCGCACGGTGATCGCGCAGATCGCGGCGGCGGTCTTCGGCGGCGAGCACAGCGTCGGCTTCTACGTCATCCAGGCGGCGACCGCGCTGGTCCTGATCCTGGCGGCGAACACGGCCTTCAACGGCTTTCCCCTGCTCGCGTCCATCCTGGCCCAACACCGCTATCTTCCGCACCAGTTGCACAACCGGGGCGACCGGCTCGCGTTCTCCAACGGCATCCTGGCGCTCGCGGTCGTCGCGGCTCTGCTGCTGTGGGGCTTCAAGGCGAACGTCACCAGCCTCATCCACCTCTACATCCTGGGCGTGTTCACCGCCTTCACGCTCTCCCAGCTGGGCATGGTCCGGCACTGGAACAGCGAGCTGCGCACGGAACGCGACCCGGCGCCACGGCGCCGCCACCACACGGCCCGGGTGATCAACGCCCTCGGCTCGGTCGTCACCGGCCTGGTCCTGGTGATCGTGCTGGCCACCAAGTTCACGGAGGGCGCGTGGCTCGCCGTACTCGCCGCGATCGTGCTGTGGGTGATGATGCGCGGCATCCGGCGCCACTACGACGCCACGTCGGCGGAACTGGCGGTGGCCGACCCGAAGGGCGAACTCACCCTCCCCTCACGTGTGTTGGGGATCGTACTGGTCTCCACCCTGCACAAGCCGACCCTCCGCGCCCTCGCCTACGCGCGCGCCTTCCGCCCCGACCGGCTGGAGGCCCTGACGGTCTCCGTCGACCGTGACGAGGCGGCGGCGCTGCTCAGGCGCTGGGAGGAGTACGGCATCGACGTCCCGCTGAAGATCATCGACTCGCCGTACCGCGAGGTGACCCGGCCGGTCGTGGAGTACGTCCGCTCGATCCGCCGCGAGAGCCCGCGGGACATCGTCGCCGTCTTCATCCCCGAGTACGTCGTCGGACACTGGTGGGAGAACCTCCTGCACAACCAGTCGGCGCTGTGGCTGAAGAACCGGCTCCTGTTCACCCCGGGAGTCATGGTCACGAGCGTGCCGTGGCAGCTGACGTCCTCGGCCCACGCCGACCGGCCCGCGGCCAGGGCGCCGGGGTCCTTCCGGCGGGGGGAACCGCAGGGTCCGGCGCCCCGGGCGGGCACCCGGCACCGGTGACGCGCCCACGGCGGAACCCGGTTCGGCGCACCCCCGTTCAGCGGAACTCGGCGAGCCTCGGTCGCAGCCCCAGCAGGATCAGCGCACCCGCGCCGAGCAGCAGACCGCACGTCCACGGGAGCAGTCCGGTGGCCTCGAAGCGGCCCGCGCGGACCGCCGCCGTGAAGTGCCGCCGGTTGATGTCCGTCACCTGGTCCAGCGCCGTCATCCAGGCCCCGAAGTGGGCGTTGGACGTGCCCGGCTCCCAGCCCATGCAGAACGCGACGGCCTCGCCCTCCTTGCCCTGCGCGACCAGGGCCCGGATCCTCCGGTCGTCGCGCTGGTAGACGGCATACGCGTCCACCGTCCGCTCCGCCGCGGCCCGTTCGCCGGGGAAGGTGAGGTTGGCGAGTTCCCGCGCGAACTCGCCGCCGAAGTCGAGGGTGTGGTGGTCGGCGCGGTACTCCTTCCAGGTCGTGTCGAGCCCGAAGTCGTACGAGTCGAGGCTCGCGCCCTTCATCCCGTACAACTGCTGCGACTTGGCGAGGAACGCCTGCGCGTACTGTTCGCGGCGCTCGGGGTCCAGCAGATAGCGGCTCTCGTCGGCGTTCGCGTCGTAGGCGATCGCGCGGGCGCGGGAGAGGGCGACGACGGAGTCGAAGGCGTCGCGGCGGGCGCCGTGCAGCCGGTCGGCGGAGGCGGACAGCGCCTGGCCGCCGAGGAGCACGGCGAGCAGCGCGCAGACGCCGGCTGCCAGCACGCCGGGGTTGAGGATCCGGCGGAAGCGGCGGGCCAGGTACCACTGGAGGACGCCGAGGGCGGCGAGCAGCAGCGCGCCGAGCACGAGAACGGCGGCGAGCTGGGCCGCGAGGACCGAACGGGCCTGGTCGTACTGCCGGTCGAAGGCGCTGTTGTTGGAGTCCACCAGCTTCCGCGCGCTCGGCAGGAGCCGGGCCTGGAGGAGATCGGTGGCCTCGCGGTAGTCGACGAGCGCGGCCGGTCTGCCGCCGGCGCGGTCGTCGTTCTCCAGCGCGCGGCCGATCAGCTCCTGGTACTCGGCGAAGTCGTCGGTGAGCGACTCGACGGTGTGCTCGTCGGCGGCGTCGCCCTGGGCGGCGACGGCGAGGGCGCGCAGGTCGTGCCCGATCGCGCGGCGCGCGTCCCCGTAGAAGCCGACCGCCTTGTCGTACGGCGTCGCCAGGCGCCCCTTGCCCCCGTCGCCGCCGGCCAGCAGGAGGTTGGCGGCCTGCGCGTCCATGTCGTTGAGCGCGAGGTTCAGGTCGGCGGCACTGGTGGTGCGGGGTGCGTCGCGGCCCGCGACGGTGTCCCAGGTGCCGGTGGCGGCGAGTCCGGCCAGCCCGAGCAGCAGGGCGAGGGCGACGGTCAGCAGGAGGGTGACGGTGCGCAGCAGCCGCAGTCGCGCGGGCAGGGTCGCCCAGAAGCGGCGGTGCAGGACGGTGGCGGCTCTTCGGGCTGCGAGACGCGGAGGGAGCCCGGGACTTCGGGACCGCCCGGCGCGTCGGGGGCGTCTGGATCGCGGCCCCCCGCGCCTGGGCCGAGGCTGGCGCCCACCCCCGGAGGGGGCGCTCGCCATGCGCGGTGGCGCTCCGACGGTGCCGGCTCGCGCCGGACTGTGCGTGGTACCGGCTCGCGCCGCAGGACTGTGCGTGGTACCGCCCGTGACAGCCACGAACCCCTCCATCGGCACGCCACGGACGCTCGCCCGTGTCCCCCGTGCCGCGCCCAGTCTGCGACCGCTTCACCTCACACACACCGGACCTTGATGGGCCTCTGATGTCGCACCGGACGACTTTGACGCGGCCTTGACGCCGTCGGCCGACCACATGTGCGAAAAGCACGGCATTCTCGTCGTCGGGGGCGGACCGAGCGCCGGACCGGAGTGCCGGACCTCGGTGCCGGACCGAGGGCTGCCACCTCCGTGACCGCACCGCCGTCCCCCGTTCGCCGCAATGTCCACCCGCCCTGCCGTTTTCTCCCCCATTGCCCACAATCGGATCACAATGGGCACTACGCCGGGCAGCACGTCAGGAGCACCCCGATGGCCACCACCGACCACGCTCGTCCCGGAGGTACGACGGGTACGAGCCGGCTGCGTGCGTGGATGCTCGAGGGGCTGTCCGACATGGGCAGGACCCCGCAGGGCCCGCACGCCCTGCCGGAGCCCGTGCACCAGGGGCAGCGCTGGTGGCGGGTGATGTGCCTGACCGGCGTCGACTACTTCTCGACACTGGGCTACCAGCCCGGCATCGCGGCCCTGGCCGCCGGACTCCTCTCGCCCGTCGCGACCATCGTGCTCGTCATCGTCACCCTGGCGGGCGCACTGCCCGTCTACCGGCGGGTGGCCGAGGAGAGCCCGCGCGGCGAGGGCTCGATCGCGATGCTGGAGCGGCTGCTGTCGTTCTGGAAGGGCAAGCTGTTCGTCCTGACCCTGCTGGGCTTCGCCGCCACCGACTTCCTGATCACCATCACCCTGTCGGCCGCCGACGCCTCCACCCACCTGGTCGAGAACCCCCACCTCACCAGCACGCTGCACAACCAGCAGATGCTGATCACGCTCATCCTGGTGGCCCTGCTCGGCGCGGTGTTCCTCAAGGGCTTCCTGGAGGCGATCGGCGTCGCCGTCGTCCTGGTCGGAATCTATCTCGCCCTCAACGTCGTGGTCGTGATCGTGGGCCTGTGGCACGTGGCGACGGCCGAGCATGTGATCACCGACTGGACCAGCGCCCTGACCACCGAACACGGAAACGTCTTCGCGATGGTCGGGGTCGCCCTCCTGGTCTTCCCCAAACTGGCCCTCGGCCTCTCCGGCTTCGAGACCGGCGTCGCCGTCATGCCGCACGTCCAGGGCGACGCCGCCGACACCGACGAGAAGCCGACCGGCCGCATCCGGGACACCAAGAAGCTGCTGACCACCGCCGCCGTGATCATGAGCGTCTTCCTCATCTTCACCAGCTTCATCACCACGCTCCTCATCCCGGAGCAGGAGTTCAAGTCCGGCGGCCAGGCCAACGGCCGCGCCCTCGCCTATCTCGCGCACGAATACCTCGGCGGCGCCTTCGGCACGGTCTACGACGTGTCGACCATCGCCATCCTGTGGTTCGCGGGCGCCTCCGCCATGGCCGGACTGCTCAACCTCATGCCCCGCTACCTCCCCCGCTACGGCATGGCCCCGCACTGGGCACGCGCCGTCCGCCCCATGGTGATCGTCTTCACCCTGGTGGCGTTCCTGGTCACCTGGATCTTCAATGCCGACGTCGACGCGCAGGGCGGCGCCTACGCCACCGGTGTCCTCGTCCTCATCAGCTCCGCCGCGATCGCCGTGACCATCGCCGCGCGCAAGGCCGGCCAGCGCAACTGGACCATCGCCTTCGCCGTCATCTCCGCGGTCTTCCTCTACACGACCGTCGTCAACGTCATCGAACGCCCCGACGGCGTCAAGATCGGCGCCTGCTTCATCGCCGGCATCATCCTCGTCTCGCTGCTCTCCCGGCTGGCCCGCGCCTTCGAACTGCGGGTGACCAGCGTGAGCCTGGACGACATGGCGGACCGGTTCGTACGCGACATAGCCAGCCGCCGGATCCGGTTCATCGCCAACGAACCCGACAACCGCGACAAGGCCGAGTACCGCGAGAAGATCGAGCAGATCCGCGCCGACAACGACCTCCCGGCCCAGGAGGACTTCGTCTTCGTCGAGGTCACCGTCCTGGACCCCTCGGAGTTCGAGGCGGGCCTGACCGTACGCGGCGAGGTGCTCCACGGCCGCTACCGCGTCCTGACCCTGGAGTCCTCCTCCGTCCCCAACGCCCTCGCCGCCCTGCTCCTGTACGTCCGCGACCGCACCGGCTGCACCCCGCACATCTACTTCGAGTGGACCGAGGGCGACCCCTTCACCAACTTCCTGCGCTTCTTCCTCTTCGGCCAGGGCGAGGTCGCCCCCGTCACCCGAGAGGTCCTGCGCGAGGCCGAACCCGACCGCTCCCGCCGACCGCGCGTACACGTCGGCTGAGCGCTCCGCCGAAGCGCACCGGACTTCGCCGGGCCCGCTCAGGGGCCGTCCGGCGGATCATGCCGGAGACGCGGCTCCGAAAGGCCGGGGCCAGAAAGCCGTCCGCCCGTCAGTCCTCTTCCGTCGGGTAGTCCGCGCTCACCGTGAACCCGATGACCGCGCCTCCCCCCTCCCGCCGGAAGGCGAACGACGCTCCGCCGTGGCCGGTGGCCACCTCGCGGACGATGGACAGACCGAGCCCGGAACCGGGCAGGCTGCGGGCATCGGTGGCGCGGTAGAAACGGTCGAAGACCCGGACGAGATCGCCCTCGACCACGCCCGGACCCCGGTCGAGGACCTCGATCCGGACGCTGCGCGGAAGACCGCCGCCCGCCCCGGCGCCGGGGCGCACCGGACCGGTGACCGCGATCTCGATCGGCGCCTTGCCCTCGCGGTCGAACTTGGCCGCGTTCTCCACCAGGTTGGATATCGCCCGCTGGAGCGCCGTGGGACGGCCGTCGACCGTCGTGTCACCGCCCACCCTGACGAGGATGTCCCGCCCGGTGCGGCGTCGCGAGGCGATCGCCACGTCCTCGGCGAGATCGGCCAGGTCGATCCGCTGCACGGGTTCGGTGTCGGACCGCCC
Organism: Streptomyces diastatochromogenes; assembly: GCA_001550305.1. Taxonomy (GTDB): domain Bacteria; phylum Actinomycetota; class Actinomycetes; order Streptomycetales; family Streptomycetaceae; genus Streptomyces; species Streptomyces mirabilis_D. The sequence goes on from LRTP01000721.1 coordinate 12,831, forward strand.
GGCCGCGAGCGCCACCAGCTCGTTGACGAGGTCGGTCAGCTCACGGGACTCCTGGGCCAGGTCGGCGACCAGCTCCTCGCGGGCGTCGGGCGGCAGCTCGTCGATGCGGCGCAGCATGGAGATGTTCGTACGCAGCGAGGTCAGCGGCGTACGGAGTTCATGGCCCGCGTCCTGGACCAGCCGACGCTGGTCCTCCTCGGACTGGGCGAGCCGGCCGAGCATCCGGTCGAAGGAGCGGCCCAGGCGGGCCACCTCGTCGTATCCCGCCACCGGCACCTGGATGCCGAGCCGCCCGGTGCGCGCCACGTCCTCCGCGGCCCCGGCCAGCCGCACCAGCCGCCGGGTGATGCGCCGGGCCAGCCACCAGCCGAACAGCCCCGACGCGATCACCACCGCCCCCACCAGCAGCACGGTCCGCTGCTGCAGCTCCCGCAGCAGATCCTCCGTGTCGCTGAACTGCTGGGCCACCTGCACCGCGCCCCGCCCGCCGCCGAGCGCGACGGTCGCCACCCGGTAGCGGTCGCCGGCGACGTCGACCTCCCCGTGCTCCACCCACTTGCCCGCGGCGGCGGACGCGGCTGTCCGCCGGTCGGCGGCGGTCACGGGCAGCGCGGGGTTCCCGCGGTCGGATATCACCCCACCGCGCCCGAGCACCTGCACATCCGTACGGGCGGGCCGGATGATGTCGTCCAGGGGCCCGTCGTGATCGGGGTCGGACGACGAGAAATCACCCGGGTCCAACGCCGTCTCGCGCACCTGGACCCGCAGGTCCTGCACGACACCGGAGAAGACGGTCTGCTGGTCCACCCGCACCAGCCGGGCGGCGGCGTCGTAACTCAGGAACCCGACGAGGACGGTGACCACGGCGGCCACGGCGGCGAAGGACAGGGTGAAGGTGGCCCGCAGCGAGGACACCCGCCGGGGCCGCAGCCCCGTGAGCCATCGGGGGGGCACTCAGTCCTCCCTCAGCACATACCCCACGCCCCGGACGGTGTGGATCAGCGCCGGTGCCCCCGGCTCGTCGAGCTTGCGCCGCAGATACCCCACGTACACGGCGAGGTTCTTGGAGCCGGGACCGAAGTCGTAGCCCCAGATGCGGTCGTAGATCGTGGCGTGGTCGAGGACGATGCCCGCGTTGCGGACGAGCAGTTCGAGCAGCTCGAACTCGGTGCGGGTGAGTTCCAGCTCGCGCTGTCCGCGCCAGGCGCGGCGCGCCTGGATGTCCATGCGCAGCCCGGCCGCGGAGATCTGCCCCGACGCCTCCTTCGACGCGGACACCGACGGTGACGACGCGGGTGCGTCGGCGGGGGTTCCGTTCACCGGACCCGTCCGGCGGAGCAGGGCCCGCAGCCGGGCGAAGACCTCCTCCACGTCGAACGGCTTGACCACGTAGTCGTCGGCCCCGGCGTCCAGACCCGCGATGCGGTCGGCCGTCTCGACCAGCGCGGTGAGCATCAGGATCGGCGTACGGTCCCCCTCGGCGCGCAGCACGCGGCACACCTGCAGCCCGTCGATACCGGGCATCATCACGTCCAGGACGAGAACGTCCGGTGGAGTGCGGTGAGCCTGGGCCAGCGCCTCTACGCCGTCGGCGACGGCCGTCACCGCGTACCCCTCCAGTGTCAGTGCCCTTTCCAGGGCATGGCGGATGGCACGGTCGTCCTCGGCGAGCAGCACATTCTGGGGCACCCCACCAGTCTGCCAAGCCGCTGGCCAGGTACCACCTGGTGGGTGGTGGTGAGGGTGGGCTTCTTACCCGCCTCTCACCCCTCCGCCCGCGAGCCCCTTACCTCGCCCGGTCAGTCTGTCCCGTATGTCAGGACGGGCGGACCCGCGAATCCCCCGGTAGGGGTCCGGCCGGTGCGGAGGGGGTGGGCCGGAAGCACAGGACGGTGGCGTCCCACCCCCTCTTCCGGCCTTCACGACCTTCTCCCCCTACGGCCGCAGCGCGGCGAGCTGCTGCTCGAAGGGGATGACGGTGAACCTGTCGGCCGAGGCGAGAGCCCCGTCGAGCGAGCGCGGCGCGATGGCGGCGGCGGTGTCGGTGTCCACGACCACCGACGCGTCCGCCTTGTCAGCCGCACCCGCCGTGTCCGCCACCTCGGCCCTTCGCACAGCCCCGGCCCCGGAGCCCAGGCCTTCCATGAGCCTGCCCAGTTCGCCCGCCGCGCGGTCGATCCGCTCGGCCAGGCCTTCCGCACCCCAGTCCTCCGAGGCCGCGTAGACCGCGGTCGGTACGACCACGGCGCGCAGGTAGGCGAAGAGGGGGCGCAGGGCGTGTTCGAGGACGAGGGAGTGGCGGGCCGAGCCGCCGGTCGCGGCGATCAGGACCGGCTTGCCGGTGAGCGCGTCCTGGTCCAGTACGTCGAAGAAGGACTTGAACAGGCCGCTGTAGGAGGCGGAGAACACCGGTGTGACCACGATCAGCCCGTCCGCCTCCGTCACCGCCTCCAGGGCCGCGGACAGGGCCCGTCCGGGAAAGCCGCTGGTGAAGTTGTGGGCGATCTCCACGGCCAGGTCGCGCAGTTCGACGACCTGGACGTCGACGGACGTGTACCGGCCGGTGGCGGCGGCCAGCCGGTCGGCCAGCAGCCGGGTCGACGAGGGCACGCTCAGCCCCGCCGAGACGACGACGAGCTTCATGCGACGCTCACTTCCTGGGCCTTGAGCAGGGACTGGTGGGTCGGCGCGTCCGGCACATCCGCCGGGCGCCCCTTGGTGAACTCCTCGCGCAGTACCGGGACGACCTCCTCGCCGAGCAGGTCGAGCTGCTCGAGGACCGTCTTCAGCGGCAGCCCGGCGTGGTCCACCAGGAACAGCTGGCGCTGGTAGTCACCGGCGTACTCGCGGAAGGCCAGGGTCTTCTCGATGACCTCCTGCGGGGAGCCGACGGTCAGCGGGGTCTGGTCGGTGAACTCCTCCAGGGAGGGTCCGTGCCCGTAGACCGGCGCGTTGTCGAAGTACGGCCGGAACTCGCGCACGGCGTCCTGGGAGTTCTTCCGCATGAACACCTGCCCGCCGAGACCGACGATCGCCTGCTCGGGCGTGCCGTGCCCGTAGTGCGCGTACCGCTCCCGGTACAGCTCGACCATCCGCTGGGTGTGGTCGGCCGGCCAGAAGATGTTGTTGTGGAAGAACCCGTCACCGTAGTACGCGGCCTGCTCGGCTATCTCCGGCGACCGGATCGAGCCGTGCCACACGAACGGCGGCACCCCGTCCAGCGGACGCGGCGTCGAGGTGAACGACTGCAGCGGCGTGCGGAACTTGCCTTCCCACGTCACCACGTCCTCGCGCCACAGCCGGCGCAGCAGCGCGTAGTTCTCCACGGCCAGGTTGATGCCCTGGCGGATGTCCTGCCCGAACCAGGGATACACCGGGCCGGTGTTGCCGCGGCCCATCATCAGGTCCACCCGACCGTCGGCCAGGTGCTGCAGCATCGCGAAGTCCTCCGCGATCTTCACCGGGTCGTTGGTCGTGATCAGGGTGGTCGAGGTGGAGAGGATCAGCCGCTCGGTCCGCGCCGCGACATAGCCGAGCATCGTGGTCGGAGACGACGGCACGAACGGCGGGTTGTGGTGCTCACCGGTCGCGAACACGTCCAGGCCCACCTCCTCTGCCTTCTGCGCGATGGCGACCATGGCCTTGATCCGCTCGGCCTCGGTCGGCGTACGGCCGGTCGTCGGGTCCGCCGTGACATCGCCGACGCTGAAGATTCCGAACTGCATGGTCGCTCACCCTCCAAGTTGTTTACGATTCAACTATACCCCCAAACGATCCACCCCCCGCCGCTATTCCGCGCACCCCCCACCCCTGACTCCTCACCCCTGCCCCGCCGCCCCCTGCCCCCTGCCTCCGCCTCCGCCTCTGGCTCTGGCTCTGGCTCTGGCTCTGGCTCCGCCCCCGACTGTCAGTGCCCCGCCCTACGATCCCGTCATGGCCGCCCCACGCCGTGACACCCGAGGCATCGTCGACGCCGCGGAGCTCTTCGCGCGCGTCCGCTTCCGCCGCCGCGAACCGGCCGAGCCGCTCCGCCCTTACCTGGAGCACTACTGGCTGATCGACTGGGACCTGCCCGAGCCGTACGCCTCCCACGTGGTCCCGCACCCGTCCGTGAACGTCGTCTTCCAGAGGTACACGGGTCGCAACCCCGCCGACTTCGGCGAGGTGGCCGGCATCGGTCTCGACCTGTTCACACAGAAACTGGAGGGCCGGGGACGGGTGTGCGGGATCCAGTTCCGCCCGGGGGGCTTCCGCCCCTTCGCGCCGGGACGGGCCCTGACGTCACTCACGGGCGAGCGGATCCCGCTCCACACGGTGTTTCCCACGGTGGACGCCGCCACGGTCCCCTCCGTCCTCGACCCCGCCGACGAGGACGCACGCGTGGCCGCGCTCGACACGTTCCTCCTGGGCCTCGGTCCGCGCCCGGATCCCCAGGCCGACCTCGCCATGGCCCTGGTGGACCGCATCCGGGGCGACCGCGCCATCCGGCACGTCGGCGACTTCGCACGCGCCGAGGGGATGACCGTACGGGCCCTGCAACGGCTCTTCGCCGCGTACGTCGGCGTCGGCCCGAAGTGGATCATCCTGCGCTACCGGATCCACGAGGCCCTGTCCCGCGCGGAGGCCTCCGGCCCGGTCGACTGGGCCGCCCTCGCCGCCGACCTCGGCTACGCCGACCAGGCCCACCTCGTCCGCGACTTCACAGCGACGGTAGGAGTACCCCCCACCACCTACGCGGCCACCACCCACTGACCCGACTCCGCTCGCGGACGGGCCGGGGCGCAGCCCCCGGGCATCACCCGGACATCACACGCGTGGTGGTGGTGATCGTGTCGCGGAGCCAGCGTTGCGCGGCGTCGTCGTCCAGGCGGGGATGCCAGGACATCGCACAGCCGATCGGGCCGATCTCGCTCGGCGCCGGGATGACGGTGGTGGTCCCTGGGGACGCGTGCCGGATCGCGAAGCTCCTCGGCAGAGTCGCCATCAGCGACGTTCCCGGCACCGCGGCGGCTGCCGCCGCGTGATAGGGCACGGTCACACTCGCTCGCCTCGGGCTGCCCAGCCGTTCGAGACACCGGTCGACGTGCCCCTGTTGTCCGTCCGCGACGTCCACCACGATGTGCGCGCACTCCAGATAGTCCCGCAGCGACACGGCAGGGCGTTGCGCGAGCGGGTGGTGGCTGGCGACCAGGCAGGCGTAGTCCTCCTCGAACAGCACCTGCGAGCGCAGCGGCGGCGGAGCCGAACCGCCGTGGACGAGCAGATCCACCATGCCGTGCTCGGCGTCGCTGAAGACGGCATGGTGCCAGCGCGAGAAGAGCACGGTCGAGCCCGGCGACTGCTCGAACACTCGGGCGAGCAGCGCCCCGCTGAGTACGGAGACCGTGTAGTCGGTTCCGGCCAGGCGGAACGAACGTGCCGCCGTCGCGGGGTCGAACGCCTCGCCGGAGAAGACGTGCTCGAGCCTGGGCAGCGCGTGCTCCAGTTCGGCCTGGATCCGCTCGGCCCTGGGGGTGAGCCGGTATCCGCCGGGCCCGCGCACGAGCAGTTCGTCGCCGAGGGTGGCACGCAGGCGCTGGAGAGCCCGGCTCATCGAGGGCTGGCTCATGTGCAGCCGGTCCGCCGCGCGGGAGACGTGCCGCTCCTCGAGCAGCGCGTGCAGCGGCGCCAACAGGTTCAGGTCCACCGAATCTATACGTGGCACGCATACACCGTATGCAACATATGGCATTGCCGCATAGTCCCTGGATGGAGAAGGCTGACGGCATGAGTAAAGAGCAGCGCGATGCGCTCGACACCCTCTTCCGCAACGGCCCGCTCGACATCGGCGGCGCCCCTGTGCAGCAGCGCGAGATCTTCACCCGGATGCTCACCTCCCGGCCGCTTCCCGAGGACGTGGTGCTCACCCCCGGCGGACTGGGCGAGGTCCCGGTGCTGGAGGTCGGCATCGACGGCGTCACCCCGGAAGGCACGCTGCTGTGGTTCCACGGCGGCTTCTACGTGTTCGGTTCGGCACGCACCTCGGCGGGTCTGGCCTCGAACGTCGCCCGCCGGACCCGGACGAGGGTGATCCTGGTCGACTACCGTCTCGCGCCCGAGCACCCGTTCCCGGCCGCGCCGGACGACGCCCTGGCCGCCTACCGTGCCCTGCTCGGCGAGACCCGAAGCGGCGACCCGGCGCGGATCGCCGTGGTCGGTGAGTCGGCCGGTGCCGGCCTCGCCGGGGCCCTGCTGGTGCGTGCGTGTGAGCAGAACCTGCCGATGCCGGCCGCCGGCGTGCTCTTCTCGCCGTACGCGGACCTGACGCTGAGCGGCGCGAGCATGACGACCAGGATCGCCGTCGACCCGTCGTTCACCCCCGATGCCATCGCGGTCCGGGCCAAGGACTACACAGGCGCCGCGGACCCCGCGAATCCACTGATCAGCCCGGTGTTCGCGAACCTGCGTGGCCTGCCGCCGCTGCTGATCCAGGTCGGGTCGAACGAGCTGCTGCTCGACGACGCGGTCAGGCTCGCGGCGCGCGCGGCCGCGGACGACGTCCCGGTCACACTCGAGGTCACCCCGGGCGTCCCGCACCTGTTCCAGGCTTTCGCCGCGATGCTCGACGAAGGCGAGGCCGCGCTCAGGCGGGTGACCGAGTTCCTGCACGCGGCATTCACCACCGACAACATGGAACCGAACGGGTGACGGGCGGCAGCACCCAGGGCTCCGACATCACCCCATGGCCCCTTCGGGCACCCCGCGGAATCATTCGGGCACCCCACGGACTCAGGGGATCAGGACCAGCCGCCCCCGCAGCCCGCCCTCGGCCAGCCGCGTGTGCGCCTTCCCCGCCTCCTCCAGCCCGTAGGTGCCGGCGATCCGGGTCGTGAGCACCCCCTCGTCGACGAGGGCCACCAGCTCCGCGAGGCGCGCCCCGTCGGCGCGCACCTCCACCGAGTCCGTCCGCACCCCCCGTACGGACGCCGGATGCGTCCCCGGGATGACGCCCACGAACACCCCGCCGTCCCGCACCCACTCCAACGCCGCCGCGCCGAGAATCGCCGCGTCCAGCACCCCGTCCACGCCCTCCACGCCGCCCGGCGCGAAGTGGGCCGCCCCCAGGGACCGTACGAGCTCCTCGTCGCCCTCGCGGGCCACCCCCGTCACCACGAGACCCCGGTGGGCGGCGAGTTGGACGGCGTACCCGCCGACCGCCCCCGCCGCACCCGTCACCGCCAGGCTCTGCCCGGGCTCCAGGGCCAGCAGGTCCAGGGCCTGGTCCGCGGTGAGGGCGTTGAGGGGCAGGGTGGCCGCATGGACGGGGTCGACCGAGCTCGGCGCCCCGGCCACCGCGTCCGCCTCCACGACCACGTGATCGGCGTGCGTGCCGAGGGACTTGACCGCCCCGTACGACAGCGCCACCACCTCGTCGCCGACCCTCCACCCCGCGTCCGCGCCCACCGCGTCCACCGTCCCGGCCACGTCCCAGCCCAGTCCGAGCCGCCGCCCCGCGCCCCCGAAGCCGCCCGCACGCACCCCGGCGTCGACCGGATTGAGCGCGGCGGCCGCCACCTTGATCCGTATCTGCCGGGCACCCGGTTCCGGCACCTCGACCTCCGCGATCTCCACCGCTTCCGGCCCACCGAACTCCGTCACGACCACTGCCCGCATGTCAGCTCTCCCTGTTTTCCCGCGCTTGGCGAGTAGATTCGCCTGATTCCTCCGGGTTTCTCTCCCGTTGCAACAACCTTAGGAAGAGTTACTCTCTTTTGGTAAGTAGGCACCTGAAGGTGCGTACCTCACCCGGAGGTGAGTCATGGCGACCACGACCGCGGCGCAGCGGCGCGCGCAGGCGCGGATCGAGTACGACGCGTTCATCCGCAGCTGCCCCACCAACCAGCTCCTCGACCGCATCAGCGACAAGTGGGTCAGCCTGGTCGTCAGCGCGCTCGCCCAGACGGACGGGGCCTCGATGCGCTACAGCGACCTGGGCCGCAAGCTCGCGGGGATCAGCCCCAAGATGCTGACGCAGACGCTGCGTTCACTGGAGCGCGACGGCATCCTGGTCCGCACGGTGACGCCGTCCGTGCCCGTCCGCGTCGACTACGAACTGACCCCCCTCGGCAGCAGCCTCGCCGGACTCCTCTCCGCCGTGAAGGACTGGGCGGAACTGCACATCGAGGAGGTCAACGAGGCGCGGGAGCGTTACGACGACGACGGCGACGCCTCGTCCGAAGGCTCCCGAGGCTCCGCAGGCTCCGGACGGTCCTCGTCGGTCTCCTGAAGGTCCCCGTCGCGCAGGCGGGCGATCTGCTCCGCGCTCAGGTCCACCGTGCGGCGCATGTGCCCGATGATCAGGGCCAGTTCGTCGTCCGCCAGCTCGTCGAAGAGCGCGTACCAGCCGCCGCCCAGCCGGTCCCACACCCGCCCGAACTCGGCGACCTTCTCCGGCACGGTCGCCACCAGCACCCGTCGCCGGTCGACGGCGTCCCGCTGCCGTACGACATAGCCCGCCTTCTCCAGCCGGTCCACCAGCCGCGTCGCCGAACCGGTCGTCAGACCGGTCAGCTCCGCGATCCGGCCGGTCGTCACCGGCCCGCCCTCCAGGCCGAGCAGGTTCACGCACTGCATGTCCGTGGGATGCAGCTTCAGACGGTCGGCGAGGGCCTGGTTGAAGAGCGCGTACGAGGCCATGTAGCGGCGCGAGACGGTGGACAGCTCGTCGAGCAGCCGCGCACGCGCGTTCCCTGACATGGCACGCCCCTTCGTCCGCCCTTACCGCTCGTCCGCCCTTACTGCCTGCTCCGGGTCCTAGAACACGTACGAGTCCCCGGTGTCCAGCACCAGCACCCGCTGCCGGTCGTTGCCGTGATTGCGGTCGACCGCACCGCCGCCCCACACCGTGTCGATCTCCAGCGTCACCTCCGACGGCTCCCCCCGCAGCCGTACGTTCAGCCGCATCTGGTCCCCCAGCCCGTCCGCCGCCAGCGGCCCCGTACGGCACACCACCGCCCGTTCGCCCGAACGCGCGCAGTCGCCCGGCAGCCGCTGCACATCCGCGAGCGGGGCCGACCAGCGCAGCCGGACCGTCGCGTCCTCGACGGCGCTCGGACCGTGGTTCCGCGGGGTCAGCCGCAGGTCGACGAGCCCGGCCGCCATGGCCACCGAGCCGTGATAGGCGAGATCGGCCTCGGGAGTGAGGGCGCCGACGGACGACGCCCCGCCCAGCGTCAGGGCCGCCCCCACACCCGCCACACCCATGCCCCGCACCCACGCACCGATCCCCGTCCCCCACCGCGTCCCCGACCGCCTCCGCAATCGCATCCGCATCTCCATCATCCGCATGACGTCGCTTCCTTCGCTCGGGGCCCGCACGCACTCACGCTCACGTGATCACCCGATGTATGCCACCCCGGACCGCCGACAGGCGCCGTCCATCAGGTGACGGAAGCGGCGAATGCGGCCCGTGCGAGAGTGACGGCATGCTGATCGTCCGCTCCGCCGCCCTCTTCGTCGTCGCCGCGCTCTTCGAGATCGGCGGCGCCTGGCTGGTCTGGCAAGGCGTGCGCGAGCACCGCGGCTGGCTCTGGATCGGCGCGGGCGTCATGGCGCTCGGCGTCTACGGCTTCGTCGCGACGCTCCAGCCGGACGCCGAGTTCGGCCGCATCCTCGCCGCGTACGGCGGAGTGTTCGTGGCCGGCTCCCTCGTCTGGGGCATGGTCGCGGACGGCTACCGCCCCGACCGCTGGGACGTGACCGGCGCCCTCATCTGCCTCGCCGGAATGGCCGTGATCATGTACGCGCCGCGCGGCGGCAACTGAGCCCAGGACCCCGCGGACGCCGACCGCCTGCCTATCCTGACGAGGACCGACCACACCACGTACGCCAGTCAGCCACGTCCTAGGAGCAACCCATGACGTCCGCCGTGCCCTCCGCCTCCTCCCGTATCGCCGTCGTCACCGGCGCGAGCAGCGGCATCGGCGCGGCGACTGCCCGGCAGCTGGCCGCGGCCGGCTACCGCGTCGTGCTGACCGCCCGCCGCAAGGACCGCATCGAGGCGCTGGCCGAGGAGATCAACGCGACGGGCCACCAGGCGACCGCGTACGCGCTGGACGTCACCGACCGCGCGGCGGTCGACGAGTTCGCCGGCGCCTTCAAGACGATCGGTGTCCTGGTCAACAACGCGGGCGGCGCGCTGGGCGCCGACCCGGTCGCGACCGGCGACCCGGCCGAGTGGCGCCAGATGTACGAGACGAACGTCATCGGCACGCTGAACATCACCCAGGCCCTGCTCCCGGCGCTCACCGCGAGCGGCGACGGCACGGTCGTCGTGCTGTCGTCCACGGCGGGGCACGGCACGTACGAGGGCGGTGCGGGCTATGTCGCCGCCAAGCACGCCGAACACGTCCTCGCCGAGACCCTCCGCCTGGAGATCGTCGGAACGCCGGTCCGGGTCATCGAGATCGCACCCGGCATGGTCAAGACGGACGAGTTCGCGCTGACCCGCTTCGGCGGCGACGCGGAGAAGGCGGCCAAGGTCTACGCGGGCGTGGCCGAGCCACTGACCGCCGACGACGTCGCCGACACCATCACCTGGGCCGTCACCCGCCCCAGCCACGTCAACATCGACCTCCTCGTCGTCCGCCCCCGCGCCCAGGCGTCGAACACCAAGGTCCACCGGGAACTGTGATGCCGGACGGGACACCGATCGAGGCGCCGACCGAGGCGCCGGACGAGACGTCGAACGCGCCCTCCGCGGAGCGCCGCCACCTCGCCGCGGAGAAGAAGAACCAGCGCTACGTCTGGTGGTACCTCGCGTACTTCCTCTTCGGCATCCACATCGTGGCCTTCGTCATGATCTACGCGATATCCCACGCGAAGTGATCGCGGCAGCCGTACGTCCGCCGTACGCTGCCGCGACGTGAACAGACACATACTCTTCGCCCGTCTGCACAACTTCCGCGACCTGGGCGGATACACCACCGCGGACGGCCGTACGGTCCGCCGCTCCCGCCTGTACCGCGCGGACTCGCTCGGCAAACTGACCCCCGGGACGCGGGACTGGGATCTCTTCCTCTCCCTCGGCATCCGCACGGTCGTGGACCTCCGCTACCCCTGGGAGATCGACGCGAAGGGCCGCGTCCCCGAGCACCCCTCCCTCACGTACCACAACCAGAGCATCGAGCACCGCCCGTACGACCAGGCGGCGCTGCCCCCGTCCGTCGCCCCCGGCCCCTACCTGGCGGCCCGCTACGCGGAGGTCGCCGAGGACGGCACGAAGGAGATCCGCGAGACACTGCGACTGATCGGGGCAGCGGCCGAATCGGACACCCCCCTGGTCTTCCACTGCGCCTCGGGCAAGGACCGCACGGGCCTGGTGGCGGCGCTGGTCCTGTCCCTCCTGGGCGTCCCCGAGCAGACGATCACCGACGACTTCACCCTCACGGAACGTGCCACGCCTCTGCTGGTCGCGGACTGGCGCACCGGCAACCCCGACCGCGAACTCCTGTGGCCTGCCTACGGCACGGCCCCCGCCGAGATCATGACCAGATTTCTGTCGGACCTGAAGTCCCGCTACGGGTCGGTCGAGTCCTACGTCACCGAGACCCTGGGTCTGCCTCCCACCTTCGCCTCGGCCCTCCGCACACACCTCCTCGAACCCCCCTCCCCCCTCACCTTCCGGCGGGCGACCGAGACGGACATCCCCACCCTGGTCCGCCTCCGGGACGAAGCGGCCCACTGGCAGCTCTCCCAAGGCATCGACCAGTGGAAGCCGGGCCAACTCACCGAGCCCCACTTCCGCACCCGCCTGACGGAGGGCGAAGTCTGGCTGGCCCTCCAGGGCGACCAGGTGGCGGGCGCCTGGGAACTCTGGTGGGACGACCCGGCCGCCTGGGGTCCCCAACCCCCCACCGCCGCCTACATCCACCGCCTGATGACCGACCGCCGCGTGGCCCCGCCCGGAGCGGGCCGCCACATGCTGGCGGAGGCGGAACGCCGCATCGCAGCCGCGGGCCGCCCGCTGTCCCGCCTGGACTGCCTCTCCACCAACCCCCGCCTGCGCGAGTACTACCAGGCAGCCGGCTACACGGTCGTGGGCGAACAGACCGCCAAGGACGGCGGCCTGGGCACCCCATACGCGGTGACCCTCCTGGAGAAACGCCTCCGCTGACTCACAAGGGCGAACCGCATAGATACCCATACGCCACCAGAACTCCCGCCCCGGGCTCGCGCCACCACATCAAACACGACGGCCCCCGGCCGGGACTGCCATCCCGACCGAGGGCCTCGCCAAGAAGGAAGGCGGACTTCCCTGTGGCTGAACGCGAGCCTGACGCCCACCCATTCAGGCTGGACTAGCCCTTCACGCAGACGACCTGCTTCAGCTTCGCCACGACCTCCACGAGGTCGCTCTGCTGCTCGATGACCTGCTCGATCGGCTTGTACGCACCCGGGATCTCGTCCACGACACCGGAGTCCTTGCGGCACTCGACGCCCTGTGTCTGCTCCTCCAGGTCGCGCGTCGAGAAGCGACGCTTCGCCGCGTTGCGGCTCATCCGCCGACCCGCGCCGTGCGAAGCCGAGTTGAAGGCCTTCTCGTTGCCGAGGCCCTTCACGATGTACGAACCCGTGCCCATCGAGCCCGGAATGATGCCGAACTCTCCGGCCCGGGCACTGATGGCCCCCTTGCGCGTGACAAGCAGGTCCACGCCCTCGTAGCGCTCACGGCTCACGTAGTTGTGATGGCAACTGACCTCCGGCTCGAAGGTCACTCTCGCCTTCCTGAACTCCTTACGGACCACGTTTTTGAGAAGCGCCACCATGAGCGTTCGGTTGTACTTCGCGTACTCCTGCGCCCAGTAGAGGTCGTTCTGGTACGCCGCCATCTGCGGGGTGTCCGCGACGAAGACCGCGAGGTCACGGTCGACCAGCCCCTGGTTGTGCGGGAGCTTCTGGGCGACGCCGATGTGGTACTCGGCCAGCTCCTTGCCGATGTTGCGCGAACCGGAGTGCAGCATCAGCCAGACGGAACCGGTCGTATCTGTGCAGATTTCGATGAAATGATTGCCCGATCCGAGCGTTCCTATCTGCTTAGTGGCACGTTCCTGACGGAATTTGACCGCTTCGGCGATGCCATCGAACCGCCCCCAGAAGTCGTCCCACCCACTCGTCGCCAGCCCATGGAAGCCGCCCGGATCGACCGGGGAGTCATGCATCCCCCGCCCCACCGGAATCGCCTCCTCGATCTTCGACCGAAGCCGCGAGAGATCCCCCGGCAGGTCATTCGCGGTGAGCGACGTCTTGACGGCAGACATCCCGCAGCCGATGTCGACCCCCACCGCCGCCGGACACACCGCGTCGCGCATGGCGATGACCGAGCCGACCGTCGCGCCCTTGCCGTAGTGGACGTCCGGCATGACGGCGAGGCCCTTGATCCACGGAAGCGTGGCCACGTTCTGGAGCTGGCGCAGGGCCACGTCCTCGACCGTCGCCGGGTCCGTCCACATGCGGATGGGCACCTTGGCGCCCGGTATCTCTACGTACGACATAACATCCTCATTCCCCCGACAAGCGACAAAAGTCATAGAACGCAAAACCCGCGCCAAGGTCGACGTATAGGACAACGGACCGGCGTCCACGGCTGTGCGTGCGATACACATTGTCTGCAGGGGCCGCCCCCGCGCGGCAACCGAATAACCACAGGACAGCACCACAGAGCATCCCGGCCACAGGCCCCGGGAGCCGTCGAGAGGAGCCCGACCGTGCAGCGGAAGGCGTACGTTCCCGGTATCGCCGCGCTCCTCGCGGCCCTGCTGGCCGGCTGCACCGGAGGTTCGGGAAGCAAGGGCACGTCGGCCGACCCCAAGCCGGGCGACATCAGCGTGAACACCCCGGCCGCCCAGCCGGGCAAGTACCGCACGCTCCCGGAGGCCTGCGCCGCGGTGAGCCACGACACCCTCGACTCCCTGCTGCCCGGCATCAGGGAGATCACCGACCAGGACCGGCGCGACACGGCGTACGAGGGCCAGGCCACCCTCACCTACGACACCGACCGCCGCGTCGGCTGCGGCTGGAAGGTGGAGTCCACGGACGCCACCGACCATCTCAGCGTCGACTTCGAGCGCGTGGTCTCGTACGACAACGCGGTGAGCGACGACTCCCGCGCCCAGGACATCTACGCGACCGAGGAGACCGCGGCGAACCTCCCCGAGGCCTCCGCTTCGGCCACGCCGTCCGGCAGCGGTTCCACCACCGCCACCCCCTCGGCGACCCCCTCCACGTCCGCCTCCTCGTCCGCCTCCTCGTCCTCGACCTCCTCCGCCTCCGCCTCGGCCGGCCCGAGCGAGACCCCCGCCGACCTCCAGCCCCGCAAGCTCAGCGGTCTGGGCGACGAGGCGTTCCTCAACGACAAACTCAACTCCGGCTCATCGACGGCGCAGCAGCGCACAGTGACTGTGGTGTTCCGCACGTCCAACGTGATCGTGAGGATCGAGTACGCCGAGCAGCCGGCCGCCTCCACCGGCACCCCGGACAGCAAAGAAATGCAGGACAAGGCCCGGAATCTGGCACACAAGCTCGTCGACCGGTTCAACGGCTAGCGGGTCCGCCGGGGCGCGGGGGCACCCCACGCGAACCCCTCGAACAGGAAACGCATGGCTGCCTCACCGCGTACCGTGGCCCCTCGGACCCGACCGGCCGCACCAGCCATGTGCGGTCGCACCACGAGCGCCACGAGTGAAGGAACCATGCACCGACCAGCACAGCGAGTAGGCCGAGCCCCGCGACTCACCCGCATCCTTGTCAGCGCAGCCGCCGTCCCGGTGGTGCTCGCCGCCGCCGGCTGTTCCTCGGACTCCGGCTCCGGTTCGGGATCGGGTTCGAGCACCGACAACGCCGCCCAGAAGGGCACGGCCGCGACCTCGTCCGCGTCCCCGAGCACCTCCGCGAACGCCGTCAAGCCGGCCGCGTACGCGACGCTGCCGGCCCCCTGCTCGGTATTCTCGAAGAAGACGCTGGGCGAACTCGTACCGAAGGGCCTGAATTCCGCCAAGTCGGGCAAGTCGGACGACGCGAAGAACCGCAGCAGCTGCTCCTGGAACAGTCTCGACAACAAGGGCGTCAAGGGGTCCCAGTTCCGCTGGCTGAACGTCTCCCTGCTGCGTTTCGACTCGGACGCGACCCGCGGTGAGGGCAACCAGCTCGCGCAGACCTACTACGACAAGCAGGTCAAGGACGCGCAGACGGTGACCGGAGCGACGGGCGCCCGGTCGGAGCCGGCCTCCGGGATCGGCGACGCGTCGACGGCGGTGCGCTACGGCCTGAAGAAGAAGGAAGGCTCCTTCAAGCAGCAGACGGTCGTGACGCGCGTCGAGAACGTCGTCGTCACGCTCGACTACAACGGCGCCGGTCTCGCCGGCGACAAGGCCCCCAGCGCGGACGACCTGATGAAGGCCGCGGAGAAGGCCGCCAAGGAGGCGGTGGCCTCGGTGGCCTCCGCGAACCAGGACGGCGGCCGGGCGACCACCGCCCCGTCGCAGTCGGCCTCCCCCTCCAAGTCCGCGAGCCCCTCGAAGTCGGCTTCCCCGTC
Organism: Streptomyces diastatochromogenes; assembly: GCA_001550305.1. Lineage (GTDB taxonomy): Bacteria > Actinomycetota > Actinomycetes > Streptomycetales > Streptomycetaceae > Streptomyces > Streptomyces mirabilis_D. Next base: position 28,402 of record LRTP01000721.1, read on the forward strand.
GGCGTCGGCCAGCTCCAAGCCTTCGGCGTCGGCCACCAAGAAGAACTGACATTCGAGAAGTACTGACATTTCACGGGCGTCGGCGCGCAACTCGCCTGCCCAGCAGGGCATTTGACGGAGTCCGGTCACCTCGCGGGCCGGGCTCCTGCCATACCGGCCGCCCGTGCGCCGTACACATGTGCCACCCTGTTGCGCGCAACAACACGCAAGGAGAGGGGAGTACGGGTGTCCGCGCCAATCCAGCTCACACGAATGCACCGGATTCTCATCGGTGTGGTCGTCGCCGGTGCGCTCGTCATCGCGGGAATCGGCTTCGCGGGTTCCTACGCGGCCGTGCGCGAGCTGGCCCTCAAGAAGGGCTTCGG
>LRTP01000722.1 GCA_001550305.1 Streptomyces diastatochromogenes
ACCTCCTCACGCCTCAGCCCACCGGTACGACGCCGCGAGCCGCGGGGAAGCCCGACATCCTCCGGTTGCAACACCTCCCGGCGTGCCCGGAGAAAGTCGGCCAACAATGCCCGGTTCATCTCAACCTCCGCGAACGAGACGCATGCCGAAGAACTGGCAGGTCGACGCAATCCACCGTATCGGAAAAGGCCTTGCCCGCAGGCGGATCACCTTAACTTGATCTTTAATCTGTGCGGCGTGGTCGTGAGGTGGGACCTTGCTCCTTGCTCCTTGACATACGAGACACTGGATCCTGAGGATCCGAGGACGGACATCTCGTGGTCATCAAGAACTACCCGCCGCAGTTCAAGGCGGACGCTGTCGCGCTGTACAGGTCGCGGCCCGAGGCGACGATCCGGCAGGTCACTGCCGATGTGGGAATCAACCCCGAGACCTTGCGGAAGTGGGTCCGGGCAACCGGCGTGAGTCGGCCGCGGGGACGCCGGGCGGAGGTACCGACCGAGCCGCCGACACCGTTGGAGACGGAGGACGCCGCTCTGTGCAAGAAGACGTTGTGTGACGACAAGCGACTCAGCCCTCCCCATCGCGTGGTTTGCCACGGACAACTTGTCCGTGGATAAGTGCGGCCTTCATCCGGGTTGTGGTTCACGCGATGCTTGATCAGTCGACACGGGAGGTTGAGATGAACCGGGCATTGTTGGCCGGCTTTCTCCGGGCACGCCGGGAGGTGTTGCAACCGGAGGATGTCGGGCTTCCCCGCGGCTCGCGGCGTCGTACCGGTGGGCTGAGGCGTGAGGAGGTGGCCGCGCTGGCCGGCATGTCGGTTGATTACTACAGTCGGATCGAGCAGCAGCGTGGCCCGATGCCGTCCGAGCAGGTGCTCGCCGCGCTCGCCCGGGGACTGCATCTCAGCCTCAGTGAGCGGGACTACCTCTTCGACCTCGCCGGGCACCCTACGCCGCGGCGGGTACTGCGCGAAGATCACGTGAGCCCGACCATGATGCGCATCATGGAACGGCTTTCGGACACACCCGCTTTGGTGATGTCCCGCTTCGGTGAGACTCTGCTGCAGACCCGCCCGGCGGTTGCCCTGCTGGGCGATTACACCCGGTTCAGCGGAATGTCCCGCTACCTAGTCTACCGCTGGTTCACCGACCCGGCGCAACGCAGCCTCTATCCCGTCCAGGACCACGCCCTGCGGGGCAGGGTTTTTACCGTGGACCTCCGGGCGGCGTACACGGCGGACCCTCAGGGCAGGGCCGGCGAGATCGTCGCGGCACTGCTGGAGATCAGTCCGGAATTCGCCGACCTCTGGCAGTTGCACGAGGTGGACGTCACCCACCACAACGCCCTCAAACGCTACCTGCATGGGGAGTTGGGCGAGCTGGAGCTGTACTGCCAGCGGCTGGTGGACCCCGACCAGGCCCAGGAGCTGCTGGTCTTCTCCGCCGTACCCGGCTCGACGGACTACGAAAAACTCCAACTCCTGGCAGCCGTAAGCAGGCCGAGCCAGGTGCCGACGTCCATGTAACGGCGAACAGCGGTGTCGTAGAGGTCCGGGGAGATGTCGAGGGTTTCCACGGCGCCGTCGAGCAGCATGGACAGGGAGACAGAAGAACGCCCCCGCTCCGAAGAGCCGGGGGCCGACCGCTGGATCAGATCCAGGTCACTTGGCGGACGTATACGCATTCATGCCGGGGAACGATGAGGTAGACGAAGAATCCGCTGTCGACATGTGCGGTGTCTCCCTTCGGACCCAGCCCTTCGTACTGTGTTCCGTCGAGGTAGAAGGCCGCCGCAGCCCGCACCAGCTCGTCAGCCTTTTTCTCGACCTCGGCGACGAACGCCGGCGGTGCTTCGCCGATGACGTACGCCTCGCTGGGGTCGTACTCCCACCTCCACGTCACTCGGACACCGCCTGCGTCGCCGTGTCCTCGACGGCACGCAACTCCGCCATGGCAGATCGGAATGCGGGGTCGTCCTTGCTGGCCGTGCCGTGGATCGTGGCGAGAGCACGGCTACGGCGTGCGGAGAGATCGGGCCGACGCTCGATCTCCACCTGAGCGGCCCAGTGGGTCAGCCAGTGCTGAAGGTGCCCGATCTTACTGGTCCGAATGGCGGCGGCGAGTGCTTCTTCCTTGTGCTTTTCCATCTCGTCAAGGCGGTGAGGGGCGATCCGGGCGAGCGCCACGCGGACGGCGTCGGGGGTACGTTCGGGGCGCGGGACAAGCTCCGTGCCGTGGTCCGGCTGTGTGCTCACGATGTCCTCCAAGGGGTGCCCCGGCCAGCATATCCAGCCGGAGCCTACGGGTCAGACGTCGTCGTCCAGGCCCTCCTCGCGGCGGATCATCCGCCAGGCGGCCTTGCGGGCGCTGCGGTCCGGGGCGAGCTCGGCGACGATCAGCGTCAGTGCGTGGTGCGGGTCGTAGTCGTAGGGGATGCCCCACGCGTTGAACCGCTGCCCGGCGAGCCGCCGGGCGAGCCGCGCGCCGCGCGGGGTGGAGCTGAACCGCATCGCGAAGTGGCATGTGGGGCTGGTGGGGTGGGCGACACGGTCGGGGGGAGCGGTCTCACTGGTCATGCCCTCAACGCTCCCCGCGGTGGCGTAGCGTGACCGGTGGTTACGCTCCGCCGCGTTCCGGTTGTACGCGCCGGAGCGGGAGGTGTACGAGGCGCGCCGCGTGACCGGCTCGGGGCGGGCGCGCCGGGCCGGCGAACGGGGCCGGGGAGGCGGTGGAGCCGATGGAGTCGGTGGAGCAGGGCGACGGCGAGCGGGAAGACGCCGGACCGCGGCCGGAGGACGAGCCGGGGTCGGTGCCCTTGCCGGAAACCTCATCCGGCCTGGTCACGCAGCATGCTGGTACTCGTGAAGGAGGCCGCCGAGTCGGTCGGTTCGGCGTATGTCGAGGCGGGCGTTTCGTCCGGATCGGTGATCGGTGATCGGTTCGGGGAGCGGGTGCAGCGGGCGGGCGCTCGCGATGCCCTGGTGCGGCCGGTGCGCGTTGTAGAACTGCTCGAACTCCCCCAGTGCGTGGAGGAGATGCCGCTGGTTCCAGATCAGGGCGCGGTCCAGCAGCTCACGGCGGCAGGTCTGCACCCATCTCTCCATGATGGAGTTCATCGGGATTCCTCCGTGGATACCCCCGCCTTCAGGCGGGGGAGGAATCGGACTCCTGCGGAGCAGGGCAGGGAAAGCCGATTCGCCGCCAGG
>LRTP01000723.1 GCA_001550305.1 Streptomyces diastatochromogenes
TGCCACAACGCACTGACATACCGACAGGTTAACGGCCTGCAACGCGGCAACGGGTTTCCAAGCTCCTCGGTCAGCCGGGCCGCCGCCCGCAACTCTTTATTCCTGAGCATCTGGTTCGTCAGCACCTCTCGTGCCCGCAGCCTCACCATCAGAACGTCAAGAACCGGGCAAGTCACCCTCGCGCATCAGCAGTCCCCAAACCCAGACGAATTGATCAGCAGAGTCGCGGGCCGGGCCAAAGCCGCTGTCATCACCGACGAGAAAGGCCGTGCTTTCGCCACGCCCTCGTACGGCACTTCGGCAAGCAGTACACCGTCTCGGTCTGTTTGCGCACCGAGACGGACACACCGCACGCCGGACACCGTTCCTGCGCCGATCTCACCCTTGAGGAGCCCCAGCCCCGGACAGACGGCCCGCTGGCAGTCCCGTGTGGGCCGGATCGTCCGAGACTGCGCACCCATACTCACCTGCGGCGCGAGGTGCGAGTAGCAGCCAGCAGGTTCCGAACGTCCATCACGTTCATGTCTGCACGCTCAGCGATGCGGGCAACCGGCTCCCCGGCTCGGTACGCGCTGACCACCATCGCGGTCAGCTTCCGGCGGGCCAGGTGAACCGCCGCTTGCGCCTCACGCAGTGCCACGGCCGCCGTCTCCAGGTCGTTCTCCTCGCTTGCCATAGCGGTCATCGTGCCAGCGGGCCCGCAGGGCCGGTACGGTGGGCATGTTCCAGCACAAGGCAAGGGGTGGCGGCATGGCAGGCGAGACGCTGGTGACGGTGGTGGGCAACCTGACCGCCGACCCCGAACTGCGGCACACCAACTCCGGCCTCCCCGTCGCGGCCTTCACCATCGCCTCCACTCCCCGCGTGTTCGACCGCGAGCGCAGCGAATTCATCGACGGGGACCCGCTGTTCCTGCGCTGCTCGCTCTGGCGCCAGGCCGGCGAGAACGCCGCGCAGTCCCTCAACCGAGGCATGAGGGTCATCGTCACCGGACGGCTCAGACAGCGCACCTTCGACGACAAAGAGGGCATCCGCCGCACCACCCTGGAGATCGACGCCGAGGAGGTCGCAGCCTCCTTGACCTATGCGACCGCCAAGGTCACCAAGGCCTACCGCCAAGGCGTGCCGTCTCAGAGCGGGCCCGCGCCGACGGCCGGGCCAGCACCCTATTCCACTTCCGCGTCTCCGAACCCGGCGCCCGCCGAGCCGCACCCGTTCTGACCAGCCGCCCGGTCAACCCCAGAACGCATGCCCCAGTCAGCCCGCAGTGCTGACCCTGTTGGCGAATTCGTCAGGCCATCACGGGCAGCGCTTCGAGGCGTGACGCCCGGGTTCGTGCCAAGGGCGTGTCGGTGAGCCAGGCGTCAACGCGGAGCAGGTTGAGGGCAGCAGCGGAGAAGATCTGCTGGAGCTGGACCTTGGGCAGGCCGCGGTAGCGGGCGTGTCGAATGTCGGGGCCCCGGACGGCCTGCGAGATCGTTCCCTCCACCCCGGCGCGCCGACCGTAGCTCTCCTTCCAGGCGGTCGTGCCCTGTTCCTGTCGGTGCCGTTGCAGGGTCTCGTGCTCAGCTTGCGGACGTAAGACCAGGTCACGTGGCTCACTCGCCCTCCGTGTGCACTTGCCGCGCACGGGGCATGGCGCGCAGTCCTGGTCGGAGAACCGGATCCGTATGACGGGGTGGCCGCGGCTGTCGAGCTGCTCACGCCACTGCCGGGCTACCGCACCCCGGGGGCAGATTGCGGTCTGGGCCTGCCAGTCGACGGCGAAGGCGGCGAGGTCGAAGCCTTCATTGGCCTTGGCCTGCCAGCTGGTGTCTGGTGGCATCGGACCGACCAGGCGGACCCCACGGTCATGGGCCGCGTCGAGGAGGGTGGCCGCAGCCATATAGCCGGTGTCGACCAGGTGCTCGTCGGGCAGCAGATCCCGCTGGTCGAGGCGGTCGTGGATCGGCGCGATCATATTCTGGTCGCTTTGGGAGGCGTCGGTGGTGTCCACGTCGGTGACCAGGTGGGGCAGGTCGGGGCCGCAGTGCTCAGTGAGGTGGCACTTGTAGCCGGTCCACCTCGTGGTCCTCTTGATCGCGTATCGGCACTCGACGTCGTAGGGGGAAGCGATCCGCTCCTGTGAGGAGGGCAGTTCTTCGGTTGCCCGCCAGCGCGGGGAGTTGGCAGCAAGGTCGTACTGCTGCGGCCACACCGCGCGCAGGACCTGCACCGCCTCGAGTTCCTCCAGCACGGCAGGAGCGTCGTCGGCGTCCACCCGGGTCAAGATCACCGCACCGTCGGCCCCCACTGCTGTCGCGAAGGCCAGTCGTTCGGCCTCGGTCTGGGGAAGCCGGTAGTTCTCCACCCGATGCCCGTAGCGGTCGGCCCACCCGGGAGGCATCCAGCCACCGAGCCAGCGCGGGGCGGCGATGGCCAGGGCGTTCAGCGCGGCGCGCACGGTCTCGCCGACCAGCTCCAGTCGGTTCAACACGCGCACCGAGCCAAGCACGTAGGTGGAGTCGGTGCGGGCCGCTCCGCGGCTGCCGAGGAGCTTGTGGTCCTGGCACACCTTCAAGAGCCGGTCGAATACCCGGCGCTCGGCCTTGCCGGCGATGAGCCGGGCACGGAACTCGCACAGCACCGTTTGTTGAGGGACTGTCCGACCGCCAGGCCGCGACCGCCGTTCGGGAGCGGATCGGATGGAAATACGCCCTCAGCCTGGAACTGACTGACCCCGGCTTCGACTTCTCCTGCAGCACGCACACCAGTGCCAACTGCCCCGGTGAGAGGGCCGGCCGTCCGCGTCGTGGGAACAGATCCGCGAAGTCGTCGTCGCGGAAGACCGGCCCCAGGGCGTCGCGCAGGCGCATGCCCAGGCAACCGTCCGGAAAGGCAGCCCGTGCGACCTGCGCAGTCAAGTCCGGTACCGGAAGGGGCTCGTGGGCAAGCAGGGACATCGCCATCACCTCATGGACGTCGTCCCCGCGACTGGTGACCTCAATTATCGCGCCACCAAGGCGCTGCCCGTGGTGGCCTGACGAATTCGCCAACAGGGTCAGTGCTGGAAGGCCACCCCGACCGATCTCGTGCCCTTCTTCCGGGCCTGGGTGTCATCGATCACCAGCGAGGCGTCCGCGTCGCCCAGATGCTCCACGACGTAGTCGCGGACCTCGTCGCGCAGCTGGTCGGCGTC
>LRTP01000724.1 GCA_001550305.1 Streptomyces diastatochromogenes
CGCCGTCCGTCTCGACGAGCTGGCCGGGAAGCTGCGGGCGGCCGGGGAGGAGGAGGTGCGCGCACAGGTGCGGGCCGGACTCGCCGATGTCGCCGCCCTGGTGCTGGGCGGTGCCGCCGCCGACGTCGACCGATACGGGTCGTTGTCCGACCAGGGCATGGATTCCCTGCTTGCGGTGGAACTCAAGGAGCGTGTCACCGGACGGTTCGGGGTGTCCCCGCCGACCGGCGTCTTCCTGGACGGTCCGAGTCTCACGAACCTGGAAGACGCCCTGCTGCACGCGCTGCGCGGCCATGCGGCGGCGAGTCCGGGCGGGTCCGCGCCCGTGCCCCGTCCGGAGCGGACGGCCGGGGTGGAACGCCCCGGCCCGGGCGGTACGTTCGTCACCGAGTACGGGGACGGCGCGCCGGTCGTGTTCGTCCACGGCGGGGTGTTCGGCGGCCCGGACTCCTGGCAAGCCCAACTGCCGCTGGCAGACAGGTGGCGGCTGTTGGTCGTCTCCCGTCTCAACTACGACCGCAGCGACCGCAGCGACCGAGAGGACCACCGGGTGGACGGCCGGCTGCTGGCCGAACTGCTGAAGGAGCTGCGCGGCTCCGGCGGCGCACACGTGGTCGCGCAGTCCTACGGCACCCTGGCGGCGCTGCACGCCGCCGCGGAGGTGCCGGATGCGGTCCGCTCGCTGACCCTGGTCGAGAGCGCGGCCAGCGCGGTCGCCCGAGGCACGGACGTCGTCGACCGCTACGAGAAGGCCATGCGCGACCTGGTGGCCGACCCGCCCGGCGACCCCGAAACTTTCTTCCGTGCTTTCTTCGCCGGGATCGAGCCGACTGCCTCGTTCCCCAGCCCGTTGCCCAACGCCCTGCGGGCGTTCGCCGAGCGGGGACACCGCCTCGGCATCGCGTGGCCATGGGACGCCGAAGTACCGGTGGCTCAGGTGCGGGCCGCCGGTATCCCCGCCCTGGTCGTCACCGGCGGACAGCGGCCGCTGTTCGAGGTGATCGGCGACGCGCTCGCCGAACAGCTCGGCGCGCGGCGGGCAGTCGTCCCCGGCGGCCACGGCACACAGAACGTCGGCACCCCGTTCAACGCCCTGCTCACCGACTTCCTCGACCGTTCCGACACCCGTACCGAGGTGGCGTCGTGACCCCTGCCCCTGTCCCGCCCTCCGGCGCACTCTTCGAAGACCGGCCCGACGAGCCCTCCGACAGGCCGGTGGACGCCTCCGTCGTCATCGCCGGCGCCGGTCCGGTCGGCCTGGCCACGGCGATCGAGCTGGGCACCCGCGGCATCGACTGCGTAGTGCTCGAACCCCGCACACGCCTGTCGTCACTGCGCCCCCGGGCCAAATCGAGCAGCGTTCGCACCATGGAGCACTTCCGCCGCTGGGGCCTGGCCGACCGGCTGCGCGCGGCAGCCGCGCTGCCGGTGGACTTCTCCCGGCAGGCGGTGTTCTGCACCAGCCTGCTCGGCCACGAGATCACCCGCGTCAACGACTGCTTCGGACTGACCCCCGAGCGGCGGCCTGAGTTCGCCGAGTCCGGGCAGCAGGTGACCCAGCCCGTGGTCGAGACGGTGCTGCGCGAGGCCCTCGCCGAGCTGCCGACGGTGCGGACGGCGTTCGGCTGGTCGCTGACCGACTGCACGCCGCTGGGACCGGACAGCCCCGTGGAGGTCCGGGCGCGTGCCGCCGACGGACGGACCGCCCAGGTCACCGCCCGCTACCTGGTCGGTGCGGACGGTCCGGGCAGCGTCACCCGCTCAGCCGTCGGCGTCCGGCTGGAAGGGGCCGACGACGCCCGCGTCAACCGCAGCATCGTCTTCCGCTCCCCCGGGCTGGCCGACCGCGTGCCGCACGGCCCCGCCGTACACTACTGGGTGATCAATTCCTGGTTCAGCGGCGTCATGGGACGGATGGACCTGGCCGACACCTGGTGGCTGAACGTCAGTCTCACCGCGCTGGAGGACGACGGGCCCCTGTCCGCGGAGTCGTTGGTGCGCGCGTACATCGGCGGCCCGGCCGACATCGAAGTACTGTCCACCGACACCTGGCACGCGCGCATGCAGCTCACCGACACCTACCGGGTCGGTCCGGTGTTCCTGGCCGGTGACGCCGCCCACCTCAACCCGCCGTGGGGTGGCCACGGATACAACACCGGCATCGGTGACGCGGTGAACCTCGGCTGGAAACTCGCCGCCGTCCTCCAGGGCTGGGCAGGACCCCGGCTGCTCGACAGCTACCAGGCCGAACGGCGGGCGGTCGCGCAGGAGACCATCGGGTGGACCACCTCCACCATGCGGGCGTCGGTGGCCATGCGCCCCAGCCCCTCGCTGGAGGCGCACGGTCCCGACGGCCTGCGGGAGCGGGCGGCACTGGCCGAGACAGTCCGGGCCACCATGGACGGCGAATTCCACAGCCTCGGCCTCGTCCTGGGGTACGCCTACACCGGATCACCGGTGGTCGAGCACGAGGCGCGGGACGCCGGTGACCCGCTCCCGGTGGTGGAGTCGCTCACCGAGTACCGGCCCACCACCACCCCGGGCGCGCGGCTGCCGCACGCCTGGCTGCCGGACGGCACGTCCCTGTACGACGCGCTCGGCGAGGGTCTGACCCTGGTGGTTCACCATCGGGAGTCCGGTGCCGACGAGCTTGTCACGGCGGCCGACCGCGCGGGGATTCCGCTCACCGTGGTGCGGCTGGACGGGATGGTGCCGCCGCCTGACGACGAGGCCGCGGCGGTGCTGGTCCGCCCCGATCAGCACATCGCCTGGCGCGGCGCTGGCAAGCCCCTTTCCGCGGCCGAGGCCGACGCGGTGCTCGCCCGGGTCACCGGCCAGGCCGGCTGACCGCCGTCCTGCCCGCCTCGTGGCCCTGGACCAGTGCCGGAGGTAGCGCATTCCAGCCCTGGCGGCACGCCTGCGGCTGCGGCTTCGACCAGCAGAGCAGGCGTGGCCTGCTTTCGAACGCCTCCGCCCCTGTCCTGCCCGGACAGGGGCGGAGGAACGTTCATGTGACGATAGTGAGCGGGGTTTCCATGCGTTCCCAGACTCCGAGGACGGCCTTGTGGGCGTCCGGCTGGAGGTGTGCCACGAGGCTGATGCACCGGCTCGGCTTCAGTCCTCAGGTACCCGCGCGGCGGGTGGCCGAGCGCGATGAGCAGGCCGTGACCG
>LRTP01000725.1 GCA_001550305.1 Streptomyces diastatochromogenes
AGCTGGGCGGCGCGCAGCGGGTAGGCGGCGACCTCGGGCAGGGTGCTGGCCCGCCGCGGGGTGCCGTCGGCGTCGCGGCGCAGCGGGATGCCGAACTCGGAGCCGAACAGGCGCAGTTCGCCGATCAGCCCGTCGCCGAGCAGCTGCTGGACGCGGGCGTGCTGGGAGTGGTGGAGGAACATGAAGCTCTCCATCAGCAGCAGGCCGCGCTCGCGGGCGAGGGACACCGCCTTGTCCGCGTCCGCGAGGCGGGCGGCGAACGGCTTCTCGCACAGCACGTGCTTGCCGGCCTGAAGCGCCCGCAGGGTCCACTCCACGTGCAGTTCGGGCGGCAGCGGCAGGTAGACGGCGTCCACGTCGTCGCGCTCCAGCAGCCCGGCGTAGCCGGCCACCGGGGTGCCGCCGAACCGGCCGGTGAACGCCCGCGCCTTCGCGAGGCTGCGGCTGGCGATGGCGGTCACCTCGACGAGCGGCTGGCGGGCCATCGAGGGCAGCATGCGCCGCTCGGCGATGTCCGCGCAGCCCAGCACCCCGATCCGCAGCACACCCGCTTTTTGTGCGCGCTCGGGCCCGTTCACCGGGCGTACGCCCCGCCGCGGGCCCAGGCCGCGCGCAGGGCGCTCAGCAGGGTCCGGGCCTCGATGTTGAGGTAGTTGCTGTGCCGCAGCAGGTCGGACAGCTGGCCGGCGGTCACCCACAGGAAGTCCCCGGGTACGTCGACGGGGAACTCGCCGCCCACTTCCATCAGGACGTAGCGGTTGCCGGCGTGGTGGAAGCGGCCGCCCTCCTCGGACTGCACGGTGTCGTACAGCAGCGTGCCGGGATCGGCGCGCAGGACGAGGTCGAGGTAGCGGGGCCGGCGGGGCAGCGGCAGGGTCAGGGCGCGGCCGGGCTGGCACTGCACGGTGGGGCCGAGTTCGGCCACGTCCAGGACGCCGGCCTCGGAGCGGGCGTGGGCGAGCAGGTGCGGCACGCCGCCGATGCGGCGCACCAGGAACGCCGACAGGCCCTGTTCGGCCGGCGCGAGCAGGGGCTGGGTCCAGCGGGTGACCTCGCGGTTGGCGGCGGCCACGGACGCGGCGATGACGGTGAAGTGGTGGCCGCTGTCGTGGGCGATGGCGTCCTCGGTGCGCCGCCAGTTCCGCACGGCGGCCAGCGGCATGCTGGTCTGCACGAGCTCGCGGTGGGCCTTGATCTCGGTGAGCCGGTTGAGGAGGTGCTCCATGCTGTGCAGCGGGGGCCCCTCGTCGGTGTACGAGGGGATCAGCGACAGCACGGTGCGGGCGTCCATGTTGACCACGTTCGACTCGCGCAGCAGCTGGTGGATCTGGCCGAGGGTCAGCCAGACGAAGTCCTCGTGCGCGGGGACGGGGCCGAGGGCCTCGACCACCATGTTCCGGTTGCGTTTGCGCAGGAACCAGGAGCCCTGTTCGGACTGCAGGGAGTCGAACAGCACCCGGGAGCCGGTCCGCGGCGGGGCGAAGTACTCGATGTAGTTCACCCGGGCGCCCTTGTGCACGCCGGTGTAGTTGCTGCGGGTGGCCTGCACGGTGGGGGACAGCTGCACGGTCTCGAGGTTGCCGGGTTCCATCTTGGCCTGCATCAGGCAGTGCAGGACGCCGTCGAACTCCTTGACGACGATGCCCAGGATGCCGATCTCGGGCTGGTTGATGATCGGCTGCGACCAGGACGCGGCGTGCCCCTCCCACTCGGCGCGCACCTGCAGGCCCTCCACGGAGAAGAACCGGCCGCTGTCGTGCACGAGGTTGCCGGTGGAGTCCGAGAAGCGCCAGCCGACCAGGTCGCGGAAGGGGATGCGCCGCACCTCGTAGCGGTTGGTGCGGCGCTGTTCGGCGAACCATTCACGGAAGACCGGATTGGGCGTCAGAGGGCTGTCCAGGGTCTGGGCCGACAGCGTGAAGCGCCGCCCCGGACGGGTGAGGGTGCCCGGGGGCACCGCCTGGGTGATGGTCATCAGTCGTGACTCCTTCGCCGTGTGCCGCGCGCCCGGGGCCAGGCCGCCGGCACGACGATCCGCCAGGGCGATCGGCCGTGACTGGAGAGCGCCTCGAAACGCCCCGCACGCCCGCTCGAACCTCCGTACCTGCCGCTGCTATGTCTCCTGTCACTGCTAGACAAAGGGTGGGGGCGTCCCTACCGTGGGGCGGTATGAGAATCCTCTTTGCCAGCGCGGGCAACTTCGGGCACGTGTATCCCCTGCTTCCCTTGGCGAAGGCCGCGCGCGCCGCGGGCCACGAGGTCGCTTTCGCCACCGGCGAGCAGCTGCACCCGGCCCTGCGGGCGGCCGGCCTTGAGCCGGTGGCGGCGGGCCGCTCGGTTCCCGAGGCGTTCATGGAAGCAGTACGCGGCAGTGCCGGCCTCGAACACGGCGAGGGCGACGGCGACCTGGGCGCCCAGGACGTGCCGCCCGAGGTACTGGCCGACCTGCATGTGAAGGTGTTCGGCTCGGTGCTGCCCCGCTGGGTGGCCGCCGACCTCGCCCCCGTCCTGGCCGGCGGGAGCTTCGACCTCGTCGTCTACGAGGCGCTCAACCCCGGCGCCGCCTTCGCCGCGCACCTGGCGGGCGTGCCCGCCGTCGCGCACGGCGTGGGCGTGATGGCGATGGGCCCCGAGGAGGCCCGCATCCAGGAGGAACTGCTGGCCACCGCCGCCGACCTGGGCGTGCACGTGCCCGGCGGCCAGCTGCTGGCCCTGGCCCGCACCTACATCGACATCTGCCCGCCCTCCCTGCAGGACCGCGGCTTCCTGGCCGCCCCGCTGCCCCGCGTCGAGCAGCGCCCCGTCGCCTACGGCGAGCCGGGCGAACTGCCCGCGGCCATCCGGGACGCGGACGGCCCCTTCGTCTACCTGACCCTGGGCACCGCACTGGGCTCGGCGGACGTCCTGCGCACGGTCATCGAGGGGCTGCTGCCGCTCGAGGTGCCGGTCCTGGTGGCCACCGGCCCGGTGGTGGACGTCGCCGACCTGGGCGAACTGCCCGAGCGGGTGGTGGCGGCCGCGTGGGTGGCCCAGCCCGAGGCACTGAAGCGGGCGGCCCTGGTCGTCCAGCACGGCGGCGCCGGCACCACCCTGGCCGCGCTCGCGGCCGGACTGCCCCAGCTGATCCTCCCGCAGGGCGCCGACGGACCCGCCAACGCCG
>LRTP01000726.1 GCA_001550305.1 Streptomyces diastatochromogenes
CAGCGCGCGGGCGGCTTGGCGGCGGGCGGTGGGGAGACGGAGCCGGGGGGCCGTGGGGTGTGTGGTCGCCGGGGCGGACTGTTCCGCCTCCGCCGCCTCGACCGGCACAGCCATCACCTCGCCCCCATCGGCACCACCCGCCGCTCCTAGGACCTGTCCGGCCGTCCAGGCGCACAGATCAGGCGCAGAGCGTAGGCGTGGGCGGTGGGAACGCCCGTCGGGACACGGCGGGCGGCGGGGGGTGTGTCGCCCGTTCGGCCCTCCGCCCGGCGCCGGACCCCTGCGGGCGTACGAGGATGGCGCCACGGAGCGACGTACGCCGAGGTGCGAAGCCGTACGCAGAGGGTGGTGTGCCCATGCAGTTCGACGACGACGCCGACCTGGACACCTCCGACGTGCAGGATGCGCGCGGCAGTCGGATCCCTGGTGGCAGGGCGACCGTCGGGGGTGGCATCGCGGGTCTGATCGCCCTGATCCTCGGGCTGTTCTTCGGCGTCGGGCCCGATCAGCTCGGGCTGTCCTCCGGCAACGACCAGCCCACGGTGACCACTTCCTCGCTCGACCAGATCAAGCAGACCTGCCGGACGGGGCGGGACGCGAACGCCAGGGAGGACTGCCGGACGGTGGCGGTGGTCAACAGCGTGCAGGACTTCTGGGCGCAGGAGTTCGCACGACGCGGCGGTAGGTACACGCGCTCGCCGACCGTCTTCTTCAGCGGGCGGGTGAACACCGCGTGCGGCACCGCGACCTCGGCGGTCGGGCCCTTCTACTGTCCCGGCGACCGCAAGGTCTATCTGGACCTGGGCTTCTTCGACGACCTGCGGACCAAGTTCGGCTCCAGCGGCGGGCCGTTCGCGCAGGCGTACGTGGTGGCGCACGAGTACGGGCACCATGTGCAGGACCTGATGGGGACGCTGGGCAGGGCCCAGAGCGGGGTCACGGGCGCGAACAGCAACTCGGTGAAGGTGGAGCTGCAGGCGGACTGCTACGCGGGGGTGTGGGCGCACCACGCGACGACGACGAAGGACCCGTCGACGGGCAGGCCGTTGATCAAGAACCTCACTCCGGCCGACATCCGGGACGGACTGGACGCGGCGGCCGCCGTCGGCGACGACCGGATCCAGCGGGAGTTCCAGGGCCGGGTGACCCCGGAGACGTGGACGCACGGCTCGTCCGCGCAGCGGCAGCAGTGGTTCTACCAGGGCTACCGCACCGGCGACATGGCGCAGTGCAACACCTTCCGCTGAGCGCGCGGACGGGGCGGAGGCGAGAGCGCTGACCGGGCGGAGGCGGGAGCGCGGACGGGCGAAGGCGGGAGCGCGGACGGGGCGAGGAGAAGTCCGCGGATGCGGCGCGTTCCGGGCGGCTTCGGCGCTCCGGGGCGTTGTCAGTGGCCGGTGCAAGACTGGGCAGCGGGTGACATTCCAGCCCAGCAGGACGAGTTCCAGTGGGAGTGATCGGCATGGCAGGTACGGACGGCGGGCGCCCGAGCATCTACCCGACGCTGCTGTACGCGGACGCGAAAGCGGCGATCAGGCAGTTGACGGAGGCCTTCGGTTTCTCGGAGGCCTCGGTGTACGAGAGTGAGGACGGCACGGTGATGCACGCCGAGTTGGTCCAGGGCAACGGCGCGGTGATGCTCGGCTCCAAGGGCCGCGGTGGCGTCTTCGACGGCGCGATGAAGGACGCGGGCCCCATGGGGGTGTACGTGGTCGTGGACGACGTCGACGCACACCACCAGCGCGCCGTGGACCACGGCGCGGAGATCCTCATGCCCCCGACCGACCAGGACTACGGCTCGCGGGACTACCTGGCCCGGGACGCCGAGGGCAACATCTGGAGCTTCGGCACGTACGCCCCGGAGATACGGGGCTGACCCCGGGGGCGCGGGGGCGAGGAGGTGCGGGGCTGATCCCAGGGACAGGCAGGCTCTAGCTGCCTCCGGTGTGGACCTGGAAGGCGGCGCGGCGTACGGCCTTGGCGAGGGCCGGGTCCGGGTGCGCGGCGGCGAGCGCGACCAGGACCTGGACGGTGCGGGGATGGCCGACGGCGCGCACCTCGTCGAGGAGCGCGGGCACGGTGGGCTGCACCGCGGACTCCAGATGGCGCACGAGAAGCGGCGCCTCACCGTGGTCGGCGACGGCGGCGGCGGTGTCGACCCAGAGCCAGGTGGACTCTTCGCGGGTGAGGACCTCGTGGGCGTCCTCCGGGTCGTGCCCGTCGTGCTCGGCGAGCCACAGCAGGGCGTAGGGGCGCAGCCAGGACTCGTCGGCCACGGCGCGTACGTCGGGCTCGGCGGGGGCGCCGACCACGCGCAGCGCCTCGAAGGCGAGGCCGCGGGTGAGCGCGTCCTCGCCGCGGGCGGCTTCGAGGAGTTCGGTGACGGCGCTGCCCACGGGGCGGGCGGCGAGCCAGGCGCGGTACTCGGCGCGGGCCGCGTTCGGGCGCAGCTGGGCGCAGCCGCGGAGCATGTCCGAGGCGGGCTGTTCGATGTTCCCGGCGGGGCTCTGCGCGGCGACGCAGATCTGCTCCAGCTTGACCCAGACCGCCCAGCTGCCGAGCGGGGTGAGCGTGGCCTGCCCGTCGGCGCAGGTGAGCGCGCCGACGGAGGCGAGCGCGTGCAGGGCCCAGTCGAGGAGGGGCTCGAGGGGGGCGTCCGCGATCTCGGCGGCCTCCGGGACGGGCTCCGGCTGGGGGCCGTAGGGGATCTCGCAGCGCTCGGTGCGCAGTTCGGTGACGCGCTGCTCGAGGAGGTCGAGGAGCTGCTCCATGGGGACGGGCCCGGCGGAGAGCTGGAGGAAGGAGAGCACCTGGGGCATCGCGGAGACGACCTCGGCGACGGCGGACGCCTCGCGGTCGGCCGGCTCGGGGTGGGCGAGCGACCAGGCGTCGAAGAGGGCGACCCAGCCGCGCAGGACGGCGCTGTCGTCGCGGTTCCAGGCGCGCAGTCGCCAGCCGGGGCGGGCGATGTCGCCGTGCACCTCGACGAGGCCGGCGAGGCGTGCGGTGTCCCAGTCCCCGCGGACCTGAGCCGGGGTCAGGCCCAACTCCTCGGCCGCCCGTTCGGCGGTCGCGTCGGCGAGGGTGCCCTTGCCGTCGGGGGTCGCGCCGTCGCTCCCCGGGCCGAGCGAGGCGTCGGCCCAG
>LRTP01000727.1 GCA_001550305.1 Streptomyces diastatochromogenes
GGGTTGCGCGGGGTGGGTGGGGTATCGGCCTTCGGCCTTGTCCTCAAGCGCCGGACCGGCTGGATGGCCGGGGCCGGGGCCGGGGCTTTTAGGGGCGCGAGGAACTGCGCGATCAGCCCCCACCGTCCTGCAGACGAAGCACTCAGGGAGACGGGGGATCCGGGGCGCAGCCCCGCCCGAGGGGCGCGGGGAACGGCGCGATCGGCCCCCACCGGCCCGCAGGCATGGCACTTCGGGTGGGTGGGGTTTCGGGGCGTAGCCCCGTCTGAGGGGCGCGGGGAACGGCGCGATCGGCCCCCACCGGCCGGCAGGCAAAGCACTTTGGGAGGGCGGGGGGCCGGGGCGCAGCCCGGCCCGAGGGGCCGGGGGAACTGCGCGATCGGACCCCGCCCCCCGTAGTCGGAGCGCACAGCCGGGGTTCCAAGGGCGTAGCCCTGGTGAAGGGGTGTCAGGCGGGAGCCTGTTCGGGGTGGGGGGCCTCGGCCCCGATCTCCCGCACCCGCACGCGCCGCAACGTCGCAGACGCGACCCCCGCCGCCCCCAGCAACAACACCGCCCCCGCGATCGCCGCCCCCTGCATCCCACTGGTGAACGCCTCCCGCGCGGCCCGCACCAGCGCATCCCCCGCGCCGCCCGGCAACCCGTGGGCGACAGCCAGCGCGCCGCCGAGGGTCTCCTGGGCCGGCGCCGGGGCGCCGGACGGAATCTCGTGGCGGTAGACGGCCGTACCGATGGACCCGAGGACCGCCATACCGAGCGCCCCGCCGAACTCGGCACCCGTCTCCAGCAGCGACGACGCGGCGCCCGCGTTGCCGACGGGGACGGTGCCCAGCGCCAGATCCATCATCTGGGACATCACGGTGACGATCCCCGAGGCGAGGACACCGGCCCCGGCGAGGACCAGCCACATCGAGTCGGTCCCGGTGAAGGCCAGCAGACCGTAGCCGCACGCGCCGAGGACGAAACCGCCGGAGACGACGTGGGCGCGATGGACACCCTTCTGCGCCAGCTGCGCGGCGACCGGCGCGGCGACCCCGACCAGGACCGTCGGCAGCAGCGACCACAGCGCGGCCTCCATGGAGCTCTTGCCGAGGACCGACTGCAGGTACTGCGTGGTGAAGTACGCCGACCCCATCATCCCGAACGCGGAGACCAGGTTGAGCACGACGGCGGGCGCGAAGCCCCGGCCCCGGAACAACTCGGGGGAGATCAGCGGGGACTTGGCGGTGCGCTGCCGCTGGACGAAGAGCGCGGCGAAGACGAGACCGACGACGATCGAGGCGCCGTACTCGAACTTCCAGCCCTCGGACGGGATTTCCTTCACGCCGTAGATGACGGGCAGCACGGCGGCCATCGACAGCGGCACGCTGAGCAGGTCGAAACGGCCCGGTTCCGGGTTCTTGGACTCGGGGAGCAGGATCGGGCCGAGGACCAGCAGCAGCACCATCGCGGGCAGGTTGACGAGGAAGACCGAGCCCCACCAGAAGTACTCGACGAGGACACCGCTCATCACCGAACCGAGCGCGATGCCGCCGGTCATGACGCCGGACCACAGACCGATCGCCTTCGCGCGCTGCCCGGGGTCGGTGAACATCGTGCGGATGATCGCCATCGTCGACGGCATGAGGGTGGCGCCACCGATGCCGAGGACCGCGCGGGCCGCGATCAGCATCTCGGCGCTGTCGGCGTAGGCGGCCATGACCGAGGCCGTGCCGAAGGCGGCGGCGCCGACGAGGAGGAGCTTGCGGCGGCCCATGCGGTCGCCGAGGGAGCCCATCGTCATCAGCAGTCCGGCGAGCACGAACGCGTAGATGTCGAAGATCCACAGCTGCTGGGTGCCGCTCGGCTCCAGGTCCGCGCTGATCGCGGGGATCGCGAAGTAGAGGACCGAGACGTCCATCGAGACCAGCAGCAGCGGAAGCATCAGGACGCCGAGGGCGGTCCATTCGCGGCGGCCGGCGAGGCCTCCGCCGGGTGCGGGGGTGGTGCTCGTCGAGTGCTTCGAGTTCGTCATGACAGGGACTGTACGGACGTCTTAAACACTTGTCTAGTACGCTTGTTTAAAACGAGCGTCTGGGACGTTTGTCTGTATCGGGGGTACGCTGATCGGCATGGGACACCGTGAGGATCTGCTCGAAGGCGCCAAGCGCTGCCTGCTGGAGAAGGGGTTCGTGCGCACCACGGCGCGCGACATCGTGAAGGAGTCCGGGACGAACCTGGCGTCCATCGGCTACCACTACGGGTCGAAGGACGCGCTGCTGACGCAGGCCTTCGTGGAGCTGGTGCAGGAGTGGGGCGAGAAATTCGCCCCCCACCAGGAGCACGAGGGCGCGCCCGGGGGTTCCGTGGAGCGGTTCCACAGCGTGTGGACGCGGATGCTGGAGTCCTTCGAGGAGTTCCGGCCCGTCTGGGCCGCCAGCATGGAGATCGTGACGCAGGGGGAGCGGGTTCCGGAGCTGCGGAAACTGATGGCGAAGGCACAGATCGAGGGACGGTCCGGGCTCGTCGCGATGCTCACGGGCCTGGACGAGGAGACGCTCGACGAGCGCACCGTCCAGTCCCTCGGCGGCTTCTACCAGGCGCTGCTCAACGGTCTGATGGTGCAGTGGCTCTTCGACCCGGCGAGCGCCTCCACGGCGGACGACCTCACGGAGGGGCTGCGACGGGTGATCGAGGGGGCGACCGGGCCGCGGGACTGAGGCGTCACCCGGCCACGACTTCGGTCGGCGAGGTGCCGGTCGCACGATCGGCTCGCGCGTCGCGGTACGCCGGGATCAGCGCCACCAGCATCAGTACGGCGGTGACGGCGAGCGCCGACGGATACCCCGTCACCCCGGCCAGCACGCCGAAACCCGCCGCGCCGACGCCCATGCCACCGTCGTACGCGATGTTCCACAGCGCGGTGACGGTGCCGTATCCGGTGGCCGGGACGCGCGCGTACATCAGGGTCAGCGTGGCGTTCTGGGCGATGCCGAAGCCGGTGCCGAAGACCGCGACCCCGACGAGGACCGCGACGGGACTGCCGGTCACCGCCGTGATCGACAGACCCCCGGCCGAGAGGACCAGGCCGGGCACGAGGAGCCGCGCGGGCCCGTGCCGGTCGCCGTACCGGCCGGCCGCCGACCGGGCCGCGTT
>LRTP01000728.1 GCA_001550305.1 Streptomyces diastatochromogenes
CCGCGCCCTCCGCGGCGAGGCGTGCCGCGGTGGCCGCGCCGATGCCCGACGCGGCGCCGGTGACGACGGCGACGCGGTTGGTGAAGCGGGCCGCTGGGTTCATGAGGTGGGTCGTCTCCTGTTCGAGAGGGAGGTGGGGTGCGGATGTTCGAGAGTCGGTGCGAATTCTTCCGTTGTCGTCACTGCCGGGCCAGCACGGTCAACTCCGCGTCGTGTCCGGTGGTCCAGGCGAACGGCAGCCCCGAGTGGAGCAGGTACGCGCCGCTGTAGCGGGTGCCGGTCGCGGTGTCGGTGTAGCCGGCGTCCGGCCTCAGGCCGCGCAGTCGGAGCCGGGCGGCCCGGCCGGGCACCAGGGGCGCGCCGTCGAGCGGGCCGGTGTTCCAGGCCGTCACCACCAGGCGGGCGCCGCCCGGTTCCTCGTACTGGATGCCGCAGGTCGGGTCGGCGGGGCTGCCGAGCAGGCTCACCTCGCCGTGGTGGACGATGTCGCGGATCTCCTTGTAGCGGGCGATCCACTCGGTGGCCTCGGCGCGCTGCTGCGGCGTCCAGTGGCGTATGTCGGCGCCGATGCCCAGGACTCCGGCGATGGAGTTGACGAACCGGAAGGCGAGGGAGCGGGGGCGCGGGTCGAAGACGCCGGGGGCGTCGGTGACCCAGGAGCTCATGGTGTGCGGGGCGTGCGCGTGGAGGTAGCCGTACTGGACGCGCAGCCGGTCCATGGGCGCGGTGTTGTCGCTGGGCCACATCACGTCGGTGCGGGCGAGGGTGGCGTGCTCGACGCGGGCGCCGCCGCCGGCGCAGCCCTCGACGGTGACGTGTGGGTGAGCGGTGCGCAGGTGGTCCAGGACGCGCAGGTAGCCGGCGACGTGGGCGGCGTCGAGGTCCTGGCGCTCGGGGTCGGGACCGGCCGGGTGGCCGGGGCGGCCGCGCTCGGTGGGCGGCCGGTTCATGTCCCACTTGAGGTAGCTGATGGCGTACGAGCCGAGCAGCCGGTCGAGCGTGCCGATGACGAAGTCCTGGACGTCCTCGCGGCCGAGGTCGAGCAGGAGCTGGTTGCGTACGAGCGTCGCGGGTCGGCCCCCGATCCGGTACACCCACTCGGGGTGCTCCGCGTAGAGCCTGGAGCGGGGGCTGATGCCCTCGGGCTCCACCCACAGGCCGAAGTCCATGCCGAGGGCGCGGACGTCCTCGACGAACCGGTCGAACCCGCCGGGGAATTCGGCCGGGTCCGGGTCCCAGTCGCCGAGACCGCCGGTGTCGTCGGCGCGTCCGGTGAACCAGCCGTCGTCGACGACGAAGAGTTCGGCGCCCAGGTCCGCGGCCGTCTTGGCGAGCTCCAGCTGCCCGGCGGCGTCGACGTCGAAGCCGGTCGCCTCCCACGAGTTGTAGAGGACCTTGCGTGGCCGGTGGATGCGCTCGCCGGTGAGGTGTCGCTCGTAGCGGTGCCAGACGCGGGCCAGTCCGTCGAGCCCGTCCGGGCTGAAGGCACAGGCCAGCCGGGGGGTGACGAGGGTGGCGCCGGGGGCGAGTCGGACGGCGCCCTCGTGGGGCACGCGGCCGGCGCGTACGCGCACGGCGCCGCCGGGCTCGGCGTCGGCGGTGATCCGCCAGTTGCCGGACCACTCCAGGGCGATGCCGTACGTGGGGGTGGTGCCCTCGGCGGGGGCAGCGGCGTCCTGGACCGCGAGCCAGGGGTGGTACGCGTGCCCGGCCGAACCCTGGGTGCTCTCCATCTCGAAGCGGCCGCGCTCCAGCTCCACGTGCTTCAGCTGGAACTCCTGCGACCACTGTCCGGCCAGGTACGTCAGCCGCGCGCCGCCCTGGACGGGCACATTGACGGCGGCGGAGTCGAAGCGCTCCAGGCGTACCTCGGTCTCGCCGGTGCAGGTCAGCTCCGTCCAGCGCAGCACGACGTCCGTGCCGGGCACCGTCTCGTACCGGAGCGTCGTGCGCAGCCCGAGGACGTCGTCGGCGAACTCCAGGCGCAGCGCCCGGTCGCCGTCCTGCGTGGCGCCGGTGAATCGCCACCAGCTGCCGCGGTCGCCGCCGGGGCGGGAGGCGACCAGGTCGGCGCCGGTGAACGGCCGCAGCCCGTACGGGATGTACTCGGCCGGGGCGGCGTCGGCGGGGACGATGAAGTGGGTGCGCCGCGACCAGTCCATGGGCGACGGCCCGTCCTCGACACCGTGCGGGCCCCAGGCGGCGAGTTCGGCCCAGCGGTCGTCGCCGCCGAGGGTGACCGCGTAGGTGGTGGTGTCGGTGCGCAGCAGCCACCGGTCGTGCACGGTCACTTGACGGCTCCGAGGTTCAGTCCGGCCACGAAGTGGCGCTGGAAGCGGAGGAAGACGGCCACCGTCGGGGCGGCGGCGATCACCGAGCCGGCCGCGATCACGTTCCACATGGACACGTACTGGCCCTGCAGCCCGATGAGGGAGGCGGTGATGGGCATCTGGGTGTCGGTGCGCAGCACCGTGATGGCCCACAGCAGGTCGTTGAAGATCCAGGTGAACGACAGGGCGGTCAGCGCGGCCAGCGCCGGGCGGGCCAGCGGCAGGATGACCCGCCAGTAGATCTGCCACGGGTTCGCGCCGTCGATGACGGCGGCCTGCTGGATCTCGCCGGGGATCGCCCGCATGAAGCCGTGCAGGACGAAGACGTAGAAGCCGACGCCGAAGCCGACCTGCACGCCGATCAGGGCGTACAACTGGTCGTAGATGCCGAGCAGTTCGCTGAGCTTGGAGACCGGGATCAGCAGGATCTGCGGGGGCAGCAGGTTGCCGCCGAGCATGAGCAGCAGCAGGACGCGCCGGAAGGGCAGGTCGTAGCGGCTGAGCGCGAAGGCCGCCATGGAGGCGAGGCCGAGCGAGAGCAGCACGGTGGGGATGGTGACCAGCATGCTGTTGATGAGGGCGCGCTGCTGGCCGCCGTCCACCCACGCCTGCCGGAAGCTGTCGAAGGTGAACGAGTGCGGCCAGCTGCCGACGCCGTGCGCGGCGATGTCGTCGAACGTCCGGGTGCTGGTGACCAGGACGAGGGCGATCGGCAGCAGCCACAGCGCGGACAGCAGGCCCGCGGAGAGGTGGAAGCCGGCGGTGCGCAGGGCGCGGCCGCTCGGCGCGGGGCGGCTGG
>LRTP01000073.1 GCA_001550305.1 Streptomyces diastatochromogenes
GGGGGCACGGCGGGGGTGGTGGGTGTGGTGATGGTGGTGGGTGCGGGAAATGCGAGGGGTGCGGGAAATGCGAGGGGTGCGGGAAGTACGGGAGGTACGGCCGAGGAGCGCTGTACCGGCAGGGCTACGGGTGGAGCGGCGGGGGTTGCGTCGAGGGGGACGGCCGCTCGGGGGGTGGGGCTCGCGGAACTAGTCGGGGGCGCTGGGGGTGTTGGCGGCGCTGGGGTCGTCGACTTCATGAGCTGAATCGGTGACGTCGGTTGCGTTGGTCGCGCCGTGTCTGTCGGGGCTGTCGGGGCCGTCGGGTCTGCCGGAAGGAGGAGTCCGTCCGACGGGTGAGGCATGGGTGCGCTCGGAGGGGAGGAACGTTGTACGACGGGGGTGGCGCTGTGCGTCGCCGGGGGCGTGAGACCGGGGGAAACGCCTTCGGCGAGCAGCGGGTGCGCAGGGGTGTGGCGAGCCGTCGAGTGCTGAACGGGCTCAGAGGTGACTCGTTGGACGACGGGGGCACCGAGCCCGAGACGGCGTGGGGTCGAGGCAGCGGGGCGAGGAGCGCGGTGCTGCTTCGCGGACACCTGGGGTTGGGGTGCGGGTGTCGAGGTCTCGGGCTGCCGAACTGCCGAGCGCTGTACGAGGGGTGCGGGGGGCACGGCGGGCCCGGCGACATTCGTACGGGCGATGCCGGGATGCGCTGGAGCTGGAGGAGAAACAGAAGCCGGAACAGATGCGTGAAGGGCGAGCGGTTCCGTGGGACCGTTGGGTGTTGCCGGTGACGCACTCGCACGGGGCAGCGGTGCCGAGGGAGTCGGGGAGGTCGGGGGAGTCGAGGTGGCAACGCGTTGTACCGCAGAGGCAGTTGTCGTCGGTGAGCTCGGCGTCGACTGCTTCGTAGGGTCTGCGGAGGCCGGGCTGCGTCGCCCCGATGGGCCGCTCGCAGCGGTGCCGGGTTGGGCAAGGGGGACGGTGGCAAGGCGCCGGAGGACCGGAGCACCGGCGTACGGCCCGCCGACCGACGGTTGCGACACCGCCCGCTGCACCACGGCACCGGCGCCACCGGGCAACCCGAGCGACCTGGTTGACGGAGGTGTCGTTCCCGGCACCTCAGTCGATCGGCGTGTCGGACGGGGTACCAGACTGCCGCCAGACCCGGGACGGGCCCCGGCTGCCGAGGAACGCTGTACGGCCGGGGCCGGGGCCGGGGCCGCGGTCGGGGTCGCGGTCGAGGTAGGCGTCGTTCCGGCTACGGCCCTGGCGGGGGCGATGGACGTGCCCCCCGTTGGGCCGGCCGCTCCTCT
>LRTP01000729.1 GCA_001550305.1 Streptomyces diastatochromogenes
GCCGCGCGGGCCTCGGGTGCCTGGGACCCGGGCGCCTGGGCCCCGGGCTGGTCCCGCCTCGGTGCCGGACGCTCCCCCGAGCTGGCGCCCGGCACCGAGGTTCCCCCCTTCTCACTGTGGTCGTCGCCGGCCCCCGGAACCGGGCCGTGCAGCCAGGCGCGCAGCGGGCCGTTCTTGCTGTCCACGGTCACCGGGTGGAAGTCCTCGGCGGGGATGCCCGCGTGACCGTGCCGCACGATCCCCGTGTGCACGCTCTCCGAGACGCACAGGGCGAAGTCGTCCCTCCGCTCCCGCAGGGCCGTGCGCAGCAGCTGGGCGTCGAGCAGGCGGCAGGCGTGGTTGAGGTCGGAGCCGACCCAGCCGTCGTGCTCGTCCACGGCGACGTAGCCCGTGGCGACGACGCCGCGCAGCCGGATCTGCGCCGAGCTGGACGCCATCCGGTTGACCGCGTGCAGCTGGGTGGGGACTTCGGTGAGCAGGGCGCGCAGTAGTGCGGTGACGGAGGCGTTGGCGTCGATCAGCTCCATCACGGAGTCGCCCCGGTCGGCGCGCAGACGCAGGCGTTCGTCGATGCCGGCGCGCTCCAGGGTGCGGTCGGCGACGTCGTACAGCATGCGCCGCAGGTACGCCTGCTCGATATCGTCCCGGTCGCTGTACTTCTCGATGTCGAGCAACAGGATCGTGCGGCTCACGGGGTCGGTCATGGTCGCCTTTCGCAGGTGGTGCGGCAGTGGCAGAAGAGTGGCGGGCGGGGTTGTGGTGGCGTGAGGGCGGATGACGCAGTCGGAGTGTGACGGCGTACACAGAACGCCCGGTCTCTCGCCCCCGCCGCCCCTACCCGTCCCATCCCCAGGGGCTCCGCCCCTTCGACCCCGGCCCCCGGCGGGCACCCCACCAGGGGCTGCGCCCCCGGACCCCGCTTCGGCCTGAACGGCCTCGTCCTCAAACGCCGGACAGGCTGAAAACGCGGGCCGGGGTGGGAGGGGAGCGGCCCACGGCCTCGTGCCCGACCGGCGGACGGGCTGGAGGTGAGCGGTGGGGTGGGGTGGGGTGGGAACTGGCCCACGGCCTTGTCCTCGACGGCAGGTGCGGTCGGAGCGGGTGGCGTCCGGCCTCCGACCTCGAACGCCGGA
This sequence comes from Streptomyces diastatochromogenes, assembly GCA_001550305.1. GTDB lineage: Bacteria > Actinomycetota > Actinomycetes > Streptomycetales > Streptomycetaceae > Streptomyces > Streptomyces mirabilis_D. The sequence goes on from LRTP01000729.1 coordinate 1,134, forward strand.
CACCCCGAGGCTTTTGGGGGCGCGGGGAACTGCGCGACCAGCCCCCACCGGCCCGCAGTGATCCACCGGACCCGGCCCCGCCAAAGCCACCACCCGCACCGAACCCACGTCACCCCCGCGCGATCCGCCGCAGCACATCCGGCCGCACGATCACCAGCGCCCGGCGCCCCGTCATCACGACCCCCCGTTCCCGCAGGTCCTTCAGCAGGCGTTGGACCATCTCGCGGGAGGCCCCCACCGACCCGGCGAGTTCCTGTTTGCTCAGGGGTACGGAGAGTTCGATGCCCTGGTCGGTGCGCCGCCCGTGGGTGCGGGCGAGGTCCAGCAGCAGGATCGCGAAGCGCTCCCGCACGCTGAGGGAGGCGAATTCCAGGCGGCGCCGATCGGCCGCCCGGGTGCGATCGGAGGTGAGGCCGAGGAGGGCGAAGGAGACGGCGGGGGAGCGGGCGAGGAACTCGGTGAACCGGCCGCGTTCGACCGCGACCGTACGGACCGGCTCCAGGGCCGTCACGGTGGCCGACCGAGGGCGCCCGGTGAGCGCCGCGGACTCCCCGATGATGTCGCCGGGGCCGCGCAGCGCCAGCAGCGCCTCGTAGCCGTTGGAGGCGGCCGCGGTCACCTTCGTCCAGCCGTGCGTGACGAACAGGACGTGCGAGGACGGCTCACTCTGGTGCAGGAGCACCGTCCGGGGCGCGTACGAGAGCTCGTGCCCGAGATCGAGCAGCGCGGAGCGGTCCTCGCTCTCCAGCCGGGCCAGGAACGGCACCCGGTCGTCGAGCCCCCCGTCGCCGGGTAAGCCCGACGAATCCCACGAACCGGGTAAGTCCGATGAGCCCGATGACCCGGATGCCCCGGATGAGTCCGGTGCGTGTGCTGCCGTCATGGTCCCCCCGATCGCCGCAGCCGACCGATCAAGGTACTGAAGGGCACACGGCGGTGGACAGAGATTGCGCGGTACCGTCGGAGATCGGAAACTTTTGGGGACGAGCGCCCAGGGAATGCGCTAAGGCCGGCCCGACAACCACCCCGCGGCCGTCCCGCAACGGCTCCGCGACCGCCCCGCCACCGCCCCACGACCGCCCGTCCCCGACTCGCGTCCGACCTGCGGCGGCACCGCGCTGACGTGGCAAGAAGTCCGGCGTGTCGCCCTGGACAGCATTTGTTTTGACCGAAGTCGTTGAGGTAGGTACGCTCAGACCTTGTGCCTGGGGTGTGCCCTGGCTCGCGTGCGTGCCTTCAAACCGCAAGGCGAGCCGTAACCGGCCACCGTAATCTGCGCCCTTTTCGCCTCGCGGCGGGAGTCTGCAGCATTCGACACACCCGACCGCGTGGGTCGGAGATGTTCCAGGTTAGCTTCACCATTCGGCACACAGAAACCGGAGAAGTAGTGCCTACGATCCAGCAGCTGGTCCGGAAGGGCCGGCAGGACAAGGTCGAGAAGAACAAGACGCCCGCACTCGAGGGTTCGCCCCAGCGTCGCGGCGTCTGCACGCGTGTGTTCACGACCACCCCGAATAAGCCGAACTCGGCCCTGCGTAAGGTCGCGCGTGTGCGTCTGACCAGCGGGATCGAGGTCACCGCTTACATTCCGGGTGAGGGACACAACCTGCAGGAGCACTCCATCGTGCTCGTGCGCGGCGGCCGTGTGAAGGACCTGCCGGGTGTTCGCTACAAGATCATCCGTGGCTCGCTCGACACCCAGGGTGTCAAGAACCGCAAGCAGGCCCGCAGCCGCTACGGCGCCAAGAAGGAGAAGTAGAAATGCCTCGTAAGGGCCCCGCCCCGAAGCGCCCGGTCATCATCGACCCGGTCTACGGTTCCCCTCTGGTGACCTCCCTCATCAACAAGGTGCTGCTGAACGGCAAGCGCTCCACCGCCGAGCGCATCGTCTACGGCGCCATGGAGGGTCTGCGTGAGAAGACGGGCAACGACCCGATCATCACGCTGAAGCGCGCGCTGGAGAACATCAAGCCGACCCTCGAGGTCAAGTCCCGCCGTGTCGGTGGTGCGACGTACCAGGTTCCGATCGAGGTCAAGCCCGGTCGTGCCAACACGCTCGCGCTGCGCTGGCTCGTCGGTTACTCCCGCGCCCGTCGCGAGAAGACCATGACCGAGCGTCTGCTCAACGAGCTTCTCGACGCCTCCAACGGCCTTGGTGCCGCTGTGAAGAAGCGCGAGGACACCCACAAGATGGCCGAGTCCAACAAGGCCTTCGCGCACTACCGCTGGTAGTCGCTACCCCCATCGAGACCGAGAGAAGACCGAAGCCTTATGGCTACCACTTCACTTGACCTGGCCAGGGTCCGCAACATCGGGATCATGGCCCACATCGACGCGGGCAAGACGACCACCACCGAGCGGATCCTCTTCTACACCGGCGTCAGCTACAAGATCGGTGAGGTCCACGACGGCGCTGCCACCATGGACTGGATGGAGCAGGAGCAGGAGCGTGGCATCACGATCACCTCTGCTGCCACCACCTGTCACTGGCCGCTCGAGGACAACGACTACACGATCAACATCATCGACACCCCGGGGCACGTCGACTTCACGGTCGAGGTGGAGCGCTCGCTGCGCGTCCTCGACGGTGCCGTCACGGTGTTCGACGGTGTCGCCGGTGTGGAGCCCCAGTCCGAGACGGTGTGGCGTCAGGCCGACCGTTACGGCGTGCCGCGCATCTGCTTCGTCAACAAGCTCGACCGGACCGGCGCGGAGTTCCACCGCTGCGTCGACATGATCAAGGACCGCCTCGGTGCGGTGCCGCTGATCATGCAGCTTCCGATCGGTGCCGAGATGGACTTCAAGGGCGTTGTGGACCTGGTCCGCATGAAGGCGCTCGTGTGGTCCGCCGAGGCCGCCAAGGGCGAGATGTACGACGTCGTCGACATCCCGGCCACGCACACCGAGGCTGCCGAGGAGTACCGCGGCAAGCTCGTCGAGGCCGTCGCGGAGAACGACGACGAGATCATGGAGCTGTTCCTGGAGGGCCAGGAGCCCACCGAGGAGCAGCTGTACGCCGCGATCCGTCGTGTCACCATCGCGTCCGGCAAGTCCAAGGGCGTCACGGTCACCCCGGTGTTCTGTGGCACCGCGTTCAAGAACAAGGGCGTTCAGCCCCTGCTCGACGCGGTCGTGCGCTACCTGCCGACTCCGCTCGACGTCGAGGCCATCGAGGGCCACGACGTGAAGGACCCGGAGCTGGTCGTCAAGCGCAAGCCGTCCGACGACGAGCCGCTCTCCGCCCTCGCGTTCAAGATCATGAGCGACCCGCACCTGGGCAAGCTCACCTTCGTCCGGGTGTACTCGGGCCGCCTGGAGTCCGGCAGCGCCGTGCTGAACTCCGTCAAGGGCAAGAAGGAGCGCATCGGCAAGATCTACCGCATGCACGCGAACAAGCGTGAGGAGATCGAGTCGGTGGGCGCCGGTGACATCGTCGCCGTCATGGGCCTGAAGCAGACCACCACCGGTGAGACGCTGGCCGACGACAAGAACCCGGTCATCCTGGAGTCCATGGACTTCCCGGCGCCGGTCATTCAGGTCGCCATCGAGCCCAAGTCCAAGGGTGACCAGGAGAAGCTGGGTGTCGCCATCCAGCGTCTCGCGGAGGAGGACCCCTCCTTCCAGGTTCACTCGGACGAGGAGACCGGCCAGACCATCATCGGTGGTATGGGCGAGCTGCACCTCGAGGTGCTGGTCGACCGTATGCGCCGTGAGTTCAAGGTCGAGGCCAACGTCGGTAAGCCGCAGGTCGCGTACCGTGAGACGATCCGTAAGGCCGTCGAGCGTCACGACTACACGCACAAGAAGCAGACCGGTGGTACCGGTCAGTTCGCCAAGGTGCAGATCGCGATCGAGCCGATCGAGGGCGGCGACGCCTCGTACGAGTTCGTGAACAAGGTCACCGGTGGCCGCATCCCGAAGGAGTACATCCCTTCGGTCGACGCGGGTGCGCAGGAGGCCATGCAGTTCGGCATCCTGGCCGGCTACGAGATGACGGGCGTCCGCGTCATTCTTCTCGACGGTGGCTACCACGAGGTCGACTCCTCCGAGCTCGCGTTCAAGATCGCCGGTTCGCAGGCCTTCAAGGAGGCCGCGCGCAAGGCCAGCCCCGTGCTGCTCGAGCCGATGATGGCCGTCGAGGTCACCACGCCCGAGGACTACATGGGTGAGGTCATCGGCGACATCAACTCCCGCCGTGGTCAGATCCAGGCCATGGAGGAGCGGGCCGGTGCCCGCGTCGTGAAGGGCCTCGTGCCCCTCTCGGAGATGTTCGGCTACGTCGGCGACCTCCGCAGCAAGACCTCGGGTCGCGCAAGCTACTCGATGCAGTTCGACTCCTACGCCGAGGTTCCCCGGAACGTCGCCGAGGAGATCATCGCGAAGGCCAAGGGCGAGTAACGCACCCCGTTTACACGCTTTAGGCTTGACACCGACCGCCGGGGCTTCGAACCGGCAAGGGGACGAGAGATCGTCCCCCGGGGGAGAACCCCGGCGGGCGGCATCCCAGCAAAGATCACCTGGCGCCGATGAGTAAGGCGTACCAGAACCACTCCACAGGAGGACCCAGTGGCGAAGGCGAAGTTCGAGCGGACTAAGCCGCACGTCAACATCGGCACCATCGGTCACATCGACCACGGTAAGACGACCCTCACGGCCGCCATTACCAAGGTGCTGCACGACGCGTACCCGGACCTGAACGAGGCCTCGGCCTTCGACCAGATCGACAAGGCTCCTGAGGAGCGCCAGCGCGGTATCACCATCTCCATCGCGCACGTCGAGTACCAGACCGAGACGCGTCACTACGCCCACGTCGACTGCCCCGGTCACGCGGACTACATCAAGAACATGATCACGGGTGCGGCGCAGATGGACGGCGCCATCCTCGTGGTCGCCGCCACCGACGGCCCCATGCCGCAGACCAAGGAGCACGTGCTCCTGGCCCGCCAGGTCGGCGTTCCCTACATCGTCGTCGCCCTGAACAAGGCCGACATGGTGGACGACGAGGAGATCCTGGAGCTCGTCGAGCTCGAGGTTCGCGAGCTGCTCTCCGAGTACGAGTTCCCGGGCGACGACCTGCCGGTCGTCAAGGTCTCGGCGCTCAAGGCCCTTGAGGGCGACAAGGAGTGGGGCCAGACCGTCCTCGACCTGATGCAGGCCGTCGACGAGAACATCCCGCAGCCCGAGCGTGACGTCGACAAGCCGTTCCTGATGCCGATCGAGGACGTCTTCACGATCACCGGTCGTGGCACCGTCGTCACCGGTCGTATCGAGCGTGGTGTCCTCAAGGTCAACGAGACCGTCGACATCGTGGGCATCAAGCAGGAGAAGACCACCACCACGGTCACCGGCATCGAGATGTTCCGCAAGCTGCTCGACGAGGGCCAGGCCGGTGAGAACGTCGGTCTGCTCCTCCGTGGCATCAAGCGCGAGGACGTCGAGCGCGGCCAGGTCATCATCAAGCCCGGTTCGGTCACGCCGCACACCGAGTTCGAGGCCCAGGCCTACATCCTGTCCAAGGACGAGGGTGGCCGCCACACGCCGTTCTTCAACAACTACCGTCCGCAGTTCTACTTCCGTACGACGGACGTGACCGGCGTTGTGACCCTCCCCGAGGGCACCGAGATGGTCATGCCGGGCGACAACACTGAGATGACCGTTTCGCTCATCCAGCCCGTCGCCATGGAGGAGGGCCTGAAGTTCGCCATCCGTGAGGGTGGCCGGACCGTGGGCGCCGGCCAGGTCATCAAGATCAACAAGTAAGTCCTTGTTGGCCTGACAGCCTGGTAGCTCCTCGCGAGCTCCTTGAAGGGGCCCGTACGACTTCGGTCGTACGGGCCCCTTCGCCGTGCCCGTCGCGCACACTGCGTGCGTGGATTCCAATGACCTGGGCATGGTGGGACGTCGGCCGCTGCCGGCGAAGCCGGTTCTTCCGGACGTGGCGGCGGCGCATCGGCGTGGCCCGGCCGATGCCGTGGAGGCGCGGTGGCGGCAGCTGGCGCTGGCGTGGCAGTGGCGTCGCGAGCGGCAGGAGGTCCTCCGGCCGGGGGTGGGCTACCCGGGCATCGTGGACCTCATTCAGGCGGCCGGCGCGGAACGGACACTGCGGCAGCTGTATCCGTACAACAGCCATTTCGCCCTGCATCTGAGCAGCTGTACCCGGTACCCGTACGTGCTGCGGGTGCCGAGCGTCCTGCCTCGGTACGACGGGCGCTTCCGGGTCTTCGTGCCCCGCGTCGGGACCCTCCTCGGCGAGACCGACACGGCGGAAGCGGCCGTGGCCCTGGTCGTGGCCCACCTTCCGGCGGGGCTCGGCCCGGCGGTGGCCGGCAGCGCCGACGATCTTCGCCGATGACGGCCTTCGTATGCCCATGACGGTTTCCGTCAAGCGATGACCGCCTCCGTATGCCGATGACGGTCTCCGTCAAGCGATGGCCACCTCCGTATGCCGATGACGGTCTCAGTACACCGACGACGGCCTCCGTAGGCGTGATGACGGCCCCCGAAAGTATTCGACGCCGACGACCCATTCCCCCCGCGTGACCCTCCCCTCACTATTTGTCATGCCGCTGAGCAAATTCGTACGCCGTCGGAACGAGGGGTGAGGCATGTCTGGAGACGTCAGTCGCAGAACCGTTCTCGGTGCCGGGCTCGGTGCGGGGCTCGCGGCGTGGCCGGGGCTGTCGGGAGTGGCGTCGGCGGACGGTGGGCGGCCGCGGCCCACCGACCCCGGCGCGTACATCTCCTTCACCGGCGGAGCGTTCTCGCTGGTGGGTGCGCCGGTCGTGGTCTCCCCGGAGGACCACCCCGGAGTCGTACGGGTGGCGGGCGACCTCCGCGACGACCTCGAACGGGTGACGGACGTACGGCCCGGCGACGGGATGGCGCGCGAGGTCGTGCTCGTCGGGACGATGGGGCGCAGCCCGCTGATCGACGGCCTGATCGCCGCCGGGAAGCTGGATGTCACGGGAGTGCGGGGGCGGTGGGAGACCTCCCTGCAGACCGTGGTGGAGCGGCCGATGCCCGGCGTCGACCGGGCCTTCGTCATCGCGGGCAGCGACCCCCGCGGCACGATCTTCGGCGCGTACGACGTCTCGTACGGCATCGGCGTCTCGCCCTGGTACTGGTGGGACGACGTACGCCCGGTCCACCGCGACGCGCTCCACGTGCTGCCGGGACGGCACACACAGGGCACCCCCGCGGTGAAGTACCGCGGGATCTTCATCAACGACGAGAACCCGGCCCTCGGCACCTGGGCCCCCGCCCACTTCGGACCCGGCAGGGCGCCCGGCCACGAGGGCGGCTTCAACGCCGACTTCTACGCGAAGGTCTTCGAGGTACTGCTCCGCCTGAAGGCGAACTACCTGTGGCCGGCGGTGTGGGGCCGCGCCTTCGCCGAGGACGATCCACGCAACCACGCCCGCGCCAAGGAGTACGGGATTGTCATGGGCACGTCTCACGAGGCGCCCATGATGCGGGGCATCGAGGAGTGGAACCGGCACGCGGTACCCGCCGTGCGCGACAGCGCCGGAACCGTCGTCACGCCCGGCCATGACCCGTACGGCGGTACCGGGGAGTGGTCGTTCCGCCGCAACGCCGACGCGCTCAAGGCGTACTGGCGCGACGGCATCCGCCGGATGGCCGACCAGGACTTCGAGGGCGTCGTCACCCTCGGGATGCGCGGGAACGGCGACACCAGCCTGCCGGACGGCGACGGCGTCGAGCTGATGCGGGAGATCATCGACGCACAGCGGACGATCATCGCCGAGGTGACGGGCCGCGACCCGGCCTCGGTCCCCCAGGTGTGGACGCTCTACAAGGAGGTCCAGCGGTACTGGGACCGCGGGCTGCGGGCCCCGGACGACGTCACCGTCGTACTGACGGACGACAACTGGGGCAACATCCGCAAGCACCCCGACCCGGCCGAGCCCGCGCGGCCCGGCGGCTACGGCCTCTACTACCACTTCGACTACGTGGGCGCGGGCCGCAACTACAAGTGGGTCGACACGGCGAGTCTGCCCAACCTCTGGGACCAGCTCCACCAGACGCACGCGTACGGCAACCACGGGCTGTGGGTGACGAACGTCGGCGACCTCAAGGGCAACGAGCTGCCCACCGAGTTCTTCCTCGACTACGCCTGGAATCCCGGCCGTTGGGACGCGCCTGGCGCGCTCGGCGAGTGGGAGGGGCGGTACGCGCGGCAGAACTTCGGCGCGGGGCAGGCGGCGGCGATCGCGGAGGTGCTGGCGACGTACGGACAACTCCAGTCGCGCCGCAAGCCGGAACTCCTCAACCGCCGGATCACCCTCGACCCGGCATCGGGCGCGGTGGTGTACGACGACCGGGCAACCCCCTTCCACGGCCGTGAACTCGAGCAGGTCACACAGGAGTGGCGGACGCTCGCGGCTCGGGCCGGGCGCATCGCGGGACGGCTGCCGGACTCGGCGCGGGACGCGTGGTTCGAGCTGGTCGGCTACGAGGTCGAGGCGACGGCCAACCTGTACGAGCTGCGGGAGGCCGAGTTCACGAACCTGCTCTACGCCGCCCAGGGCCGGGCGGCGACGAACGACCTGGCCGCGGCGGCGGAGGCGGCACTGGAACGGGACTTCGCGCTCGCCGAACGCTTCAACCACGGCGTCGCGGGCGGCAAATGGGCGGGCTTCCAGACGCAGCCGCACATCGACTACGGCGATGTGGCGCGCTATGGCCCGAACGCGAGCTGGCAGCAGCCGGAGCTGAACAACGTGGCACTGCCGGACGTCCTGTTCCCCGCGGTGCGCCGCATCGAACTGCCGCCGGGCGCGGAGCTGGGGGTGGCGGTCGACGGTGCCCCGGGCGCGGAGGCGGTGCTGAGCCCGTACCGGACGGGCCCGGCGCCGTACATCGAGGTGTTCAACCGGGGCCGGGACGCCTTCGACTACCGGATCGAGGCCTCGGAGCCGTGGATCACCGTGGACCGTCCGCGCGGGAGAGTCCGGGACCAGGCGCGGGCGGTGGTGAAGGCGGACTGGTCGCGGGCGCCGCACGGACGTACGCGGGCCCGGATCACGGTGAGCGGCGCGGGAGCCTCGGTGGTCGTGCCGGTGATCGCCGAGCACCCGGCCGCCCGCGGGCTGCGGGGATTCGTCGAGGCGGGCGGGCATGTGGCGATGGACGCGGAGCACTGCGTACGGGCGGTGGGCACCTGGCGGCGGATCGACCGGATCGGCCGCACCGGGGCGGGCATGACGCCGTACCCCGTGACGGCCCCGCGCCGGACGCCGGGCGGCACCGCCTCCCCCCGCCTGGAGTACGAGGTGAGCCTGTTGAGCGCAGGCACGGTGACCGTGTGGGCGTACCTGTCCCCACGCAACCCGGCCCTCCCGACGGGCGGCCTGCGCTACGCGCTCTCCTTCGACGACGCGCCGCCGCTGACGGTCGACATCCACGCGGCCACGGGAGCCGACGACGGCCTGATGAACAGCCAGTGGGCCCGCAACACGTCGGACAACGTGAACATGACGTCGACGAGGCATGCGATCGACGCTCCCGGGGTGCACCGCCTGAAGTTCTGGATGGTGGATCCGACGGTGGTGCTGCAACGGCTGGTGATCGACACGGGTGGGCTCGGACCGACGTACCTGGGCCCGCCCGAGAGTCACCGTGTGGACCGGGGTGTCACCAGGTGACCGGCAAGGCCACCGGACCGCGGATCATCGTGCGCTGCCGGAAGGGGACCTGATCGGCGGGCACGGCGAGACGCAGTCCGGGCAGGCGTTTGAGCAGGGTGTCGATCAGCAGCTCGATCTGCATACGGGAGAAGACGGCGCCCGTGCAGAAGTGCGGCCCGTTGCCGAACGACACATGGGCGCCCGCGTCCCGGTCGAAGTCGATCCGGTCGGGGTCGGGGAAGACGTCCGGGTCGCGGTTGGCGGCCAGGTAGGAGACGTAGACGGCGTCGCCCGCGCTGACGCGGGTGCCGTGGATGTCGACGTCCTGCGTGGCGATGCGGGGCAGACCGACGGCGGCGCGGTGCGGGATGTGACGCAGGAGTTCCTCGATGCCCGCCGGGCGGGAGGCGGGGTCGTCGCGGAAGCGTTGCAGCAGTTCGGGCCGGGTGAGGAGGAGGTAGAACATCTGGCCACTGTTGTTGGTGACGGCCTCGCCGCCGATCTGGAGCGGCCCGGCGACACTGATCGCCTCCTCCAGACCGAGCTCGCCCCGCCGCACGGCACCACCGAGCAGGGACAGCACGTCCTCGCTGTCACCGTCGCTCTCGCTGTCGCGGCGCTCGCGGACGGCCTCCCCGATCCACCCGAAGAGCCCCTTCTTGGCCTCCTCGGAGGCCTCGGCGCCGCCCGCCGTGCTGATGATCTCCCGCGTCCAGTCGTGCAACTTCTGCCGCTCGTCGACGGGTACGCCCATGACCTCGCAGACGACGTTGATCGGGAAGGGTTCGAGGACCCGCTCGACCAGGTCCGCCGGGGGGCCGTCCGCCACCAGCCCGTCCACCAGGGCGTCGAGCATCTCCTGGGCGCGGGGGCGCAGTCGCTTCACGGCGCTCACGGTGTAGGCGGCCGAGACGGCGTTCCGGAGCCGGTTGTGGTCGGGCTGATCGGCCCAGGCCAGGGCCCCGGGGCGCGGCGCGAAGTGCGGGGCGAGTCGCGTGACCTGCCGGACGGAGGCCTCCCGCCGGCTGAACCGGGGATCGTTCGTGATCATCTTCACGTCGTCGTAGCGCGTCGCCAGCCACGCCCAGCCCTCCCCGTACGGAAGCCGGATCCGCGTCAGCGGCCCCTCCCGCATCAACTCCGCGAGCACCGGCTCGAACTCGGTGGCGTTCAGCTCACCGGCGGGCCAGTCCCGAACAGGGGGAAGAGGCCGCTCGGGCCGCTCGGCGAGTGTGCTGGTCTCTTCTGCCATGCGTTCAGCATCGTCGGGCGGTGGTGGGGTGTCGTGCGGGAGTGCTCCAGGCGGAGCAGCGGAATGCCTTCGTCGTGCCGTCGTCGCCGCGGTACGGCTTACTGGTTCGGGTACCGGGGCAGGTCCGCGGTGGAGATCGTCCATTCGGCGATGGTGACGTCTTCGCCGTACATGAAGTCCTTGCGGGTCGCGTAGCGGGGGCCGCCGGGAGTGGGGTGGATGTCGGAGAGGACGGCACCTTCTCCCACGCGCGGGTCGAAGATCACGTACAAGGGAATGCCCAGCAACGGATAGTCCCGCACCTTGCTCACCCAGTCGTTGTCCGGGTTCGAGCGGGAAACGATCTCGATGGCGGCGATGATCGTACGAGGGTCGAAGGACCCGTCTCCCTCCATGTCCGCCTCGGCGATCAGTATGACGTCGGGGTGGCGCATGACGCCCTCGGGCTCGTTTTCCACGTCCGGGGTACCGGTGTGGGCCACGAGGTTCTCCGGCATCACCTTTTCGAGGCGTTTCCGGAGGCGCAGCGCGGTGAGTTCGTGCTGCTTCACGGGCGACATCATGTCGTGGACGATCCCTTCCTTGGTGATCTCGAACTTGCCGGGAAGGGTGTCGTCCATGGATTGAACGAAGTCCCGCATGGCCCGGTACAGATGGGAGGCGCCCTGCTGCGCGTCGTCCGCGGCGATGGTCATGGCGCTTGCTCCTCGTCTGCCGTGCCCGGGGGCAAGGATCGTCACGTTCATGCTAAGCGGCCTCCAGGAGATCGGATCGGCAGTCGCGGCAGTGGCCGGGGCCGGGGGAGCGGAAGGCGCGGTCGCAGCCCTCGCAGTTCTGGAGCGGATGCCGTACGTCCGGGGGCGGCGCGGGCGCGCGGAACGGCGGTGGAGGCGGTAGCTGCGCGGCGAGTCGATGGGCGAGAAGGGCGGCTGGGCGCCGCAGGTCTTCGGGCGGCAGGTCCGCTGTCAGCGCGTGTTGTACGGCGGTGGGGGTGAGGTCGCGTTCCAGCCAGGCGGCGACTCCGGGGGCCAGGTGCTCCGTGTCGGTGACGGAGAGGAGGAGCCGGGAGTCGTGGCGGCGGAGGCCGGCGAGGAGGTCGGTGGCGGTCCGGAGGAGGGTGGGGGAGGGGTACGCGGGCTCGGGCACGGTGGGGAGGCGCTTGCGGGGCGGGCGTTCGGCCGGGTCCGGGCGTCGGGCGGGCCTGCTGGGGGTGTCGGCTGCCGTTCCGCGGTGTCCGGGCTGGTTGCAGGAGATCGTGCGGGTGACGATCCGGCCGCCGGGGGTGCGTTCGCGGGTGCGGCGGAGGTAGCCGTGGGTTTCGAGCTCGCGCAGGGCGGCGGCGATACGGGTCGGGCCTTCGGGGAACCGGGCGGCGAGGGTCTTGATGTCGACGCGGGCGCCGGTGGGGAGCGACTGGATGTAGACGGCCAGCCCGATCGCGAGTCCGGAAAGCTCCGGGTGCTGGGCGAGGTGGTTGCCGATCACCGTGAAGCGGGTGGTGTGGCGGGTGTTGTCGTGGATGACGCCGGCGGGACGGGCGTGAGCGTTCTGGTGGGGGTGGTTTTTGCCCGCGATACGGGACTGGGCGCGCGGGGGCGCGCTAGGGTTTTGGGTATCCATCGGGAAGGTCCTTCTTCCTCGGTGGTCAGGCCCTCGCACTGGGATGCCAGTCCCGGCGGGGGCCGTCGCATGTCTGCGGTGGTGCTGTGTCGCGCTGAGCGTAAGGCAGGCAACCGACCCCGAATCCACCCGAGTTGGGCATATTCACTCGCGGGAGTGAGTTTGCGCGGCGGTCACCGCTTCGGCGGGCGGGCGGGAGGGGTGGGGCTTGGTGGGGTTCTTTCCCTCTCGTGTTTCTTGGGGAAGAGCGCAGGCCGCACCGGAACACGCTCCGCCGTGCTCCGGTGCTGCGGTGCTGCGAGATCGAGTTCGGCCCGGACGGGCACTTGGATACTCCCGCTCCGCATATGAGTACGGGCACTCATGTGCCGTCTCCTGTAGCGGGGTTGAGTGGGGTCATGCTCTTCCTCACCGGCCGCGGCGACTGGCCGAGCCGCCCCTCGGAATGGCGCGATTCCGTTCACTCTCCGCCAGGGGCTGTCTGTGGACTGTCACAGCCGATAGCTAGAGTTGCTGGTGAAGCTTCGGCTGTTTTGGCTGTACGGGGGAGAGATTGTGTTGCCGAGCGATAGTGGGGCGGCGCCTGGACCGTCGTCGTGGGCGTCGGGCGTGTTCGACGCGGCGCAGAACGCGATCGGTGATGTGGTCACCGAGCTGTCGTCGTTCACGAAGTTCCAGAAGCGCGTCGACGACCTGATCCGCGACCTCAAGGGTTCGGCGGCGGGACCGGGCGAGGTGGGCCAGGAGCAGCTCGCACGGCACCAGTTCGGCGGCGGAAGCGGGGCGTGGGCGGAGGCGTCCGGCCTTTTCACCTCGTACGAGACGGTGATCACCGAGCTGGAGAACCTGTCCAAACTGCTGTCCGACTCGATGGAAGACATGGGTATCGCCGTGCTGGCCTCCCACAAGGGCTACCAGAACATCGACCTGGACATCCGGGACCGTATGACGGCGATCAGCACGGAGACGACGAAGCACTACGGCGGGAGCTACGACCCAGCGCTGCCGAAGAAGAGCCGCGAAGGCGGCACCGGGTCGAAGCCGGACCAGACGCCTTCGGGCGGCGACTCGGGAGGCACGATCTGATGTCCGGCAAGGGGACCGGCGGCGGTACGTCTTTCGAGGGCATGAGTCACGAGCAGATGCTCGCGTGGCTGGACCAGGCGAACGCCGGCACGGTGCAGGGCGCCGCCGACCGACTGATCGCCGCAGCCAAGGAGATCCGCAAGATCGCGGAGGAGCTCAAGGTCCGCCCGCAGTACGTGGAGTGGAAGGGCGAGGGCGCGGACGCGTTCCGCACGTGGAGCGGCGACCTGGCCAACTCGGCCCTGCGCCTGGGGGACTTCAGCGAGGGCGCCGCGAAGTGGCTGGGCGAGGCCTCGGGAGCGATCGCCACGGCGCAGGCGTCCATCCCGCGCGACACCAAGAGCGCCCAGGCCAACCTGGACGCGGCCCAAGCGGCACACAACGACCCGGACGCGGCGGCGGTGAGCAGCAAGTCCACGAGCGAACTCGCGGCGCTGGCGGCGGACAAGGAGAAGGTGCGCCAGGAGGCGGCCGCGCAGATGCGGAAGCTGGGCCAGACGTACTCCCTGTCGGCCACGCAGCTGGACGGGCTGGAGAGGCCCAAGTTTCCGCCGCCGCCGAAGGCGATCGTGCCGCCGCCGACGGAGACATCACTGGACGGGCAGACCGGCTTTGCCCGACCCGGCAGCACGGGGCGGGTCTCTACCTCGGCTACCGCGGGCTCCGCCGTCGTTGCGACGCACCGGGTCGCCGTGGCTTCGGAACCACCTGACGCGGGGTGGTCGGCACCGTCGTCTCACAGTGCGGTTGTGCCAGAGCACCGTGTGCAGGCGGACGATGCGCCGCCGACTCGGATGGACATCGACTCCACGGCCACGCTGCCGCATACTCCGGCTCCGCACACTCCGGCAGGTGCGGCCGGTGGCGTACCTGGCCCCGGCCGGGTGGATGGCGGGGTAACGCCGCCGTCCGGGTTGATCCCTCCGGCGCTCGGAGGCAGTACGAGAGTCCCCGCCGGCCCAGCGGAACCGGGGCGCCCGACGGCTACCGGACGGATGCCCGTGTTGCCGGGGCAAGCAGCTCCTACCCCGACCACTGGGCGTGCGCCGAGCGGCAGCGCAATCGTCGGTGGCCGTCCAGCCATGCTTCCCCCAGGCAGGCCGACGGGATCGATCCCTCGTGGAACGGTCGTGGGCGCTGAGGGCACGACCACGCGCGGCCCGCTGGGGCCCACCCCGGGCACCGGTCCCGCCGGGCAGACAGCAGGTCGGCCGGGCCAGATGCCCGGTCGCGGTGTGGCATCGCCGAGTGCCGGTGTCGTCGGCGGCAGCCCGCCGCAGCCGGTCCGCGCGGGAGGCCGTCCCCTCACACCCGGCGGTCCTGCCGCGCCGGGGAAATCTGGCGCAGTCGTACGAGGCGGTGTCTCCGGTGGCACGCCCACCGCAGGGCGCCCGGACAGGGCGGTCCGCGGCAGCAACGCTTCCGGCACGACGCAGCCGGCGTCCTCAACCCGCGCGGACAACAAGAGCGGACGATCCCGCCGCACAGCTGGGGACGAGGAGGCCAGGAAGCAGGGCGGCCGCCGCAGTGTGCCGCCGGTCGTCGACTGACGCACATGACAGGCGAAAGGAAGCACATGCTCATCAGCAGTTCTCGGTACAGGGGCTACCAGGCTGGAGCATCCGCGGCGCTCGGGCTACTGCTCCTGGGAGCCACGGGCGCGCCGGCTCACGCGGAATCGACCCGCGCCCAGCAGTGGTTCCTTGATGCGATGCGGGCCGACCAGATGTGGCGGACCAGCACCGGCAAGGGTGTCAACGTCGCCGTGATCGACACGGGAGTCGACCCGAGCAATCCCGACCTGAAGGGCCGCATCCTGCCGGGCAAGGACTATGCGGAAGGCCAGCCGGGAGACGAGCACACCGACTACGAGGGCCACGGCACCGGTATGGCCGGGCTGATCGCAGGGACCGGTGCGTACGGTGGCGGAAACGGTGCCTTCGGGCTCGCACCCGGCGCGAAGATCCTCCCCATCCGCTTGCCAAAGGCCGCAACAGCAGCCAACCAGGCCGAGGGGATCAAGCAGTTCAACGAGGCTACGTCAAAAGCGATCCGCTACGCCGCAGATGCGGGGGCGCGGGTGATCAATGTCTCTCAGGGGGTATCGGAAGGCTCGCCGCAGCTGACGGCGGCCGTGAAGTACGCACTGGGAAAGGGGTCGTTGGTCTTTGCGGCGGTTGGAAACAGCGGAGACAAAGAAAATGAGATCAAGTACCCCGCCGCCACCCCGGGCGTGGTCGGCGTAGGGGCGGTGGGCAAGGACCTACGCAAGACCGCCGAGTCCGAGTTCGGCCCGCAGGTGGACATGGCCGCTCCCGGGGAGGACATGGTGGAGGCGTGCGGAACCGAAACCGGCCTCTGCAAGAGCCACGGCACCAGCGACGCCACCGCCCTCGCCTCCGCCAGTGCCGCCCTCATCTGGTCCAAGCACCCGACCTGGACCAACAACCAGGTCCTGCGCGTCATGCTCAACACCATCGGCCGCCCCACGGACGGCTCGAAGCGCAACGACTCCATCGGCTACGGCATCGTGCGCCCCCGCATCGCCCTTCAAAACCCAGGCAATCCGGGCCCTGCCCATGCCTATCCGCTCCCGGACTTCCCGGCCACGGCCTCGACGTCGCCCTCTCCGGGCGCTGCAGCCTCCGAGGAACCTTCTGCTCCTGCAAAGTACGGCAAGGCGGCAGCCGAAGCCTCCTCCAAGGGCAACGACCGCAGCATCCTTTGGATCGCGTTGGGCGTCGGTGCCGTAATCCTCGGCGGAGCAGTAACAGCTGCCGTCATCGGAAAACGTCGACGGTCCATTGCATAGCCGCTGTTGTCGGTAACGCGATCTGGACATATGGCCGCTCCGCGCCGGAACATCCCGTCAGATGAGTGGCTGTAAAGGGAATGTGATGGCTCAGGATCCATTACGGCGAAGCTCTGGATGGTTGATAGCCTGACAGGAGCACGCCAATTGAGCGCAACGGGGGCAGGTATTCATGGCCGAGTCTGCAGGAGAGCGGCACATAGTCAGCAGCGAGGCTGTACGCCCGGTCGGCATGAGGCTGAACCAACTCCCCGCAGACCCGGGCGGTGGGGCCCTTGGCGGTCAACCGGATCTGGCGTCGTCGCCTGCCGAGAAGCGGGCCGCGGCTCGCGCCATCGAACTGCACATCGAGCCCGACACCCGGAAGTCAGGTGACTGGGCGGACGGGGAGACCGGCGCCGCCGTCAAGGCATTCGGGCCCAAGGACGGCCGCGGATGGTTCACCTCAGGATGCCTCAAGAAGGCGCACGAGACGTGGGGCGAACAGGTTCAGAACCTCATGAACCGGCTCGCGTCTGAGGAAGCGGCGTTGGGGAGCACCAACATCTTGCTGCAGAGCACGGACCTCGGAGTCCGGGCAAGCGTGCGCGGGGTGTCTCCGATCGACGAGTACTGACCGAAGCGCGGTTTTCCTCACCGCCATCGTGACCGACTCGCACGCCATCGCAGACAACGGGGATCCATGCCGACATACCACGAGATCATGACCACTGACCTGGCCACGCTCACCACGGCCGCCGAGCGCTGGGACGGTATGGCGAAGGAGTTCCACAAGCAGGAGACGGCGTACGAGCGTGACGTGCACGGCATCTCCATGGGCCAGACATGGACAGGACTGAGCGCGGATGCCGCGAACAGGCGCTTCGATGTCACGCTCAAGGAGTTCCAGAACGCCCAGATCGAGGCCAAGGCGGTCGCCTCGCTCCTGCGCGACGCGCACACGCAGTTCGTGGACTTGCGCAAGAAGCTGGAGGCGGCTCGGGACGAAGCCCTGGCGAAGGGCATGAAGGTGTCGGACCAGGGCGTGGTCTCGTACGACACCGCGAGGCTGAGCCAGGGGGATCGGACCGCTCTTGCTCACGACCCTGATTACCAGGAGAGCATTCGCAAGAGTGTCAGTTCGTGGCAGCAGCGCATCGATCAGCTGGTCCGGGACGTGGACGACGCCGACAAGGGCGTCGAAGTCGCCTTCAAAGCCGTCGTGATCGACTCCGATGTCAACGACGGCACCCTCAACGGTTTCAATGGGAAGGCCCAGGGCGACATCGAGAAGTACGAGGCGGACGAGGCCAGGGACATCGCGCTGCGCATCGATACCGGGAAGGCGTCCGCGCATGACTACCAGGAACTGCAGCGCCTCTTCCATGACAATTCGGGCGACAAGGCGTTCAGTCAGACCTTGCTCGATGACCTCGGCGCGCGCAGGGCGTTGAAGCTCGCCAACGACCTCGACAGCCTTGCCCACTTCGACGACAAAAAGCACAGCAGCCAGTACCTGGACATCCAGAAGGGCCTCGCGACAACGCTGGCGACTGCGACGCGTGACCCGAATTCCTCCTTCTACAAGCACTTTCGTGCGGAAATGCAGAAGGCTGGAACCGAGGAATTCAAGGTGGACGGCCTCAGCCCGATTCCGGATGAGAAGGTCCGCGGCTATCAGAGCCTGGTCACCCTGATGCAGCAGGGGCACGGTTATTCCGGCCAGTTCCTCGAGGACACCGCGGACGACCTCCGGCACGCGGAGGAGTCGTACACGGCCAAGGGGCACACCGAGTCCATCTGGGCCCTGCGGGACAACTTCACTGACAAGGATCGGGGTTGGTTCGCCAACGACCCGCTCGACGGTGTCCTCGGCATCATGTCCGATGACCCGGCGACCAGCACCGAGTACCTGGATCCGGCGCACAACGACAATCTGGAGTACCTGCTCCACGGGCGGGGCTGGGACACGGTAATCGACCACTACGCGACCCCGCCCGGTGGCACCACGACAGGTCCGCCGGTCGTCGTCGAGGACGGTGACGTCCGCAAGGGGTTCGGCGCCGCTCTGGAGGCCGCTACGACCGGGGGCGCGCCGGGCGCGTATCACGCGGTCGGAGAGCACGCGCTGCCTCAGGCCCGCATCCTGCAGCACACCATCAACACCCTGTACTCGACGAATCAAGCGCAAGAACTGCCGAAGAATCTCGCCACGCCCTTGGCGCACATCCTGACGTCGTACACGCCCGACACGCACGGCATCTACGCGGAGTCGTCGTCGCGCTACGACATCGACTGGGACAGTTCGGGTTCCGTCTGGAACGACAAGGACGGAGCGCACCTCGCTGTGGGGCACCAACGCCTCGCCGCCGTCATGCGGGGCATCGCCGACGATCCGGAGGCCTTCGGGCATCTCTACGGGGCGGAGCAGCAGTACTCGCACCATGTCCTGGCCGGTATTCCCCAGGACGCCGGTGACAAGACGATCCACGACCGCATCGTCGACAGCTCACGCGCCATGGGTGCCTACGACGGCGTACGGTCCGACGTCATCTTCGACGAACGGTTCAAGAAGACGCAGTGGGCCGCCGACTTCAACCACGGTCTGGGCACCTCCCTGAGCACGGCACTGATGTTCAATCCCGTGTCCGATCTCAGCCCCGTCGGAGACCTCGCCACGAAGACCGTCGATGTATGGGCGTACGAGTCCAACAAGGAGCATGTGGCTGAGGCGAACCTCGCTGCCACCCAGAAGAACGCCGAGACCTACGATGCCGGCCAGCACGATGTGGAGCACCTGGTCAGGGCGTGGGCGAACAGCCGCGGCCACGGCATCGACAGCGACTACACGCAGTTCTTTGTCCACGCAGGTCAGGATCAGTACGACTTCGGCCGCAATCACACGCTCAACACCCTTCGTAGCGACCGCTGAACGCCGCAGGGAACAGCCCTCGACAGAATGAGCACGATGCAGATCAACTCCAGGCTCCGACGCATACACGCAGGCTGGTACGTGGGGGCATTCGTCCTCGTCCTAGGTGTCGTGGCCCAGGTGCTGTACAGCACCGGGGCATACGACTTTTGGCGGAACGGCCGCTCACTGGACCAGGCCTGCGACGGCACGTTGGCCCAAGGCGGACTCGACGCCGCCCTGGGCTCCTCGAATCTGCGGGTCGGATCACTTGACTCCGACGGTGACTACCTGGCCCAGTGCTCCGTGCAGACCACGAAGTCCGGCGCGCGGGGCGGCGCTCTGCAGGTCAGACTGCGTTGGAGCGGCGCAACAGCCCCCTCCGGCAGCCTCGTTTGGTACAGCCAGGATTACGAAGGAGTCCGGGGACAGGCGGCACCCCTTGGTAACGGCTGGCCTGGCATTGTCAGGCATGACGACGCCTGGCAGGTCATGGTCGCGATCGACTGCCAGAACGAGAAGAGCAAGGCTCTCGTCGCATACGGAGACCTTTATGCGTCGAGCGGCGGCCCCGCACTCACCGGGCTGGGTCGGGTAGTCACGGAGAGTGCCCAGAAAGCAGCTGCCAAGTACGGGTGTCGGGCGAGGGTCGGGAAGCAGCTCACTCAGGTGTCCGCACCCACGCTCGGTAAGCCCCGTACGGTCAAACCACTGGCGCAGGCGCAGGGTTCCTGCGCCGCGCTTCGAGAGCCGGCGTCCACGGCGGCTGAGAGCGGCACGCCCTTGATCATGGAGTATCCCGCGGATCCTCAGGCTCCGCAGGTGAACTGTTACCTCGTCACACCGGCCAAGAAGCCTGGATACGGCCTGTACGCCTACTACGGTGCCGTCGCCAAGGACTTCCTTGCGAGTGAGGGGCGCAATCTCAAGGAGGGATACGGCCCCACCCACAAGGACAACGACTACTCCTGGGCCACCGCGAAGTGCCCCCAGTCCACGCAGCCTGCCGTGTTCGTGCTGTACCGCCTCTACGACAGGGACACCGACACCTACCCGGTCCGTCACTACTCCGCCCAATTCGCCGCATCCGCGGTGAAGGCGTTCGCCGACCACGAGGCGAAACAGCGTGGCTGCACCGACGTGCAGATGGCATCCCAGCCGTAGGGCCTGTCCGGCGGGTCAGGACGAAGGGGAGCCAAGCGCAGGCGAGCGTGCCAAGCCCCGTGCGGACGGCGCCAAGCGGGGAATCCGATGTGACACAGCCAGACCTTCATAGGTGGATCCGATGGGCCTTCTCGGCAAACTGACCGGCACCAAGTTCCCCGACAGCGGTGTCGCACCGCTGTCGGGCACGGAGGTCCGGGCCGCCCTGCTCGCGCTCAACGGGCCCGACGTGCCGTACCGCGTGCGCAATGCCCTCCCCGCCGAGAAGGCCGACCTGGTGGCGGAGTGCCGGATTCCGTGGGTGGGCGTGACTCTGAAGACCCGAATGCGCCTGCTCCCGGAGAAACGCGAGGTGCGTTTCCTCGACGAGCGGTGGGAGAACCGTTCGTCCGACCGGGCCGATGCGCAGTACGGACGTGGGCACGCGCCCGCGGTGTACCGGCAGTGGAGGACCGAGCAGGGTCCCGACGGCCGCCGGCGCAAGGTCGAGGCGTTCCGTTTCGACACGCGGGAGATGACGGCTCCCCTCCAGCAAGCGGTCCTCGACGCGGGTTGGACCTGGCGCGGAGTGCTGGTGAAGTTGTGACCGGTCGGCCGGTCGGCCGGTGGGACTCGGGGTGGGGCGAGGGACTCCGCGGAGGGTGGTCCGCACACGGCAATTGAGTACGGGGGCTCATGACCTCCTCGCCGTGGCCGCCGCACGATCTCTGCATGAGACAGCTACGCCGTCCCCTCGGACCGCATCGGAAAATCCTTCTCGCCACGGCCGCTGCGTTGGCCATGGCGGTGACGGCAGCTGGAGCGGTGTGGCTTGCTCGCGGGGCCGGGCGGCTCTGGAACGGCGACCCCTACCCGTCGCGGATCCAGCCGTTACCTCGCAGCGCCTCGACGGCCTCACGCAACAGGTCTACGACACACTTGACGTGCCGCAGGCCACGCTGGACCCCAAATGGCCCGGAGGCGGCCAGGAGACCGACGGCTCCGGGTGCTACTACACCGGGCTCAAGGACCTGACCAAGCAGGTGAGCGACTCCCCGCCCAGTGTGCCGGGTGTGGTCGCGGTGAGCAGTGAATGGGGGCTGAAGGGTGTCACCCCGTCTCAGGCGGTGTCGGCGCTGCGACGGGCGCGGAAGGAATTGACGCGGCGCGGATGGAAAGTCACCAGTTACGAGATCAGCGACCACTGGACCGTACTGAGCGTGCGGCCCCCGGGCACCGACGACGTCGTCCGGGTTGAGGCTTTCCCCTATGACCGTCTGGGTGTTGTCGCCTACTCCGAGTGCGCCCGATATCCGTCGGGTACGCCCATGACCGAGTGGGGCGATCCGGAACTCCCGGCTCAACAGGCGCCGGCCCCACTACGAGGCTGAGCCTTCTTGGCGCGTGGCGTGTCGGCGGTCTGAACGGACCCCAGCCGAAGGTCTGACTGTCGACGGGAGGACAGATGACCACCAGACCGCGAGCGGCGTGGGCCGAAGCTGAGTTGGCGTGCAGGTCCACCTGTCCATGCTGGACACCGCCGACCCGCGCAAGCCGTCGGCGATCCCCCCTGGTCCTGACCGTCGACGCGTCCCAACACCCCACCGTCCTGGACGACTTCGGGGACTTCGGGCACACGGTCCGCCCGGGCACCGGCGCGGCTTCGGCATAGGTTGATCTCATGGGACTCTTCGACAAGCTGACCGGAACCAAGCGCCCCGTCGACGGTGTCGCTCCGCGATCTGCCGCTGAGGTCCGCGCAGCGCTGCTCGGCCTCAATCGCTCCGACGTCCCGTACGTCATCCGGGACGGCAGCGCGGAGGGTGTCGAGCTGGTGGGGGAGTGGCGGATGCTGGAGCCGGCCTGGCAGAGCTTCTTCGCCCGCAACCAGGTGAGCCGGGTGTTCCAGGTCCGTATGCGCCTGGTCCCGGAGAAGAACGAGGTCCGCTCCCTCGACCAGCAGTACGAGGTCACCTGGGTCGGCGGCACCCCCAGGCTGTCGATCTCGGCCGAGGTCCAACGCGGACAGGTGCAGACGGTCTCGAAGCAGTGGACGCTGGGCAGGGGGAACGACGGCGGCCTCGAAGCGACCGAGACGTTCAGCTTCGACAGCTCTGAGCTCAAGGGTCCGCTGCAGGACGCCGTCCTCGGCGCGGGGTGGACCTGGCGCGGAGTCGTCACCGGCAAACTGTGAGGTCGGCGGGATCCCGAGCAAGGGGTACTTCCTTGAACTTCCTTGAACTGTGTCGTACGCGTGTTCGTCGTCCTGTGGCCCCAGAGAGGGTCACGTACTGTGAGTGGACTTCCACTCGTCGTCACAGCACACCCCGGTCGGCAGCCCAAGGCCGTCCTGAGCGACCTCGGTCAGGGCATGCGGGCGCCCAGGGTTTGACCTGCGCCACTCAAGGGGTACGATCCTCGGCTCGATTGGCCAGGCCCCCGCCCCGTATGGCAGACTAACGGGGTTGCTCGGTCGAGTGCCGATGCTGCGCGCCTCCCGTCGGGAGGACCGGAAGCGAGTCCCACAGTACTCGTCGCCTCAACTGCCGTAAGGCAGCGCTGGGGCGGACGTACGGGAATCTTTCGGGAAGTGTCAGCGGGGTGCGGGCCAGGCACCCGGTGGGTGTTCCAGCCTCCGGTCCTGCGGTTGCTTTCGGGCGGGCCGCGTCCCTCGTAGGGAAATCCGTTACGGATATTTCTGCGGCAGGAGCGCGACACACCCGACCGCGTGGGTCGGAGATGCGGGACGCGAACCCCCGGGTTCCAGAGCGTTTCACGAGACAAAGGACTACTGAGTAGCCATGGCGGGACAGAAGATCCGCATCCGGCTCAAGGCCTACGACCACGAGGTCATCGACAGCTCGGCGAAGAAGATCGTCGAGACGGTGACCCGCACTGGTGCGTCGGTCGCAGGCCCGGTGCCGCTGCCCACTGAGAAGAACGTGTACTGCGTCATCAAGTCGCCGCACAAGTACAAGGACTCGCGCGAGCACTTCGAGATGCGCACGCACAAGCGCCTGATCGACATTCTCGACCCGACGCCCAAGACCGTTGACTCTCTGATGCGACTCGACCTCCCGGCCGGTGTCGACATCGAGATCAAGCTCTAGGGATCGGTGATCTGAGAATGGCTAAGCAGATCAAGGGCATCCTGGGCGAGAAGCTCGGCATGACGCAGGTGTGGGACGAGAACAACCGTGTTGTTCCGGTCACCGTCGTCAAGGCCGGCCCCAACGTCGTCACCCAGGTGCGTACCAACGACAGCGACGGCTACGAGTCGGTCCAGATCGCCTTCGGCGAGATCGACCCGCGCAAGGTGAACAAGCCCCTCAAGGGTCACTTCGCCAAGGCCGACGTCACCCCCCGTCGTCACCTCGTCGAGATCCGCACCGCGGATGCCTCCGAGTACACCCTCGGCCAGGAGATCTCCGCCGAGGTCTTCGAGGCGGGCGTGAAGGTCGACGTCACCGGCAAGAGCAAGGGCAAGGGCTTCGCCGGTGTCATGAAGCGTCACAACTTCAAGGGCCTCGGCGCCGGACACGGCACCCAGCGCAAGCACCGCTCTCCCGGCTCCATCGGTGGCTGCGCCACCCCGGGTCGTGTGTTCAAGGGCCTCCGCATGGCGGGTCGCATGGGCAACGAGCGGGTCACCACCCAGAACCTGACCGTTCACGCCGTTGACGCGGAGAAGGGCCTGCTCCTTATCAAGGGCGCGGTTCCTGGTCCGAACGGCGGCCTCGTCCTGGTCCGCACCGCGGCCAAGGGGGCCTGAGGACTATGAGCACCATTGACATTCTGTCGCCCTCCGGCGACACCGCCGGGACCGTTGAGCTCCCGGCCGAGATCTTCGACGTAGAGAAGATCAGCATTCCGCTGCTTCACCAGGTCGTCGTCGCACAGCTGGCCGCCGCCCGTCAGGGCACGCACAAGGTCAAGCGTCGTGGCGAGGTCCGCGGTGGCGGTAAGAAGCCTTACCGTCAGAAGGGCACCGGCCGCGCGCGCCAGGGTTCGACCCGTGCGCCGCAGTTCGCCGGCGGTGGCGTCGTCCACGGCCCCACGCCGCGTGACTACTCGCAGCGGACCCCGAAGAAGATGAAGGCCGCGGCCCTGCGCCACGCCCTCACCGACCGGGCCCGCAACGCTCGCATCCACGTCATCACCGGCGTGATCGAGGGCGAGACCCCCTCCACCAAGGCCGCCAAGAGCTTCCTCGGCAAGGTCAGCGAGCGCAAGAACGTGCTCCTGGTCATCGAGCGCTCCGACGAGGCCGCGCTGCTCTCCGCGCGCAACCTGCCCCAGGTCCACATCCTGGAGCCGGGCCAGCTGAACACGTACGACGTTCTCGTCTCGGACGACGTGGTCTTCACCCAGGCCGCTTTCGAGTCCTTCGTGTCTGGCCCCAAGGCCGCTGACACCGAAGGGAGCGAAGCCTGATGGCTACGCGTCACCCGAGCATTGCCTCCAAGGCGGCCAAGGCCGCCAAGGCCGCGCGCGTCGCCAAGGCGAAGCGCCACGAGGCCGAGGGCAAGAACACCGTCGAGACGCCGGTGAGCAAGAGCTTCACGGACCCCCGTGACGTCCTCCTCAAGCCGGTCGTCTCCGAGAAGAGCTACGCGCTGCTCGACGAGGGCAAGTACACCTTCGTCGTCGCGCCGGGCGCCAACAAGACCCAGATCAAGCAGGCCGTCCAGGCGGTCTTCTCGGTGAAGGTCACCGGCGTCAACACGATCAACCGTCAGGGTAAGCGCAAGCGCACCAAGAGCGGTTTCGGTAAGCGTGCTGACACCAAGCGCGCCATCGTGACCCTCGCTGAGGGCGACCGTATCGACATCTTCGGCCAGGCCTCCTAACGGAGCGCCCTGGTCCGAATATCGGACGAGGACTGAGAAATGGGAATCCGCAAGTACAAGCCGACGACGCCGGGCCGCCGTGGCTCCTCCGTCGCCGACTTCGTCGAGGTCACGCGGTCCACGCCGGAGAAGTCGCTGGTCCGCCCGCTGCACAGCAAGGGCGGCCGTAACAACGCCGGTCGTGTGACCGTTCGCCACCAGGGTGGCGGACACAAGCGCGCCTACCGAGTGATCGACTTCCGTCGTCACGACAAGGACGGCGTGCCGGCGAAGGTCGCGCACATCGAGTACGACCCCAACCGCACCGCGCGCATCGCGCTGCTGCACTACGCCGACGGCGAGAAGCGCTACATCCTCGCCCCGCGCAACCTGCAGCAGGGTGACCGCGTCGAGAACGGTCCCGGGGCCGACATCAAGCCGGGCAACAACCTGGCCCTCCGCAACATCCCGGTCGGTACCACGATCCACGCGATCGAGATCCGTCCCGGTGGCGGTGCCAAGTTCGCCCGCTCCGCCGGTGCCTCGGTGCAGCTGCTCGCGAAGGAGGGCACGATGGCCCACCTTCGTATGCCTTCCGGTGAGATCCGCCTGGTCGACCAGCGCTGCCGCGCCACGGTCGGCGAGGTCGGCAACGCCGAGCAGAGCAACATCAACTGGGGTAAGGCCGGCCGTAAGCGCTGGCTGGGCGTTCGCCCGACCGTCCGCGGTGTGGCGATGAACCCGGTTGACCACCCGCACGGTGGTGGTGAGGGCAAGACCTCCGGTGGTCGCCACCCGGTCTCCCCGTGGGGTCAGAAGGAGGGTCGTACTCGTTCGCCGAAGAAGGCTTCGAACAAGTACATCGTCCGCCGCCGCAAGACGAACAAGAAGCGCTAGGAGCGGGTTTAGATGCCGCGCAGTCTCAAGAAGGGACCCTTCGTTGACGGCCACCTCGTAAAGAAGGTGGACGCTCAGAACGAAGCCGGTACCAAGAACGTCATCAAGACCTGGTCCCGTCGCTCGATGATCATCCCGGCCATGCTCGGCCACACGATCGCGGTGCACAACGGCAAGACCCACATTCCGGTGTTTGTCACCGAGTCGATGGTCGGCCACAAGCTCGGCGAGTTCTCGCCGACGCGCACCTTCCGGGGTCACGTCAAGGACGACCGGAAGTCGAAGCGCCGCTAACGCGGGGTGGAATGACCATGACAGACACTGGAAGGACAACCATGGAAGCCAGGGCCCAGGCGCGGTACATCCGCGTTACGCCCATGAAGGCCCGCCGCGTGGTGGACCTTATCCGTGGCATGGATGCCACGGAGGCTCAGGCGGTCCTGCGTTTCGCCCCGCAGGCCGCGAGCGTGCCGGTCGGCAAGGTGCTTGACAGCGCCATTGCCAACGCCGCGCACAACTACGACCACACCGACGCCGACAGCCTCTTCATCTCCGAGGCGTACGTCGACGAGGGTCCGACCCTGAAGCGGTTCCGTCCGCGGGCCCAGGGCCGTGCCTACCGGATCCGCAAGCGGACCAGCCACATCACCGTGGTCGTCAGCAGCAAGGAAGGAACCCGGTAATGGGCCAGAAGGTTAACCCGCATGGGTTCCGGCTCGGCATCACCACGGACTTCAAGTCCCGTTGGTACGCCGACAAGCTGTACAAGGACTACGTCAAGGAAGACGTCGCCATCCGTCGGATGATGACGTCCGGCATGGAGCGCGCCGGTATCTCGAAGGTTGAGATCGAGCGCACCCGTGACCGCGTGCGGGTGGACATCCACACCGCGCGTCCCGGCATCGTCATCGGCCGCCGCGGCGCCGAGGCCGACCGCATCCGCGGTGACCTCGAGAAGCTCACGGGCAAGCAGGTCCAGCTGAACATCCTCGAGGTCAAGAACCCCGAGACGGACGCTCAGCTGGTTGCTCAGGCCGTTGCCGAGCAGCTGTCCTCCCGCGTCTCCTTCCGCCGTGCCATGCGTAAGAGCATGCAGTCGGCGATGAAGGCGGGCGCCAAGGGCATCAAGATCCAGTGTGGTGGCCGTCT
Source organism: Streptomyces diastatochromogenes (assembly GCA_001550305.1). Classification (GTDB taxonomy): domain Bacteria; phylum Actinomycetota; class Actinomycetes; order Streptomycetales; family Streptomycetaceae; genus Streptomyces; species Streptomyces mirabilis_D. The sequence goes on from LRTP01000729.1 coordinate 28,459, forward strand.
CGGCGGCGCCGAGATGTCCCGCTCGGAGTTCTACCGCGAGGGTCGTGTGCCCCTGCACACGCTCCGTGCGAACGTCGACTACGGCTTCTTCGAGGCCAAGACGACCTTCGGCCGCATCGGTGTGAAGGTCTGGATCTACAAGGGCGACGTCAAGAACATCGCCGAGGTCCGCGCCGAGAACGCCGCTGCCCGCGCCGGCAACCGCCCGGCCCGTGGTGGCGGCAACGACCGCCCGGCCGGCCGTGGT
>LRTP01000730.1 GCA_001550305.1 Streptomyces diastatochromogenes
AAAGCGAACAAGCCCCACGGGGCTCCCTATGTTGTCTAGGCCCACCGTCAAGCATCACGTGGGACCAGAACGTCAGACATCAGCTGGGATCCGACAACTCGGTGTAGGGCTCGTTGATGTCAGCTGTGGATGTCAGAGAGGGGCCACCTCCGGATTTTCGGAGGTGGCCCCTCTCTGAACTGGTGCCCCCGGCAGGATTCGAACCTGCGACACCCGCTTTAGGAGAGAGGGTGACGCGTCCTACCGGTGACCTGCGGCTTCCGTGGCCGAGCTAGTGGGCATGTCGACGCCCGGCAGCCGCCCTTGTTGACCGCGGCTGACCCCTGCATCTGGCACGGATGTGGCACGCGACTATCTGCGTCGTGCGCCTTCTGATCCGTAGCCCTAGATAGATCGGTCAGTGACGGTCATACAGGCCACACTTCGGGTCTACAAGGACGCCACGGGATGGGACCGGTTGCTGTGGTTGCTGTACTTCGCTGCTGTGCCGCCATCTGAGGGCCTCGTCCTTAGCAGGTCGATCACGAGGGCATCGGCGTCGCGTACCCGGTGCCGTGGCTCGGTCAGGCAGCGTCGAAGCCGCTGCCCGCGAGGGCCAGTAGATAGGGGTTCCGTCGTGTCACGGGTTGCGTCGAGAAAATCAGAGCGAGAGTGTCCTTCAGTGACTGCTCCACCAAGCTGTCGAACTCACTCGCCAGGCAGTGCCCTTCTGCGGGGCGGAAGTGCCACCCCTCCCGGGTGGCGTATCGGGTGCGCAATCCAATGAGTTCCTCGTCCCGCGTGAAGCGCCATTCGCCCTGTCGATCGGACAGTTCACATACTGCGACCCTGTCCTCGCGGAGCGTGACCCTTACGCCTTGAAGCATGAGGACAAAGTCCAGAACGCAGACGGAGGTCGCGGCGTCGGAGAAGTCGCCATCGCCGATCCTGAGGCTGACGTCAACCTTGAAGTTGTCCCAGATGAAGGCAGACTGGGTGAGCTCCTCAACCACCGTGGGCTCGCGGAAGGCATCGAGTGGGACCCACTCCGGGCCCCATGACCTGTCTCCAGGGCTGGGAACGAAACTGAGTGACGGCGTTGCGGGTGTTCTCACCGCTCCAGGATGCAGGACGGGGTGACGGGCGCTGCAGCCTAGGCGCCCTTCCACGGCCCGGAGACGGCCCTAGGTGTGGTCCGTGCCCGTTCGCAGCGTGATCGGTAGCGCCGTCTTCGCTTCAGAGCCTGCTGTTGGCCACTGTATGCGGTCTTGCCAAGATGCTCTCGGCTGCGAGTAGAGGCGAGAGAAGGCTGATGAAGCAACTACCAGGAAGCACAGGAGCCCTCCGCTCCGGGCCCGGCACGCGCATCGAGGGCCGTGAGCTTGAGGGTTACGAGCTGTTTGGCGGACAGGTCCGAGCGGTTGAGGATCCCGCTCAGCGGCCCGTCTTCCGCAACATCACCTTGCGTGGGTGCACGGTGCGCGACTGCATCCTGGAAGGGGCACTGCTGGAGGACGTCCTCATCGATGGCATGACTGCTCCCGAGGACGACCACATGCGGGTGTTCGGCTGTGTTTACCGCCGGGTGGTGCTGCGCGGGCACTTCGCCAACATCACCTTGCTTCCGGCACTGGGCGTCTGGGCTGTGTCCGGCCTGAAGGCGCTGTACCAGCGAGTCAATGGCGAACACTGGGTCGAGCTGATTTGCGACGGCGATTGGGCCCTTGACATATCCGGACTAACCGGCAGCCTGGACTTCCGGAGTGCCGTACCGGCCCGCCTGGTGCGACGGGACCCTGAGACACAGATTGTGATGACGGCCGAGCAGGCAGCACGCGCCGACTGGCGGAGTGTGCCGGGCCTTCAAAGGTCCCTCCTGGGAGTGCACATCAACTTGCTTCAGGGCTCGGGGTACCGCGACACGATCCTCATCGCCGACAAGTCCGCGCCCGACCGAGCGCGTCAGGTCGCCATGCTGCGCCAACTCCAGCGGATGGGCGCTGCGCAGCCCGACTAGGGTTCCGTTTCCGACCACCTCACCACCACCCTCCCCAGCTCGTCCCGCAGCCAGTAGCGGCCCGGCTGGGCGTATGCCATGTCGAGTTGGTCCGTGACGTTCCTCGTACGCTCGCGAAGCCACCGCAGCGCCAGGCGTGGGCTCGGTGCATCGTGTGATCCCAGCGGGATGGAGATGGCCTCGTGCAGCGGGTAGGCAGCAGCCCAGCAGCGGTACGCGCCGTCCTGCCCCGCCGCGGCCAAGTCCTCGGGAGTGGTCGACGTCAGCACGGGTGGCCTCCCGGGCGGGCGCTCGTGAAGAGTTCCGTCGTGACCGTGTGGCCGGCTTGGCTGTCGTGGATCAGGACCCGGTGTGCGATCGCGCTGACCATGCCCAGGCCTCGCCCATGTGTGGCGTCCTGGTCGGCGTGCTCGGCCTTCGGTGCCGTCCCGGGTGCCGCCGTCGTCCGTGACCGACAGGGCGACCCCCTGCGAGGAGACCGCGAGGGAATCAACTGCCGCGGGAGAGTTGCGAGATCCCGGACGTGTCTGGATGGTCGGCGACAATCCGGTCGCCGATATCGCCGGAGCCCACGCTGTCGGCGTACCGGGGATCCTGATCGACCCGAGCAAGGACGGGCTCCAGCCGGCGGTGCAACGAATCCTTGGTCGACCACCGATGTCCTGGCCACAGGTCAAGTCCGTCGGCGCTCGACATCAGGTCGGTCACCTTCCCGCGGGCCATTGCAGTGAGGCACCGCACCAGGTGCACGCTTTCCAGGCTTGGTGGCAGGGGGAGCGACGTCGGCTGGAACCGTCACCACAGTTCCAGCCGACTGCCCTCGATCGTCCTCGTCGGGTCAGTGGTCCGCGCAGCACGGTGTCGGGTCCGGGACCTCGAACGGGACCAGTGTCCCGCCCGCGGCCGGCATCGCGGCCAGGGTCAGTCGCCCTTCGCGCCACTCCGGTCGTACGTGATCGCGGGTGACGATCCGCTGGTCCGGGTCGGGGCCGTCGGGCGCCCCGAGGACGACGATCCGCTCGACCGCGGAGACGGCCAGCATCCGGGCGACGGTCACCGTGCCGGTGAGCGCGTCGGCCCCGGCGTACCGGACGGCACGGCCGCCGGTGCGCGCGAGGTGCTC
>LRTP01000731.1 GCA_001550305.1 Streptomyces diastatochromogenes
CGCAAGGCATGCCCCAGGGGGCACCCGGACCGCGCATCCCCCGGCAGCGGCAGGAGGCCGACGCCGGGCTCGGGCCCGGCCCGGGGCTCCGGCAGGCCTACGTCGACGCCTTCGACGAGAGCGAGGGCAGCGGCGAGAGGCCGGGGACCGACGAGTCGGGGACCGAGGACGCGGAGAAGGGCAAGGGCGCCAAGGGGCGGGCGTTCACCGGAATCGCCGCGGCCGCCGTCACCACCGTGCTCGCCGTGGTGGTGGCCGGACAGGTGGCCGCCGGGCGGCACGACGCCACCGCGCAGACGCAGTCCGCCGCCGGTGGCGGACTGGACGCCCGCGCGTCCGCCTCGCCCGGGGACACCGGGTCGACCCCGTCCGTGACGCCGAGCACGACACCGCTGACGTACGACCAGAAGATGGGGGTGAGGTACCCGCTCAGCGCCACCCTCAAGGCCTCGGGGAAGTTCGACGCCGTCCCCGGTTTCGACAAGGCGCCCGGAAAGGGTCAGAAGTACACATACCGGGTGGACGTGGAGAAGGGCCTCGGCCTCGACGCCGCCCTCTTCGCGCAGGCCGTCCAGAAGACGCTGAACGACAAACGGAGTTGGGCCCACAACGGCGCCCGTACCTTCGAGCGGATCTCCTCCGGCACGCCCGACTTCGTGATCACGCTGGCCAGCCCCGGCACCACCGCCGAGTGGTGCGCCAAGTCCGGGCTGGACACGACCGAGGACAACGTGTCGTGCGACTCGGCCTCCACCGAGCGCGTGATGATCAACGCGTACCGCTGGGCACAGGGCTCCAAGACCTACGGTGACGCGATTCACCCGTACCGGCAGATGCTCATCAACCACGAGGTCGGCCACCGCCTCGGATACGGCCATGTCACCTGCGACAAGGACGGCGAGCTCGCGCCCGTCATGCAGCAGCAGACCAAGTTCCTCGACCATGACGGAATCCACTGCCGGGCCAACCCCTGGCCCTATCCAGGGAGTTGACGGAGGGTTCGCGGGGGGCCACTGGGGCCACGTTGACATGCTCCGAAAGTTCGTTCATATTTCTGCGCATGTGGTCTAGTCATGCCGTCCGTCGCGCCGCCATCGAGCTGGCGCTGATCGGCGTGACCGCGCTCTGCGTCGCAGACATCCACTGTCGCTGACGTCCGCCCTTGGCGTGTGCGTCGTGCTTCCGCTTCCGTCGTGACCGTGGGTGACCTTTTTTGGTCCCTGGTTTTCCGACTTCGCGACCTTTTTTGACGACCTGACGCCGGGGCAGACGTCCGTTCACTTCCGTCTCGCTCCTCGTCAATCTGTCTCATCATTCGAGAGGTCGTCTTCCGATGCGTCAACCGTCCGTCATAGCCCGCCGCGTGGCCGCGGCATCCGTCACCCTGGTCGTGGCAGCGGGCGCGGCCGCCTGCGGGCCGAAGGACAACGATGCCAAGGGCGCCGGTGGCGACTCCAAGCCGCAGAAGGGAGGCACGCTCACCGTCCTCAACGCGAGTCCGCAGGAGGACTTCGACCCGGCGCGCCTCTACACCTCCGGCGGCGGCAACGTCCCCTCCCTCGTCTTCCGTACGCTGACCACGCGCAACCGCGAGAGCGGGGCCGCCGGCGCCAAGGTCGTCCCCGACCTCGCCACCGACACCGGCCGCCCGAGCGAGAACGCGACCGTGTGGACGTACACCCTGAAGAAGGGCCTCAAGTACGAGGACGGTACGCCGATCACCTCCGCCGACATCAAGTACGGCATCGAGCGTTCCTTCGCGGCCGAGCTCTCCGGCGGCGCGCCCTACCTGCGGGACTGGCTCATCGGCGGAGCCGACTACCAGGGGCCGTACAAGGACAAGAAGGGCCTCGCCTCGATCGAGACCCCGGACGACCTGACCCTCGTCTTCCACCTGAACAAGCCCGAGGGCGAGTTCCCCTACCTCGCCACGCAGACCCAGTTCACGCCCGTCCCGAAGGCCAAGGACAACGGCACGAAGTACGAGGAGCACCCGGTCTCCTCCGGTCCGTACAAGGTCGTCAAGAACGAGAACGACGGCGAGCGGATCACCCTGGAGCGCAACCCGTACTGGTCCGCGGCGACCGACGCCGAGCGCAAGGCCTACCCGGACAAGATCGACGTACGGTCGGGCCTGGACTCCTCCGTGATCAACCAGCGGCTGTCCGCGTCCCAGGGCGCGGACGCCGCCGCCGTCACCACGGACACCAACCTCGGCCCGGCCGAGCTCGCCAAGGTGACGGGGGACAAGGCGCTGGCGGCACGCGTCGGCACCGGCCACTTCGGCTACACCAACTACATCGCCTTCAACCCGAAGGTGAAGCCGTTCGACGACCCGAAGGTGCGGCAGGCGATCGCGTACGCCGTCGACCGTTCGTCGGTGATCAACGCGGCCGGTGGTTCGTCGCTGGCCGAGGCCGCGACCACGTATCTGCCGAACCAGAAGTCCTTCGGCTACACGCCCTACGACCACTTCCCGGCGGGCGCGTCCGGCAACCCGGCGAAGGCCAAGGAACTGCTGAAGGAGGCCGGTCACCCGAACGGGATCACCGTCACCCTCACGCACTCCAACGACAAGAACTTCGAGACCAGCCCGGAGATCGCGACCGCCCTCCAGGACGCCCTGAAGAAGGCCGGCATCACGGTCAAGCTCCAGGGCCTGGAGGACAACGACTACCGGGACAAGATCCACGGCGTGAAGACCGAGCCCGGCTTCTTCCTCGCCCACTGGGGTGCCGACTGGCCTTCCGGCGGCCCCTTCCTGGCCCCGATCTTCGACGGCCGCCAGATCGTCAAGGACGGCGCGAACTTCAACACCGGCTTCCTCGACGACAAGTCCGTCAATGACGAGATCGACGCGATCAACAAGTTGACGAATCTCGACGAGGCCGCCAAGCGCTGGGGCGCACTGGACAAGAAGATCGGCGAGCAGGCCCTGACCGTGCCGCTGTTCCACCCCGTCTACAAGCGCCTGTACGGCAGCGCGGTCAAGAACATCGTGATCAGCGACTGGACCGGCGTGCTGGACATCTCCCAGGTCGCGGTGAAGTAGCGCCGTGAGCGAGGCAATCGTCGCCTCTCAGGCCCCCGGGACGGACCTCGCGTCCGTC
>LRTP01000732.1 GCA_001550305.1 Streptomyces diastatochromogenes
GCCCCGTGGCAGCCGGACCGCCGGGCGGCGCAGAGCACCCACCCATATGCTCGCCCGGCGGTCCGGTGCCGGCCTTCGGTCCGGACCGCGAGAGGTGCTGGTCCGGACTGGCTGCCGTCCGGGCCGGCGACGGCCCGTTGCAGCCCTTGGACGGTGGCTTGGCGGCTTGTGGGGGGAGGTCAGCGGCCGGGGAGGCGCTCCGAGATTTCCTGGAGCACCCAGCCGTTGCCGTCCGGGTCGCTGAAGGTGGCGAAGGAGCCGTAGGAGGCGCGCTCGGGGTGCAGGCCGGCCAGCCGCTCCTGGCCGGGGCGGCGGTGGGTGACGTCCCCGTCCTCGTGGCCGTGGAAGAGACCGCCTGCGTCGTGGAAGATCTCGCTGACCTCGATGCCGCGGCCGGTGAGCTCCGCGCGGGCTTCCTCGATGTCCAAGACGATGAGGTACAGGCCCTGGAAAGAGCCGGGCGTGATGGGGGTCATCCCCTCGCCGAAGATGATCGAGCACTCGGAGCCGGGCGGTGTGAAGTGCACGACCCGGACGTCCTCGCTGGCCTTGTAGTCGACGTCCAGGCGGAATCCGGCCTTCTCGTAGAAGGCCTTGGCCCGGTCGATGTCGGAGACGGGCAGCACGATCATTTCGAGCTTCAGTTTCATGGGGGGTGTCCTTGTTTCTTGACGTCGGTGGATTACGCCCAATGCGTCACCGGTTCAACAGGTGGTGGTCGCGGCCGGGGCCTCGTTGCCTCCGGCTGCAGCGGCGGACGGCGTGACGCCGAAGGGGGAGTGGCTGATCCGCTACAGTCCGACCTGAACCAATGGTCCGTTTTGCCGGACCACTGATCCGAATAGTCAAGAGGGAGATGTGGGCTGATGCACGAGCGGGGCGTCGATGTGTCACTGCGCGAGATCGCGCGCAGGGTGGAGGCCGGACTCGCGACGCTGCTGCGTCACTTCCTGACGTGCGAGGCGCCATCGAGGACACCGAATCTGCACTCCACGCCTCGTGCGTCACGGTGCGCGACTCCTTGCCCGCGGCTGGGGCGCGGTCATGGCGCGGATTGATGGCGCCGACTTGTTTGCACTGGCGGCGACGCTTCGCTCGGCTCGGCGATCAGCGCTCGCTCGCACCATGCGCCGACCGCCTCTTCGGGGTCCCGTTGGCTCGCGGTAGCTGCTGAGTCGACCCGGGCCGGCGAGAAGCAGGGAGCGAACAAGGTGCCCTGGGTCTCGAACTGTTCGTGCGCGCCGCCATCGTCAGCCGATTCGCGGCGGTCGCGGTCCGCTCCCGGGGAGCACGCGGCTCGATGCCCGCGCCCTTTGACCGCCTTGGCGAACGCGGCCTCGAACCGCTCCCGTCGAGCGTGCGGCCCGCTTCGCCGGTCCGCGAGCGAGACGGTTTCGTCTGCAGGCTTGAGGGTGACGTTCCCCGTCGGGCCCGGCTGCTCCTTGCGGTCGTCGGAATCTCGCTCGCGCCAGGCCTCAGGCCTTCGAAGTGACGCCCACGCGTGCCGAGGTGGAGCAGCCTCGCGAGCCTGACGTCGGCCCTGCGCGCGATGTCGCGCCGTGAATGTCGACGCCCTGCTCGCTGATGGCGGTGTCCGCTGCGGCGAACAGGTGGCCGCGGTCCGTCCTGGCGTCGGCCCGCGTCTGCCTCTCTTGACTATTCGGATCAGTGGTCCATATATTCGGATCAGTGGTCCGGAAAAATGGACCACTGATTCACTTCATTTGCCCCGCGAGAGACGCAGGAAGAGCGCTGTGCCAAGACAGACCATGAAAGCGATCCGGCTGCACGAGTTCGGCGGCCCTGAGGTGCTGCGCTACGAGGAGGTGCCGGTTCCCGTGCCGGGGCCGGGTGAGGTGCTCGTGCGCGTGCACGCGGTCGGCATCAACCCTCCTGACCGGTATGCACGCGAGGGGATGCCCGATATACCTCCCGAGATCAGGCCCGAGTTCCAGCTCCCCCTGATTCCGGGGACCGACGTCTCAGGCGTCGTGGAAGCCGTCGCCGCCGACGTCAACGGCTTCGCGGTCGGAGACGAGGTGATCGGCCTTCTGCGCTTTCCCACCCTTCTCCAGAGCAGCGCGTACGCCGAGTACGTCACCGCGCCGGCGTCCGACCTCGCCCGCAAGCTGACCGGCATCGACCACGTGCGCGCCGCCGCCCTGGTCATGTCGGGGTTGACGGCGTGGCAGTTCCTGATCGAGCTCGGGCACGATCATCCCTCGCCGTTCCAGGAGGCCCAGCACCGCCCGATGGCACTCGGCAGCAAGAGCACGGTGCTCATCAACGGCGCTGCCGGTGGCGTGGGGCACCTCGCTCTCCAGCTGGCCAAGTGGAAAGGGGCCCGCGTCATCGCCGTGGCCTCCGGCGCTAACGAGACGTTCCTGCGCGAGCTCGGCGCCGACGAGTTCATCGACTACACCAAGGAGCGGCCCGAGGAGGTCGTTCGTGACGTCGACCTGGTCCTGGACACCGTCGGGGGTCCCGACAGCAGGCGCTTTTTGCGCACCCTTAAGCGCGGCGGGTTCCTCTACCCGGTGTACTTCGGCCAGTTCGACGACGAGGAGAACGCGAAACTGGGTGTCACGGTCACGGCCGTGTCGGTCCGCTCGAGCGGCGCGCAGCTCGCCGAACTGCAGAGCTTGGTCGACGCGGGGAGGATTCGCGTCGCGATCGACAGCACGTTCCCGCTCGCGGATGCCCGGGCGGCGCACGAGCGCGTCGCCCGGGGGCACATCCGGGGCAAGGTCGTGCTCACGGTTGCTTAGGGACGAGCCGAGAGGTGGCGGCGTTGGTGGCGCCCGCCTCGTGGAAGAGCTGGAAGGGCGGCTGCGCGACTGGCACCGACCGCGCGATCTGCTGCCTGACGGGTTCGAGACCGTCCTCGGCGCCGACAGCGCCCTGCACGAGACCGTCGACCGCATCATGTTCGACACCGGCCTTGCCCACCTGCCCGCACTGGACCGCTGAGAGGCAGAGAGAGGGCCAGAAATTCCAGAACCGCCCCGACGCTGAGGGGCCAGCACATCGTGCTGGCCCCTCAGGTTTCAGTAGCGGGGACAGGATTTGAACCTGCGACCTCTGGGTTATGAGCCCAGCGAGCTACCG
>LRTP01000733.1 GCA_001550305.1 Streptomyces diastatochromogenes
CCCGTCGGCTACACAGCGTGTGCGGATACCGGAGCCCGATCGACTACGAACGAAACCATCACGCCGACTCCACCGTGGAGTCGGCCGCTTGAAAGACCTCCACGGCGCGAGGGGATTGACATCGTCTACATCTCCAGCACCGCGGCCGACCTGGTCGGCGGCAGCATCGCGCACGCCACCGCCAAGGCCGCGCTCAACGTGTTCGGCCGGAACGTCGCGGGGTTCGCGGCCAGGTACGGGGTGACCGTCAACGTGATCGCGGCGGCGTGGTCGACACGGAGGCCACGGCCGTGGCGGTCAACGAGGAGTCGCTGCGCTACTTCAAGGAGCACACGACGTTCTCCCGGCTGGTCACTCCGGAGGAACTGGCCGACGCCGTCCGCATGGTGGCGAACGACGCGTTCGGCGCGGCCACCGGCCAGATCATCCGGGTGAACGGCGGCCTGGACGTCCTGGGCCAGCAACTGTCCATCTCCGGTCGCTGGAACCTCCCGGACGCCTGAGCGCTCCGGCGCGGGCCGGTCCACGGGACACGACCCGGGAGGGCAGCCATGAGTCCCGATTCACCGCACAGCATCGAACACCCCGCCGAGACGGGTCCCGAGGAGACCACCGGCGCCCCGCCGCACCCCGGGTACACCCTGCTCGCCGGGGAGGAGGACACCGGTCCCGCGGAACATCACATCATCCGGGGCATCGACTGAGGGCCGTCAGGAAAGGCTGTCGCCATGTCCCCTGACACTGAGCTCACCGCAGTCGCCCTGCCCGATCCGGCCCGGCCGAACGTGGGTCTCGTCCTCGTCTCCGCATGGCACACGCAAGGCCCAAAGGACCAGAGGAGAGTGATGAGCGGCGTCATGGACGCCTGGGAGGACACCCGGCTTCCGGACGCGTACCTCTCGCGTCACTGCCTCGAAGGATCCGACGGCCGCACGATCCTCAACTACGCCCAGTGGACCGGCCCCGGCGCAGCGCCTGGAAGGTGGCGACCTCGTACGCCATCCGCACGATCCGCCGCCGGCCCCCGCGCGATGGTGTCCCGTCAGTTGGTCGCCTCACTCCACACCCCGCCGTTACCGACGACGCATGCCAGAGCGGGGACGGGCCTTGAGCACTGACCCGGAACTATCCTGTCGACAGCAACTGCCGTCCTCCTTCAGGTAATTCACTCAAACTCGTGCGACCTCGTGTCGCACCCCAGCGGTCGTGGTAGAGCTTGATCAGCGCGGTTGCGGGGTCGGCGCGGTGGTCGGTCAGGGTGGTGAGCAGCCGGTAGGTGCCGGTGGTGCGGCTGCCGTCGGCGGCGTGCACGGTGATGTCCGCTTCGATCACGCGGACGGTCAGGTCACCGAGCCGGGTCAGGTAGGAGCCGTCGGGGAGCAGGGCCAGGACCGGCGGGCGTCGCTTGGACGAGCTGCGGACGAGGAACTGGGCGCCCCGCGCGGCGACGTCGCAGAGCAGGCCGTTGCTGTCGAAGGCCCGGTCGGCCAGGACGAGCATGCTCTCGGTGGTCTTTGGAGGGGGTACGCCCGGTAGTGCCGGGGCATGCCCCGGCACTACCGGGCGTACCCCCTCCAAAGACCACCGAGAGCATGCTCGTCCTGGCCGACCGGGCCTTCGACAGCAACGGCCTGCTCTGCGACGTCGCCGCGCGGGGCGCCCAGTTCCTCGTCCGCAGCTCGTCCAAGCGACGCCCGCCGGTCCTGGCCCTGCTCCCCGACGGCTCCTACCTGACCCGGCTCGGTGACCTGACCGTCCGCGTGATCGAAGCGGACATCACCGTGCACGCCGCCGACGGCAGCCGCACCACCGGCACCTACCGGCTGCTCACCACCCTGACCGACCACCGCGCCGACCCCGCAACCGCGCTGATCAAGCTCTACCACGACCGCTGGGGTGCGACACGAGGTCGCACGAGTTTGAGTGAATTACCTGAAGGAGGACGGCAGTTGCTGTCGACAGGATAGTTCCGGGTCAGTGCTCAAGGCCCGTCCCCGCTCTGGCATGCGTCGTCGGTAACGGCGGGGTGTGGAGTGAGGCGACCAACTGACGGGACACCATCGCGCGGGGGCCGGCGGCGGATCGTGCGGATGGCGTACGAGGTCGCCACCTTCCAGGCGCTGCGCCGGGGCCGGTCCACTGGGCGTAGTTGAGGATCGTGCGGCCGTCGGATCCTTCGAGGCAGTGACGCGAGAGGTACGCGTCCGGAAGCCGGGTGTCCTCCCAGGCGTCCATGACGCCGCTCATCACTCTCCTCTGGTCCTTTGGGCCTTGCGTGTGCCATGCGGAGACGAGGACGAGACCCACGTTCGGCCGGGCCGGATCGGGCAGGGCGACTGCGGTGAGCTCAGTGTCAGGGGACATGGCGACAGCCTTTCCTGACGGCCCTCAGTCGATGCCCCGGATGATGTGATGTTCCGCGGGACCGGTGTCCTCCTCCCCGGCGAGCAGGGTGTACCCGGGGTGCGGCGGGGCGCCGGTGGTCTCCTCGGGACCCGTCTCGGCGGGGTGTTCGATGCTGTGCGGTGAATCGGGACTCATGGCTGCCCTCCCGGGTCGTGTCCCGTGGACCGGCCCGCGCCGGAGCGCTCAGGCGTCCGGGAGGTTCCAGCGACCGGAGATGGACAGTTGCTGGCCCAGGACGTCCAGGCCGCCGTTCACCCGGATGATCTGGCCGGTGGCCGCGCCGAACGCGTCGTTCGCCACCATGCGGACGGCGTCGGCCAGTTCCTCCGGAGTGACCAGCCGGGAGAACGTCGTGTGCTCCTTGAAGTAGCGCAGCGACTCCTCGTTGACCGCCACGGCCGTGGCCTCCGTGTCGACCACGCCGCCGCGATCACGTTGACGGTCACCCCGTACCTGGCCGCGAACCCCGCGACGTTCCGGCCGAACACGTTGAGCGCGGCCTTGGCGGTGGCGTGCGCGATGCTGCCGCCGACCAGGTCGGCCGCGGTGCTGGAGATGTAGACGATGTCAATCCCCTCGCGCCGTGGAGGTCTTTCAAGCGGCCGACTCCACGGTGGAGTCGGCGTGATGGTTTCGTTCGTAGTCGATCGGGCTCCGGTATCCGCACACGCTGTGTAGCCGACGGG
>LRTP01000734.1 GCA_001550305.1 Streptomyces diastatochromogenes
GGCGGGCGGCCGCGACGGCTTCCAGGTCCCACACCATCTCGCCGACCACGGTGCGGCGCGGGCCGCGGGCCTCGACGGTGCCGCGGACCAGGAGCAGCCCGGAGTGGAAGATGGTGTGCGCGCACCGCTCGTGGGAGTCGTCGAAGAACGCCAGGTCGACAAGGCCGGAGCCGTCCTCCAGGGTCACGAAGATGACCCTCTTGCCGGACGGGATGGGTGGGGTCTGGGTGGAGGCGCGCACGCCGGCCACCAGGACGCGCTGTCCGGGGTGCAGGCGCTGCAGGTGGGCGGCGTCGGTGGCGCCGAGCTCGCGCAGCAGCCGGTGGTGGTGCTCCATCAGGTGCTGGGACACGTCGATGGACAGGACATCGAGCTCGGCACTCATCCGCTCCCGGCTCGACATCTCGCGCAGGCCGCTGGGTTCGGGGCTGACGAGGGTGTCGCCGAGTACGAGCTGTCCGTCGGCGGTGGTGCGGTTGCGGGTGTGCCGGTGCAGTTCGGTGGCCTGGAGCAGCAGATCCCGCCGCGTCAGCGGGCCCTTCACCGCATCGAGGGCACCGATCTGGATGAGACGCTCGGCGATCGGCAGCGAGGGTCGGGCCCGCTGCCAGAAGTCCTGCAGCCCGGTGTAGGGCTGGTGGGCGGCGATCCGTGCGGTCTCCGCCTGGCTCATCCCTTTTACCGTGGACAGGGCGAGGCGCACGCCCCAGCCGCCGTTCCCGGTGGCTTCGACGCGGTGCTCGGGGTGCGAGCGGGAGATGTCGACCGGGAGGACGGGGATGTGGTGGCGGCGGGCGTCGGCGACGATGACCCGCATCGGCCACATGCCCGGGTCGTGCTCCAGCAGCCCCGCGTACAGGGCGGCCGGATGATGCGCCTTGAGCCACGCGGACTGCACGGCGGGCACCGCGAACGCGACCGCGTGGGCGCGGCAGAACCCGTACGCGCCGAACTCCTTCACCGTGTCCCAGACTTCGTCGACGACGTGCTCGGCGTAGCCGCGCTCGGTGGCCGCGGCCTTGAACCAGGTCTCGACTCCGGGCAGGCGTTCGGGATCGGCGAGGGCGCGGCGGGCGACATCGGCGGCGGCCCGGTCGCAGCCGGTCATGCGGGCGAGGATCGCGATGATCTGTTCGTGCCAGATCACCACTCCCTTCGTGTCGTCGAGGATCGGCACCAGGTCGGGGTGCGGGTAGTGCGGCTTTGCGCCGTGCCGGGCGGCGATGAACCGCGCGGGCATACCGCCCTTCACCGGGCCGGGCCTGAACAGCGAGATGTCGGCGATGACGTCCTGCATGTGCCGCGGCTGCAGCCGCCCGACCAGGTCCATCTGGCCCGGTGACTCGATCTGGAAGCAGCCGAGCGTGTCCGAGCGGCGGATCATCTCGAAGGTGGCCTCGTCGGCGAGGTCGACGTGGTCGGGGTTGTCGAGGTCGAGCTGCTTTCCGGTGGTGCGGCGGATCTCGTTGACCGCGTGCGCCATCGCCGACTGCATGCGTACGCCGAGCACGTCCAGCTTGAGCAGTCCGAGGTCTTCGACGTCCTCCTTGTCGGCCTGGACCATCGGGTAGTCGCCGCCCGGGGTGGGCTGCACCGGCAGCCGGTCCAACAGGCTGGCGTTGGAGAGGATGACATGACGCCGCACGGGTGCATGGCGTAGCCGCGGACGAGCGCGTCCAGGCCCTCGGCGAGCTCGAACAGCGGCCCGTACTCCTCGGCCCGGCCGGCGAGTTGCTTCAGCTCGGGCAGCTCGGCGAGCGCGGAGCGGATGTCACAGGCGCGGATGTGCGGAAACGACTTGGCGATCATGTCGACGGTCTGCGGGGCGATGCCGAGCGCGAGCCCGGCATCGCGCAGCGCGTGGCGGGCGCGGTAGGTCTCGGGCATGCCGGTGACCGCGACCCGCTCCTTGCCGAAGCGTTCGAAGATGCGGTCGTACACCTCCAGCCGGCGCGCGGACTCCACGTCGACGTCGATGTCCGGCAGCGACGTCCTGCGCTCGGATAGGAAGCGTTCGAACAAAAGCCGGTGCTCGAGCGGATTCGCGGTGGCGACGAACAGGCTGTGGTTGACCATCGATCCGGCGCCGGAGCCGCGCGCGGCGACCCGGATACCCATCGCCCGGACGTCCGCGACGACTTGGGCGACCGCGAGGAAATAGCCTTCGTAGCCGAGCCGCCCGATGACGCCGAGCTCGTAGTCCAGCTGTCGTACGGCGGCCGCATCGGTGTCGAGGCCGCGGGCGGTCATACCGGCCTCGCAGCGCTGGCGCAGCAGCCGCATCGCCCCACCCCGCGCACGGTCGGCGCCCACCACGTGCGGCTCGGGGAAGTGCGGGGTGCCCAGCCCGAGATCGCGCACCGGGTCCACGGTGCACGAGGCCGCCGTCTCCTCGGTCTCGGCCAGCAGGGCCGCCGCACGCTCCAACCCGTGCCCGGCCGCCTCCGCGATCCGTACGGCGAGCGCGGTCATCTCCGCGGTCCCCTTCAGCCACCGCTCCCCGCCGTCCACAGCGCGCCGGTCGATCGGCCGCAGCAGCCGCGCCGCATCCAGCACATCCGCCAGCCGGTGCTGTCCGGGATCGGCGTAGCGCACCGCGTTCGAGACGACGACCGGGATCCCGAGCTGGTCGCCGAGCTGCACGGTGCGTCCGGCCAGCCGCAGCGAGCCCGCACCGGTGCCGGTATGGCCCAGGTGCACGGCCTCCAGGCGCAGGCCCGGCCCGGCGATCGCCTGCCACGGCGCAAGGAGGCGCTCTGCCAGATCCGGGCGGCCCGCCATGAGCGCGGCCACCGGCTCGCAGGCAGGACCGAGCAGCACCACCAGGCCGTCACCGAGGTGCTCCTCGAGCACCGGCCACGCGGCGAGTGGCACGCCGTCCACCGGACTTCCGTGCGCGGCCGACACGATCCGGCACAACCGCGCCCACCCGCCCGCGGTCTGCGCGAGCAGCGTGATCCGCCACCGCGCCTCGGTGACATGGGCGCCGCCGCGGACCGGTGTCCGAGGCCGCCCACTGCCCGGGGCGGGCTCGGCGGCCGGAGCGACCGCGAGGTCGAC
>LRTP01000735.1 GCA_001550305.1 Streptomyces diastatochromogenes
CCTGGCGGCGAATCGGCTTTCCCTGCCCTGCTCCGCAGGAGTCCGATTCCTCCCCCGCCTGAAGGCGGGGGTATCCACGGAGGAATCCCGATGACCTCCTACAACCGCATCTCGTCCGAACTCGCCGACGTCGCCGGACAAGGCGAGACCATTCGCATCGTCCTGGACGACGGCCTCCCCCACGACCCCCACGAGGCCGACGCCTGATCAGTACTGCCTGCCGACGAACAGGTGATGGCCGCCCGGATCGATCCGGGCGGCCATCGTGGCGCGGGTTCCTTCCACTGCCGCCGATTAGAGACCGGCAGCGTCGGGCTCCGCTCCGGCCGGACGCTCGTCAGCGGCCCGCAGCGGGACATACCTCACCCAGGGCCAACGGGTGGAGTCGAAGTCCGGGTCGTCCTTCCACGGCATAGCGAACTGGCGAAGGCGGTTCCAGGCGTCCCGGCGATCCTCCAGGTCGCGGTCCAGATCGGTGCCGTGGGTGAAGGAGGTGTGGATGTCGTCGCGCGTCATGTCGACGGCCGTCTCCAGGGCGAGGGCGGTTCGGTGCTCCTCAGTACCCGCCGGATGGGCGGCGAGGAGGCGGCCGGTGCGCTCCTTGAGGAACGCGTGCAGGGCATCGAGGTGCACGCGCGTGAGGCGGTCCGTGTGGATTTCCAGTTCGGCGTCGGCAGTCATCGCTGGAGACTCCCCCTTCGTTATTCGGCCCGACGGGCCGTCACATTCGCTTTCCGGTCACGGAACGGCACGTTATCCGAAGCAACATCTCGGCTGGCCTCTCCTCCTGACGGCGTATTACGAAGTTCCGGGCCGTCGGGCGGCTGTGGCCGCGTGCCGTCGCCTCCAGGCGGTGCAGTGACCGGGCGGTCACACAAGGTTGCAATCTGGGAGGGGCCGAACATGGCGAACGCCGGGACGTACCCGCTGTGGCAGCAGCTCGCCGTGAGCGACGCCCTACCGGACGAGGCACTGCCCACGGTGATCGAGGCACTGTGCTCGACCTCCCTCGCCCCCTACGGCGTCGACGGCCGCGGCGAGGAACGCCGCACAAAGGCCCTCGCGGACGCCCTGCCCGCCCTGCTCAGCCGCGTCACCCGCCCCGGACTGCGCCGCCGGCTCCTCCAGCAGGCCGACGACAAGCAGCTCGCCGAACTCGCCGACCAGGGCGCCGTCGTGGCCGCCGACCTGCCGACGATCCTGCGCACCCACCGCCCCACCCCCGGCCTGGTCATCGGCCTGGCCCACCACCCCGACCAGATCGACGCCGCGATCGGCCTGCTGCCCGGCATGCACGACACCGACCTCGAGGACGTCGTCACCGACTGGGACCCCAACCGCCACCTCTACCGGCCGGACGCCGAACCAGCCCCTCCCATCCCCCCGGCGCTCTTCGACGCCGTCCTGGAGCACGCCCTCACCCCGCTCGCCCGGCTACTCCAGGACCCGCAGCACGAGGAATGGCAGTTCGCGCAACGTGTCGACCGGGGCCTGCCCCACGAATTCGGCGAAGGCGCTCCCTGGCGCATCCTCGCAACCTGCCCCGACCGCTGGCACGACCTGGTCGAACACCCCACCCTCGGCACAGCCGTCCAGCACCTCCTGCTGGACCAGGCCGAAGTCGAGGCCCGACGCAACCGCATGATGGCGTCCAGCAGCTCCGACCTCACCCAGGACGCAGACGACGGCCCGGCCGAGCAGCCCGAGCCGGAGTCGGCGCTCGACACCGCCCTGCTGGAGGCCTGTCTGCCCGCGCTGTGTCTGCCGGAGATGGCCGGCCTGCCCAAGCCGAGCGTGACCGCCCGCCACCGGCTCCACCACATCGCCAACCGGGTCCGCTACAACCCCCGCCTCACCGACATCGCAGCCACCCAACTGCAGGCCGCCGCCGCCGAATGCGTCCGCCGCGGTCGCCTGCTCTCCCCACCCCGCAACGACGACCGCCAGCACCGGGCCATCGCCATCGCCGAGGACCTGGCCCTGCTCAGCATCAACCCGGCCCATCTGGCCAAGGCCTGCGCCCTGCTGGCCACGCTGGAACAGCCCGCCGTCGTATCCACCCCGCCCAGCCCCCGCCTGGCCCGCATCACCACCGACACCGACCTGCTCAGTCCGGTCCGCCTCCTCGAGCACAACTACCAGCACCGGCGGGTCGCCGCGCTGACCTCCCTCGCCGGCAACCCGCACACCCTGCGCACCGCAGTCACCGACACCCTCCCCGCGCTGCACCCGCTCGAACTCGCCTGGCTCAGCCACCAGAACGTCATCCCCGACTGGCTGCACACGGCCGCGACCGCCCTCGCCCCGGCCGACGACAACGAGGCCGTGCTACAGCTACTCACCGACGACGAACTCGACCGCCACCCCGACCCGGCCGCCGTCCTGCAGTCCTGGCTCGACGCCCCCGAATCCGAAGGGTTCTGGTCACGCCGGGACGTCCACCACGCCGTCCTCGACTCCCGCCACCACACCCTCGATCACCTGCGCCAGCTGCCCGCAGACGAGATCCTCACCCGCAACGAACCCCACCTCACCATCCCCCACCTGCTCGCCCTCTGCGGCACCCAGCCGCAACGATGGAACGCCCTACTCAAGGCCCTCGACTACAGCCCCACCGACGAAAAGATCACCTTCGGGCAGCTCCTCGACAGCATCCAAGCCACCTCCGCCGGTAACAGTCCCCTGCAGAAGACCAGCTGATGAGAGGCGTTCTCGCTCTTCATGGCCTCGCTGAGGCGGAGGCCGCCTTGTACCAGGCAGTTGACGGACCACCCACGACCCGGGGCGACCGCCGCTTCCCCCAGGCTTCCCCGGGGCTGCTTGCCCAGGCAGCAGCCCCGGGAGCCGACAGGAGATTCAGCTCTGTGCCCGTGCTTCCGCCCTCGGTGTTGCCGTCCAGCCAGGCAGCAGCCGAGAGAGCATCGGATCACTTTCGATCCCGGCACGGCCATTCCTTGAGCCCTTTCCAACCTGGCTGTGGCGTCGGGGTGTTGGTGGGCATGGGTTGTACGGAACGACGAAGCTCCTGGTAGACGGGTTCTCGACCAAGATCA
>LRTP01000736.1 GCA_001550305.1 Streptomyces diastatochromogenes
GTCGGCCGCGCCCGCCCCGCCCCCGTCGGCTCGGCCGCGGTCAGCTCCACCTACACCATCGCCAGCCTGCCCTCGTCGCCGACTGCCCGGTGGTTGACGTTCTGGCGTGGGATGCTCAGAGGCGCCCCATTAAGATCAAGTCTGTCAGCCTGTACTCCTTCTTCGATGCCTCGATCCACGGCTGGCGCAGCTGGGCGGACAACGTGGAGTACGACGTCGACTGGAGCGACCCTGAGCGTCCTGTGCTGCGGGACCTCGCCCCAGAGCCGGTTGTGCACGCCGTGAGGCAGTGACCAAGACTCCAAGACACTGCAGGTCAGGGGCTACTCCGTTGTGGGTGTGTGCAAGGGATGTGCCGCTCCTGCACGGGGGCGGTTTCGTTCATGCTGGTGATGCACGTGGAGCGGCAGCCCCGGGTGCCGCCTTTTCGCCTCGTTCCTCTACTCGCGGTAGAGAACGAGGTAGGCTTGGGGCATGGCAGCAGATGAGACGAGCATCAAAGTCAGCTCCGCCACCCGGGACCGGCTCTCGGTTCTGGCGGCCGAGCACGGTACGACCATCCGCAGCTTCGTTGAGGACCTTGCGCAGAGCGCCTCGACGCAGGCCGAGTTCGCTGAGCGCGCAGAGCTCGCCCGGGCGGAACTCGCTTCCGCTCTCGGCCATGCACCCAGCCCGGAGGCCGAGGCGAAGGCGCGCGCTTTGCTTGAGCGCCTTGGCTCAGGTCAGGCGGCCGCATAGTGGCAGGGATCGCGGTGGTCCTGGACCATACGACCGCCACGGCTCTTTACGATCCCAAGGACGCATTCAGCGATGCGGTGGCTGCCTTCTACGTGCAGGCTTCCGCGGGGCTGGGGACGCTCTATGCGCCGGTGCTGTCGATGACCGCCGGCGACGTTGAGCAGCCCGGTCTACTCAGATATATCAAGGGGCTGCGTTTCGTCGAGCTCGAGGTGTTCGACTCGGACGCGGCGATCGCGGCCACCGAGCTGCTGCGCGCTGGGCACTCCTGGGCCTCTGTGCATGCCATCCACGCCGCGCGACCGTCCGCTGCCCATCCTTCGGGGCGCTTCCTCCTCACCCTGACTCCCCATACGTACGAGGGCACCGGCATCCAGGCCGTCCACCCTGATCAGTGACGTGCCTGGTGGCCGCGAACCGTATCGTGTGAGCCGGGGCAGGCCTCCATGGGCCCGCCGTGCCGCTCTCCCGGTACCCCCGCGTCTCCTCCGGCCTCCGCGCCGCTCTCACCGGTCCTCGCCCTCGGCCACTTCCGGCGGGCCTGCCCTATCCCACTTCCGGACCTGGCCCTCGGATGACCTCAATGGTGACCGATTCCGAAACGTGCACCGTATCGGACGCACCAACGAATACCTTGTTGAGGAACCTGAACATGTAGTCGGCGCGCGTGCTGTTCTGATCCATATGGACGGTGCGTCGGCCGTTGTGCTCGCGCGCGTCGGCGGGGCCGTACGCGGCCGGGCAGCGGGGGCTCCGGCGCCCGTTGCCGATGGGCTGGCTGGGTGAGCTGATCGGGGTGTCGGCGGTGTGTGGGAGGGTGCCTGGCATGCGTAATGAGCTTCTGTTGACGGTGATCGGGAATCTTGTGGATGACCCGGAGTTGCGGTTCACGTCTGCGGGGGTGCCCGTGGCGCGGTTCACGGTGGCGTCGACTCCGCGGGTGTTCGACCGTGATACGAACGCGTGGCGGGACGGGGAGCGACGTTCATGGACTGCAGTGCGTGGCGGCAGCTGGCGGAGAATCTGGCGGGGTCGGTGTCGAAGGGGTCGCGGGTGGTGGCGGGCGCGCCTCGCTGACGGCGGGGGAGCGTAACAGCGAGGCGCGTGATCACATGGTGACAGTCGGTTGTCGAATTTCGCCAGTAAGGCTACTGCCGTGTGCGGGCGGAGGCCGGCCGAGATTGGTGGAGAGGGTCTGAGTTGTGGTCGATGCGCGGTGGCCCGCCAGGCCGTCCGCACCGCCGCGCCCCTGCCGCCCGCCGATCCGCCGGCGGACCCCACGGCCGGCGCGCTGCGCCACGTCGTTCACGAGCTGTTCGCCAGCACGTACGCGATCGGGGAGTTGATGCTCGAAGTCGCGCGTGGAGCTGCGCGGCGACGGTCCGATCACAGGGGGCTGGGCCAGCGGGTCCTTTCGTCGCGCGCGCCTTTGGTAGGGCAGACACGAAGAGGGCCCACGGAATAAGTAGATATCCGACATCGACCGTAGCCACCAGTGCCGGTGCTGCAACGACTGGGGAACCCTCGTGGCCCCCGACGGCCACGGCTTGATCATGTGTCCCGATTGCCGGACGACGGTGACAGGCCAGGCGGGGAATCAGAGCAGCGGATAGTGCTCGCTGCGCTGATTCCCGCAGTTCTGCGGCGGCCGCCTGCTGGTGGTCAGCTGGCGCGGGACTGTTCGAACGTCTGGTGCGCTTGCTCGAGAACCGTTCGCCATGAGGTGACGTCCGGGTGACGGCGCAGCAGTGCTCTGCGTTCGCGTTCGGTCATGCCGCCCCACACCCCGAACTCGATGCGGTTGTCGAGGGCTTCGGCCAGGCACTCGGTACGCACCGCACACCCACCGCATACCGCCTTGGCCCGGTTCTGCTGGGCACTTTGGGCAAACAGCTTGTCCGGGTCGCTATTCCGGCAGGCGGCGCTTTCGATCCATTGGGTGCTGGCCACAACAGCTTTCTCCCTTCACGCTGAGCAAGAATTGTGCCGGGCTTGCCGCGCATGGTTCCCTGGCGCTTCACCGAGACCAGGCGTTGGTGGGCCCGGAATCCGGGGTGGCGTGCCGTGTATCGCCGTCACGCGATACACGGCACACCGTGTTGTGAAGCGATCATCACTCTATCGGCCCATCTGGGTATCCATCGCGGGTCCTCCGGGACCGTTCGGCGCCGCGGTCGGCCGGGACGGGGTGAGGGGCTGAGTGTGGCTGACGCGGTTGCCCTGGCGGCGGTTTGCGCGTGTCGGCGGGGCCGTGCGTGGCTGGGGCGGGGTGTGGTGTCCGCGCAGCATTTGCGCGGCCGGGCGGGAGGGGG
>LRTP01000737.1 GCA_001550305.1 Streptomyces diastatochromogenes
GCGGCGTCTGGGCCATCCGGGTCGGCGTGGTGGTGCGGTCCGGGACGTCGGGCGCGGTGCCCGCAGCGGGCGGTCGGCGACGACGGGACCGATACGGCCCTCGCGGCTGCCTTCGTGAGCGCACAGGCCGTCACCTCAACCATTCTTGAGGTCAAGGCGCCTCCCATCCGCCCCCGTCACCCGTTCGCACCCCCTCCCCGCGCTCTTCGGGCTCTTTGCCGCGACACACCAGCCGTACGCCGGTGACCTGCTGGAACACCATCGTTCCGGCCCCGCGGACACCCCCGTCCGGCACCCATTCCCCGCATTTGTGACGCGCTGTCAGGAAGCGAACCCGGCCGACTGCCACTTACCTCGAAAGGGCAGGGGCACGACCGACACAGCGGCACTTGGGGGTGCCGCCGGCCGCGCCCCCTCGGAGGAGCACAGCCATGCGACGCACAGCCCGTCTGCTGACCGGTACCGCGCTCGCCGTCGCCGCGGTGGGCCTCGCCACCGCGCCCGCGTACGGCGGGTCCACGGAGAGTCTGGAGGTGTTCCCCTCCACCGTCGTCCCGGGGGCCGACGTCACCGTCAACACGGCGGCGTGCGGCGCGGACGGCACCGCCACGGGTGACGCCAGCGCGGTCGGCGCGGGCATCTTCATACTCGCCGCCAGCGCCCACGAACAGGACGCCATCGGCCAGTTCAAGGTGCCGCCGAGCGCCCAGCCGGGGACGTACGAGATCGTCGCGAAGTGCTCCCACGGCCGACAGGTCACCGGCGACCTGATCGTGAACCTGACCGCCACACGCGAACAGATCCATCTGCCGCGTGGGCACGTGAACACGGGGGTCGGCGGCGCACTCGGCTCCGACCCCGTGCAGACCGCGGCGGGAGTGGCGGCCCTGGCCGTCGCCGCCGCGGGCGGTACCTGGCTCCTGCATCGCCGGGCGAGAGGCGACGGGATCTGACGGACACCCTCCGCTGTCCGTCCGCCGGTACCGCCGTCCCCTCCCCCTCCGTGGCCCGACGCCCCTCGCGGCCCGGAGGGGGAAGGGGACCCACCACGACCCCGCCCCCGCCCCGCCCCCGGTTGCGACCACGACCACGACCGTCACGACCACAACCGCACAACCCCTGACCCCGAGAGGAGGCTCACATGCGCCGGGTCAGCAACACCGCCATAGCTTCCGTCACCGTGGTCGCCCTCTGCTCAGGGACCTGGCTGCTCCACAACGGCACCCAGGTCCACCCGCCACCCCAGCCCTCCGCCGCCCAGGCCGGCACCGGCGACGCCCTCCGGCAGGGCGCCCCCGCGCTCCGCCACTCCCCGCCCGAGCGCATCCGCATCCCCTCCATCGGCGTGAACGCCCCGCTGATGGGCCTGGGCCTCACCCCCCAGGGCAGCCTCGACGTCCCGCCCGCCGGGGAGAAGAACCTCGCGGGCTGGTACCAGGCCGGCACCACCCCCGGCGAGCGAGGCACCGCGATCGTCGCGGGCCACGTCGACAACGCCAACGGCCCCGCCGTCTTCTACAACCTCGGCGCCCTCAAGAAGGGCAGCGCCATCGAGGTGGCGCGCCGCGACGGCGGCACCGCGCTGTTCACCGTCGACGCCGTCGAGGTGTACGCGGCCCGCGACTTCCCGGACGAGAAGGTGTACGGCGCCGCGTCCCGCCCCGAACTGCGCGTCATCACCTGCGGCGGCGACTACTCGAAGGCCACCGGGTACCAGGGGAACGTGGTCGTCTTCGCCCACCTCACCGGCAGCCGCTGACCACCGTCTTCGGCGCCTACGCGATCCACTGCTGGTACGCCAGATTCGCCACCAGCGCGAACACCACCGTCAGCAGCACCACCCGGACGAACCCGCTGCCCTTCTTGAGCGCGGTGTGCGCCCCCACCGTGCCGCCCACCAGGTTGAACACGGCCATCAGCGCGGCCAGTTGCCAGTACACCGTGCCCTTCCAGGCGAAGGTCGCGAGGGCGCCCGCGTTGGTGCAGCAGTTGACGATCTTCGCGGTGGCGGAGGCGGTCACCAGGTCGAAGTGGAGCAGCGCGGTCAGCGCCAGGACGAGGAACGTACCCGTGCCGGGTCCGATGAGCCCGTCGTAGAAGCCGATCCCGAGCCCCGCGAGCCCGATCGCGGCCAGCACGCGCCGCGTGGAGACGGGCTCGGCCGAGGGGGCCGTACCGAAGGCCGGTCGCAGCATGACGAAGGTCCCGACCCCGAGCAGCACCACCATCACCACGGGCTTCAGCACGTCCGTACTCAGCCCGGCGGCCACGAAGGCACCGGCCGTGGAGCCTGCCAGCGCCGCGAGTCCGATCCGCACGGCCAGCCGCACGTCCACCGGCGCCTTGCGCGCGTACGTCACCGCCGCGCCGGTCGTCCCGACGATCGCGACCGCCTTGTTCGTCCCGAGGGCGTACGCCGCCGGTGTACCGCCCGGCAGTCCGAGCAGCATCGCGGGGAGCAGCAGCAGCCCGCCGCCGCCCACCACGGCGTCGATCCAGCCCGCCGCGAGGGAGGCGAGGCAGAGCACAACGACGATGGTCAGCGATATGTCGGGCATGATCGCGACCCTATGCGACGGTCACCGAGCCCAGGTAGCGCAGGACCGCCAGCACCCGTCGGTGCCCGGTGCCCGACGGCGGCAGGTCGAGCTTGGCGAAGATGTTGGCGATGTGTTTCTCGACGGCGCGTTCCGAGACGGTGAAGGCGCCGGCGATCGACTGGTTCGTCCGGCCCTCGGCCATCAGGGCGAGCACCTCGCGCTCGCGCGGTGTGAGCCTGTCGAGGGCGGTGGCACGCCGGCTCGCGCCGAAGAGCTGCGCGACGACCTCGGGGTCGAGCGCGGTGCCGCCTCCGGCGACCCGTTCCATGGCGTCCACGAACTCGCCGATGTCGACGACCCGTTCCTTCAGCAGGTAGCCGATCCCGGCCGGGTCGGCGAGCAGTTGCCGGGCGTACGTCGTCTCCACGTACTGCGAGAGGATCAGCACCCCGGTGCCGGGGTGGTCCTCGCGCAGCCGTACGGCCGCCCGCACACCCTCGTCGGTCTGCGTGGGCGGCAGCCTGATGTCGACGACGGCCACGTCCGGACGGTGCTCGGCCACGGCGGCGAGCAGCGTCTCGGCGTCCCCGACGGCCGCCGCGACCTCCACGTCCCGCAGCCGCAGCAGCTGGACCAGCCCGTCACGCAGGAGGGCGGAGTCCTCGGCGATGACGACGCGCATGTGATCCCCGTGATCGTCAGTAGGGAGGCTCGGACAAGAGGTCAGTTCGGTAAGCAGGAAAGCTCGGTCAGCAGGGAAGCTCGACCGTGACCACCGTAGGGCCTCCCGGCGGGCTCTCGCAGGTGAGTGTGCCGTCGACGGTCCGGGCGCGGGCCAGCAGCCCGGTCAGGCCCGAGCCCGCGCCGATCACCGCTCCCCCGCGTCCGTCGTCGCGCACGCTCAGCCGCAGCAGTCCGTCCCGGGCGCTCACGCTCACCGCGGCGCCGCTCGCCCCGCTGTGTTTGGTGGCGTTGGCGAGGAGTTCGGCGGCGCAGAAGTACGCGATCGACTCGACGGCCGGGCTCGGGCGGTCCGTGATGTCGGCGGCGACCTCGACGGGCAGGGCGCTGTCGGCGGCGAGGGTGGCCAGGGCGGTGTCCAGGCCCTGGTCCAGTACGGGAGGGTGGATGCCCTTCACCAGATGGCGCAGATCGGCGATCGCCTGGGTCGCGTTGCCCCGCGCGGTGTCGACGACGGCGAGGAGCCGGTCGGGGGAAGCCCCCGCGCCGATCAGCTCCCTGATCACCGTGAGGTGCATCGCGAGGCCGACGAGCCGGGCCTGCGTCCCGTCGTGCAGGTCGCGTTCGATACGGCGCAGGGTCGCCGCCGCGTCGTCCACGGCCTGGGCGCGGGTCTCCTCCAGGGTCCGGATGCGGCGCTCGGCGGGGTCGGGGCCGAGCAGCGCGCTGAGCAGCGCCCGGTGCGGGGCGAGGGCCTGGCGCAGCAGCCAGGACGCGGTGGCGAGGAGCAGCAGCCCGAGGGCCGCCGGGATCAGCCACCGCGGCCAGGAGTCGACCTGGAATCCGAAGAACTCCAGCGACACCCGGTGCGTCGTGCCGTCGCTCGCCCGCCGGGTGTCGTAGTTCCACCGCTTGAGGAGGGGGTGGAGGGTGAGCAGGACGCCGTAGACGTAGCCGATGACGACGGCGGTGTACCCGAAGACGGCGGTGAAGGGGGTGGCCAGCGCGCAGGCGACGGCGCGCCACCCGCTCCGTTCACCGAGCAGCGCCCGCCGCCAGCCCAGGATCCCGGCACCTTCGCGGCGCTCCGGCTCCTCGATCTCCAGCCCCAACAGGCCACGCGCGAGGGAGCGTTGGAGGCTGCCGAGCGCCAATGCCGCGCGCACGGTGACGGCGACCAGCCACAGTCCCAGCGTGGTCACGGACAGCACGCCACCCACCAACAGCCCCACGAAGGTGAGGACGAACCCGACCAGGGCGAGCGGGAAGGCGATCACCCCGTACAGAAGCGCCGCGAGAGCCTTCCGCCCGAAGGGGAAGGCCACGAGTGCGCGGAGACGGTTGCGGAGGGGATGCATGGCGTCAACCTAGGAGAGGAGCGCCGCGGCGAGGCGGAGCTGGACGGCCGCCAGGGCCCGGCCGAGCCACGGCATGACCAACAGGAAGCCGAACCCGCCGACGATCGCGTGGAACGCCCAGGCCCCCGCGAAGGTCGGCCCTCCCCACGCGTCGGAGTAGTCGGAACCGGCGGCGCGCAGCGGCCAGCCCAGGTTCATCGGCACCAGGGACCAGCCGTAGACGGTGACGGCCAGCACCAGGAGATTGAGGGGTACGGCGGCCGTGGCGTGGGCCAGTCCCCGCGAGGACCCGGACAGCTCCCGGCCCAGGAACCGCCGGACGAGCCCCCGCTGCCACCGCCCCGTCGGAGTGCCCAGCAGCGCCAGCGGGACGCAGAGCACTCCCACGGGGAACGCCAGCAGCGCGTACGCGACCCGGCGCCAGGTGCCCGCGGTGAACGCTTCGCGGACGAACAGCCAGGTCCGTACGGCGGAGTCGTCGCGGGGCGGCGGGAGCGGCGGCTTCTGCTTCTGCTGGGGCTTCTGGCCCGGCTTCCGCTGCGGCTTCTGCTCTGGCTTCGGCTGCGGCTTCCGCTCCGGCTTCTCGGAGATGGCCATGTTTCTGTCCCCCTGTTCGTGAGCCGGTGGAGCCCGCTGTTCGTCAGCGGGTGGATCCCGATGTCTCAAGGTTTCCGTGCCGGGGCGCCGCGATCGATCGTGCCCGCACGAGGACCGGGGGTTCGGTTGACCCCACCGAACCCTCACAACCGGGTGCCGCTCCCGCTGAGGGCAGCGTTCCTCCCGGGAAACAGCCGTGATGCGACCGGGTAACACCGGCGTCGCAGGCTGCGGTGCATGACCTCGAATGCGCCCGCTCCCTGACCCGGCCGGCCCTCACCCTCGGCCCGGGAGGGAACCGCACCGCTCCCCCGCGGACAGCGCCCCGCTGCTCCACCTGCTCACCAACGACGGAGGCTCCTGAATGTCCACGGACACGACGATGACGACGGCGGCGAACGCCACCGACGGCAGCGCGCACACCATCGTGCTCGTCGGCCATGGCATGGTCGGCCAGCGCTTCCTGGAAGCGCTCGCCGAACGCGGCCTGACCGCCACGCACCGGGTGGTCGTGCTGTGCGAGGAGCCGCGCCCGGCGTACGACCGCGTCCAGCTCACCTCGTACTTCTCGGGCCGCACTCCGGAGGAACTCTCCCTCACCGACGCCGAGTTCATCACCACGCACGGCATCGAACTGCACCTCGGCGACCCGGCCGAGACGATCGACCGGGAGGCCAGGCAGGTCACGGCGCGCTCGGGTCTGGTCATCACGTACGACACCCTGGTCCTCGCCACCGGCTCGTACCCCTTCGTCCCGCCGGTACCCGGCAAGGACGCCGAGGGCTGCTTCGTGTACCGCACCATCGAGGACCTGCTCGCCATCGAGGAGTACGCGAAGGCGCGGGCGACGACCGGCGCGGTGGTCGGCGGCGGCCTGCTCGGGCTCGAAGCCGCGGGCGCGCTGAAGGGGCTCGGACTGACCACGCACATCGTGGAGTTCGCGCCGCGCCTGATGCCCGTGCAGGTCGACGAGGGCGGCGGCGCGGCGCTGCTGCGCACCATCGAGGACATGGGCCTGACCGTGCACACGGGCACGGGCACCCAGGAGATCGTCACCGGCGACGACGGCGCCGTGACCGGGATGAAGCTCTCCGACGGCTCCGAACTCCCCACGGATCTCGTGGTGTTCTCGGCCGGCGTCCGCCCGCGCGACCAGCTCGCCCGCGCCACCGGGCTGACGGTCGGCGAGCGCGGCGGCATCACGGTCGACGACCAGTGCCGCACCTCGGACCCGCACGTGTTCGCGATCGGCGAGTGCGCCCTCGCCTCGGACGGCCGGGTGTACGGCCTGGTCGCGCCCGGCTACGAGATGGCCGAGACGGCCGCCGCGACGATCGCCGCGGACGAGGCCAGCTTCACGGGCGCCGACCTGTCCACGAAGCTGAAGCTGCTCGGCGTCGACGTCGCGTCCTTCGGTGACGCGCACGGCGCCACCTCCGACTGCCTCGACGTCGTCTACTCCGACTCACGCTCGGGCACGTACAAGAAGCTGGTCATCGGCCGCGGCGGCGAACTGCTCGGCGGCATCCTGGTCGGCGACGCGGAGGCGTACGGCACCCTGCGGGCCTTCACCGGCTCCGTGCCGCCGATCGCCCCCGAGCAGCTGGTGCTCCCGGCGGGCGCGGGCGCCCCGGTCGCGCTCGGCCCCTCCGCCCTCCCCGACTCCGCGGTCATCTGCTCCTGTCACAACGTCACCAAGGGCACCATCCGCGGCGCGGTCACCGAGCACTCCTGCACCACCGTGCCCGAGGTCAAGAAGTGCACCAAGGCCGGCACGGGGTGCGGCAGTTGCGTCAAGGTCCTCGGCCAGCTCGTCAACGAGGAGCTGGCGGCTAGCGGCGTAGAGGTCGACCACGGCCTGTGCGGCTGCTTCGCCCAGACCCGCGAGGAGCTGTACGAGATCGTCCTCGCGCTGCGCATCCCCTCCTTCCAGGTCCTGCTGGACCGCTACGGCCGTGAGGGCGCCCGGGGTGGCGAGGGCTGCGAGGTCTGCAAGCCGGCCGTCGCCTCGATCATCGCCTCCCTCGCCCCGACCATCGGCGCCAGCGGCTATGTCCTGGACGGCGAGCAGGCGGCCCTCCAGGACACCAACGACCACTTCCTCGCCAACCTCCAGAAGAACGGCTCGTATTCGATCGTGCCGCGCATCCCCGGCGGTGAGATCACCCCGGAGAAGCTGATCGTGATCGGCGAGGTGGCCCGGGACTTCGGCCTCTACACGAAGATCACGGGCGGCCAGCGCATCGACCTGTTCGGCGCGCGGGTCGAGCAACTCCCCCTCATCTGGGCGAGGCTGGTGGACGCGGGCTTCGAGTCGGGCCACGCC
Source organism: Streptomyces diastatochromogenes (assembly GCA_001550305.1). Lineage (GTDB taxonomy): Bacteria > Actinomycetota > Actinomycetes > Streptomycetales > Streptomycetaceae > Streptomyces > Streptomyces mirabilis_D. The sequence continues at coordinate 7,503 of LRTP01000737.1, forward strand.
TACGGAAAGTCCCTGCGCACGGTCAAATCCTGCGTCGGCCGGACCTGGTGCCGCTACGGCGTCCAGGACTCCGTCCGCATGGCGATCGACCTGGAGCTGCGCTACCGGGGGCTGCGCTCCCCGCACAAGCTCAAGTCGGCGGTCTCCGGGTGCGCCCGCGAGTGCGCCGAGGCCCAGTCCAAGGACTTCGGCGTGATCGCCACCGCCAACGGCTGGAACCTGTACGTCGGCGGCAACGGCGGCGCCACCCCGCGCCACGCGGACCTGCTCGCCCAGGACCTCTCCGACGCCGAACTCGTCCGCCTGATCGACCGGTTCCTGATGTTCTACATCCGCACCGCGGACCGCCTGGAGCGCACGTCGACCTGGCTGGAGCGGATTCCCGGCGGCCTGGACCACGTACGCGAGGTGGTCGTGGAGGACTCGCTCGGTATCTGCGAGGAACTGGAGTCGCTGATGGCCGCGCATGTCGCCGCCTACCGCGACGAGTGGGCCGAGACCATCAACGACCCCGAGAAGCTGGCCCGGTTCGTGTCCTTCGTGAACGCCCCGGACACCCCCGACCCGGTCGTCGGGTTCGTCCCCGAGCGCGACCAGATCAAGCCGGACCTGCCGCTGCTGAGCATCGGCCGCCGCCCCTCGCAAGCCCTGGAAGGAAGCGCCCAGCGATGACCCTGGCACCCGAAACGACCGCCCTCACGGTCCAACTCCACCTGGCGGACTCCTGGTTGGCCCTCTGCGAGCTGTCCGCGCTGACGCCGGGCCGCGGAGTCGCCGCCCTGCTCCCGGACGGCGGCCAGGCGGCCGTCTTCCTCGACCGCACGGGCCGGATGTACGCCATCGACAACCGCGATCCGTTCAGCGGCGCGGCGGTCCTCTCCCGCGGCCTGATCGGCTCCCACCAGGGCCGCCCGTTCGTGGCCTCGCCCCTGCTGAAGCAGCGGTTCGACCTGGAGTCGGGCCGGTGCCTGGACGACGAGACGGTACGGGTGACGACGTACGAGGTCCGGATCTCCTGACGGCCGGGGTGACCGGGACCTCCTCGCGCCCGCCGGTCACCCCGGTCTTACTTGACCGATCATTCTCGATTGCCCTACGGTCGCCCCCATGGCCAGGACCAAGGAATTCGACCCGGACGCCGCGCTGCGGTCGGCCCTGGAGCTGTTCTGGCGGCGCGGCTACGAGGCGACATCCATGACGGACCTCGTCGAGCACCTCGGCGTCGGCCGCGCCAGCATCTACGCGACCTTCGGCAACAAGCACGAGCTGTATCTGAAGGCGCTGGACCGCTACCAGCAGGCACGCAATCCGCAGCTCCTGCGGGAGCTCTCCCAGCCGGGTCCCGCACTGCCCGCCGTACGAGCGGTGGTACGCCGCTTCGCGACCGAGGCGACGACCGAGGGAAGGCGCCTGAGCGGCTGCTTCGTCACCAACACGGCCGCCGAACTGGCACCCCACGACACGGCCGCGGCCCGCCGCGTCGAGCACAACTGGGACCACCTCGAGACCCTGTTGCACTCGGCCCTGGTCCGCGCGCAGGCCCAGGGCGAACTGCCCGCCGACCGCAACCCGCTCGCCCTCGCCCGCATGCTGCTGGTCCTGATGCAGGGCCTGCGGGTGGTGGGCAAGGCGTCCGCGGACCCGGCCCGGGTCCGGGACGCGGCGGAACAGGCGCTGACGCTGCTCGACTGAAGACCACGTCCCAGGGCTCGCGCACGTCTTCATACTGAACCGATCGGTCAAATAGGGGGATCCGGAATGACCACACGCTTCTCGGGAAGGACGGCCCTCGTCACGGGCGCCGGATCCGGCATAGGCCGGACCACCGCCCTGGCGTTCGCCGCGGAGGGCGCGCAGGTGGTCGTCGCCGGCCGCACCGCCGCATCGCTCGACGAGACGGTCGCACTGATCGAGGCCCGGGGCGGAAAGGCACTGGCAGTGACCACGGACGTGTCACGCTCGGACGAGGTGCACGCCCTCGTCGAGGCGGCCGTCGACCGTTTCGGCTCCCTGGACGTGGCGGTGAACAACGCGGCCGTCTTCCACGGCGGAACGCCGCTGGCCGACCTCCCGGAGGCCGACTGGCACGCCGAACTGGACATCAACGTCACCGGCGTGTTCCTCGCCCTTCAGGCGGAGATCCGGCAGATGCGGACGCAGCCGTCCGGCGGCGCGATCGTCAACCTCGCCTCCACCATCGGCCTGCACACCCGCCGCCCGGGCGTCGCCGCCTACGCCGCCGCCAAGGCCGCCGTCACCGCGCTGTCCCGCGCCGCGGCCCTCGACCACATCGCCGACGGGGTCAGGATCAACGTCGTCAGCCCCGGTGCCTCCGCCACCACGATGTCACTGCGGCCGGGCGAGTCGGAGGCCGAGCGGGTGGAACGGGCACGTCACGAACTGCCGCTGGGCCGCGTGTCGAAGACCGAGGAGGTGGCGGCGGCCGTCCTCTACCTGGCGTCGGACGACGCGGCGTCGGTCGTGGGCACGGACCTGGTGGTGGACAGCGGAGGCGTCCTCTGACGCGGACCGGGAAGTCAGGTCACTTCAGAGCGTCGTAGGTCACGCCGGTGAGCTGCTCGGAGGCGCTCCAGAGGCGCTCGCCGACGGCGTCGTTGCGCGTCCACCCGGCCCGCCAGGAGCTCGCGGGCGCGCCGCGCCACATCGCGAACGAGGGTCCGGTGAAGGAGTCGGGCCGCACACCGGGCGCGGTGGCGGCGTACAGCGTGGGCAGGGCCCCGGCGTCCGGGCTCTGCGCGAGGAGCCGGTTCCCGATCTCCATGAACCGCTCGGCGCCCTTGCGCCCCGCGAGCTTCGGCCCGGCGGTCTGGAGGTTGGTGGAGGCGTACCCGGGGTGCGCGGCGGCAGCGACGACGTCGGACCCGACACCGGCCAGCCGCCGCGCCAGCTCGTGGGTGAACAGCAGATTGGCGCTCTTGGACCGCCCGTAGGCGACCCAGCGCCGATACCCGCCGCGCTTGCTGTCGAGGTCACGGATGTCGACATTGGCGAGCACGTGGAACATGCTCGACACGGTCACGACGCGGGCGCCCGGGGTGGCGAGCAGCGCGGGGAGCAGCAGCCCGGTGAGCGCGAAGTGCCCCAGGTGATTGACCCCGAACTGAGTCTCGAACCCGTCGGAGGTACGCGCGAACGGCAGGGCCATGACCCCGGCGTTGTTGACCAGCACGTCGAGCCGCTCGCCGTACACGAGGTCGAACATCGCCGCGAACTCCGCCACGGAGTCGAGGTCGCCGAGGTCCAGCCGTACGAACTCCACGTCCGCGCCGGGCACTTCGGAGGTGATCCGGTCCCCCGCCTCACTCCCCCGCGCCTCGCTCCGACAGGCGAGCACGACCCGCGCCCCGCGCCGCGCCAGCTCACGTGCCGTGACGAACCCGATCCCGCTGTTGGCCCCGGTGACGACGGCCGTACGGCCACGCTGATCAGGGATGTCACTCACATTCCACCCGGCCATGCCCGAACCCCTCTCCACCACTGCTCGTCACTCACCGTACGCTCAGTCTCGCCGGATCAACTCGGGATCGATCCTCCGCCCCACAAGCGGCAACGCCCCCACGGCGGCGACGACCAGCACCCCGAGAGCACACGCGAGCAGCAACGGAACCCCACCCCCGTCCCAGAAGACAGCCCCACCCCCGGTGACGAGATAACTCGACTCGGCCATCTTCCCCACCACCACGGCCAACACCAACCCCACAGCCAACGGCAACACCACCTGCACCACCTGCACAGCCCGCAACGTCCGCGCCCGCGCCCCCAGCAGAGCCAACGCAGTAACCTGCGGCCGCCGCTCGACGGCCCGGTCGGTGGCAGCGACGAGGTAGGCGGCCACACCGATGATCAGACCTAGGATCATGCCTACGGCCAGGAGGGTCCTGACGATGGTGACCCGCTGGAAGGAGTCGACGATCAGTCCCGGAGTGGTGACACCAGCCATGGGGGCGATGCCGCCGATGCCGTCGAGGACGGTGCGGACGGTCTTCTCGGACGGACCACTGACGAGTGTGAGGGTGGCGCTCTCCGGGCGTGCGCTCGGGGGCAGCGCGGCCGGGGGGACCAGGATCGCTCCGCTCGGCAGGACGTGGATGCCCTCATGGTCGCGATACCGGATGGTCTGCTGCGGCACAGTGAGCTTCAGGTCACGAGCGTGCTGTCCCACCTTCAGCCTGAAGACGACACTGCCGCCCGCCTTGGCACTCTCCTCGGGTTGCGTGGCATCCCACAGCCTCATGGGCCGCCCGTCCACGCACCCCTTGACCCATGGCACCGCCTCGCGCAGTTGACCGCACGTCGCCACCACGGCCTCAGGGCTGGGAGCCGCTCCCGCGTCGGCGGAGTCCGACCTCATGGTGACGACATGCGCGCGGAGCCCCGGCACCGCCTCGACGGCCCGTCGCTGGGGCCCGCTGAGCTCTCCGTACGAGATCTCGTACGTCTGGACGGCCAGGACGCTCTTGGCGACCCCGTTCAGTTCAATGACGACCCCCTGCGCGAGGGACGCCGCGAAGACCAGCAGTACGAGCCCGGTGGCCACCCGGATCGCACCGCCCGGCTCGGCCTCGTTGCGCCGCATCGCGAGCCCGAGGGAGAGCGACCGGGTGGAGCGCGCCATCCGTTGCGCGAGGAATCGGGACAGCGACGGAAGCGAGAGCGCGAGCCCGACACCGGCCAGGATGATGGCCAGCGGCATGAGCAAGGAGGACACGGCGGTGCTTGTGGGAGCATGGCCGGCCGCGCCCGCCACGCAGTAGCCCGTGATGACTCCCAGACCTGCGATCAGCGGCAGGAAGACCCATTTCGAGGGCGGCTTCTCCACCGCGCCGCGGCGGACGGCCAGGGGGTTGGCAGCGGCCTTCCCCGCACTGGCGCGACCCACGTACCAGGCGAGCGCCGGGCATCCGACGAGACACACCACGAGGGTCTGGAAGGTCAGCGCGCCATCAGCCGGGTACCACGTGAACCCCGGCAGACCGACTCGTGAGGCGAGTTGGTTCACGGCCCAGTACTCGCCGAGTCCGAGGATCGCGCCCAGCCCGGCGGCGGCGACGGTCTCGGCGGCGTTCACCCGCTGAGTCCCCTTCTTGCTCAGCCCCAGCAGGCGCAGCGCGGCCAGCCTGCGTGCCCGGTCGGCCGCGGAGAGGCGGGCGCAGACCGAGAGGAAGACGGCGAGCGGGAGCAGCACGACCGCCGACAGTGTGAACCGCAGGATGCCGAGGGTCGTCGGATCCAACGTAGGGGGTGGTCCGTAGCGCTCGCCGAACCGCTCCACAGGGCTGCCGCCGGAGAGTTCGGCACGGCTCACGCCTACGTACGCGACGAGTTCATCGGGGCGGGCCAGTCCCTCGGCACCGATCAGCCCGACTTCCTCGCCAGGGACCAGCTGGGCCAACGCCGGGTTGCGCCGGCGCAGTTCGTGCAGCTGTGGCGAGACGAACACTTCACCGACCCGGGGGAACGAGGGGAGTCCCGGGGGCGGCTCGACAGACCTGGTACCACGCGCTGTGAAGACGCGGGTGAGGGGTGTTGAGCCGTAGGGATCTGTGCGGTCGAGAGTCAGGGGGTAGCCGTCGAAGACGGCCAGACCTGATTGATCCCGTGGCGTAACGGCTTGTCTGCCGGTGATGCGCCCGTCCTGCGCCTCCAGAATCCCGGGAATCGCCAACACGATGGCCAGACAGCAAACGCCGAGCGAGCTGCCGAGTGTCATAAGGAAGAACCGCACACGATTACCGCGTCCGCTTCCGAACAGCAGCCTCAGCCCCAGGAGGAGTTCCCTCATGACTCACCCTGCTCTCGCGCGGTGAGAACGCCGTCGGACATCGTGTAGCGGTTGTCCGCTTGAGCCGCGACTGCCGAATCGTGCGTGACGAGTAGGACAGCCGTGCCCTGCGAACGGGCCAGCTCGAGGAACTCCTTGAGCACAGTGGCCGCGTTTTCACTGTCGAGCGAGCCGGTCGGCTCGTCGGCGAAGACCACTGCGGGCCGGTGCACGAGAGCCCGAGCGACAGCAACGCGCTGGCTCTGCCCCCCGGACACCTGCGAGGGGCGCCGGTCCCTCAGATCCGCGAGGCCCAACCGCCCCAGTACCTCGCCTGCAGCGGCGAGCGCGGGAGCCTTGCGCTGCCCAGCCAGCCTCAGCGGCAGAGCAGTGTTCTCCTCCACGGTGAGCTCGGGCAGAAGCTCGCCGTATTGGAAGACGAAACCGAAACGGTCTCTCCTCAAGGCGCTGAGTTCTTCATCGTCGAGTTCTCCCAACAGACGCCCTTCAAAGCGGACTTCACCATTGGCGACAGGCAGAACCCCGGCGAGGCAGTACAGCAAGGACGACTTTCCCGAACCGCTCTGCCCCGTAATCGCCGTGACCTCGCCTCGGCGGAGGGCGATGGAAGCCCCTCTGACGGCTTGTGATGAGCCGTAATGGAGGTCGATTCCCTTACCAAATAGGATTTCTGACGTTTTGATCTGGACTCCCGATCGGAAGCGGGCCCGGGCCTGCGCCCGGGCCCTGGGCACTGGTTGAGACCGCTCAGTTCTTCTTGTAGTGCAGTTCAGCGGTACAGAGGTCCGACTGCGCAGCTCCCCGGTCGACGCAGGCACGGATGTAGGCATCGTCCGTGTACTGCTGGGCCCCGTCCCAGTTGGACTTGTGCAGCGACACCGTGCGCCCCTGCTTGCCGTAGTACCTGACCGCACCATGTCCCTCGACACGGACCTGCATGTAGACGTTGTGGCCATCCCGCGCCACGGCGTCGTGGAGGTATCCGGCCCACTCGAAAGCACCGTGATTTTGCCCCGGAGGGTTGAACTTGTAGCGCCCCTCGTAGAAGTACACGCCCTGCACCGTCATCTCAGGGAGCTCATGCCAGGCTGCCGCGGCTGCGGTGCCCGCCCCGGTCAAAAAGACGCCTGCCGCCACTACACCGGCCCATGACTTCTTCATCTCTCACCTCTCTGCCTCCCAACGACCCCACCGGCCCTCAGGAGTTACAGAAGGTAATGGATCAGTAACGCGCTGAATCCTTTGGCCTACGAATCGCCATCCCATCAGGTGATCCAGAAGCACGAGAAGCACGAGCGGGCGCTGAGCTGGTCGGCGGCGTCAAGGATCGGCGGTGGGGCCCGGCATCGGAGTCGACGGCGCCTCGGCGGGGGCCCATCCCTCCGCGGTCATGCCGGTGAGGCCGAGGCGGATCCTGGGCCTGCCGACCGACCGGCCGACGAAGGCGGTCGAAGGGCCGGGCCGGTCTGGGCCGAACTTCATGCCGTGGACGAGGGCCCCGGTCTGGGTGAGGAGCGGCGTCGGCGGGCCTTCGACTGGTGCTGGCGTGCCCCGACGCACCCAGGGCGGTACGGGCCTCGGTCTCGCCCCGGTGCGGCGGCCCGCCCACGCCGGGCGCGGCGAGGGCTAGTTGAGTGCGGTCCCGTACGGAGTCACCGCTGGCAGCGTCCGAACGTCACGACGTAGGTGCCGGCGCTGGGCGACGAGGCCCCGGCCCGGTCCGCCGAGCCGGGTTGGGCCCACGGCCCTATCTCGCGCAGCGACGGCTTGAGGATGACGGCGCGGTGGGCGGGGCTCTTCATCCACCAGTTGACGGCGGCCTGCGGAGTTCCCGATCCGCCCCACCCGGTGTACGTGATCTCGTTGAACTCCCACGAGCGGGGGTTGGGACAGTATCCGGCCGCCTGGATGCGGCTCTGCGGTGTCGAACCGGTTCGGGGGTTGCGGTGCGGGTCCTTGCCCGGTCCCCACCACTTCAGCTGGACGGCCGCGACACCATGCTGCTGGGACGCGTTCGTCAGGGCCTGGCTAATGGTGAGGGAAGGCAGCCCGCGCTGTGTGCGCTGCGCGTTGATCAGGCACATCACGGCAGCCCTCGCCTGGGTGATCGTCCCGGCTGTCGGGGCCCGGTTCGCGGCGGCCGCGTCGCAGGTCACGGCCGCCGCGGGCGGAGCCGCCACGACAGGGAAGAGCGTGGCCGACAGGGCGGCAGCCGCGGCAGTGGTCAGCAGTTTTCCGGTGCGCGACATGTGGCTTTGCACGGATACTCCACCTCCTGCGAACACGAACGGTGTCGTCATCCAGGCTGCCATCGGCCCTGACCCGTCGCCATCCGGGGCCGCGAGCCGGGCGTGCCGCTCGCGGATGCGCTTGTCCGACAGCTTCGCGCGGGGTCAACGGCAACCAACGCCGGCAAACGCCAACTTGCCTGGTCAGCGGCGTAGGTTGACAGTCCCCCCAGACCATGCACGACGGGGCGGCACCTCCGCACAAGGTGCCGCCCCGTTTCTTTCGTACGCCGGAGCCGTCGGCCGTCGGTGAGGGTCGGGGTCGACCGTCGGCGGCTCCGGAGTTCCGGCAGGCTAGCGGTGGTCGCTGCCCTTCGCCGTCGACGCCGCGCGGCCCGCCTCCAGGCGTGCCACCGGGATCCGGAAGGGGGAGCAGGACACGTAGTCCAGTCCCACCTCGTGGAAGAAGTGGACCGACTCGGGGTCGCCGCCGTGTTCGCCGCAGACGCCGAGCTTCAGGTCGGGGCGGGTGGCGCGGCCGGCCTGCACGGCCGACTTCACCAGGGAACCCACGCCGTCCTTGTCGATGGTCTCGAAGGGGGAGACACCGAAGATCCCCTTCTCCAGGTACGCGGTGAAGAAGCTCGCCTCCACGTCGTCCCGGGAGAAGCCCCAGACGGTCTGCGTGAGGTCGTTCGTACCGAAGGAGAAGAACTCGGCGGCCTCGGCGATCTGACCGGCGGTCAGCGCGGCCCGCGGGAGTTCGATCATCGTGCCGATGGCGAGCCTGAGGTTCGTGCCGGCGGCCGCCTGCACCTCCGCGATGACCTGGTCGGCCTCCTCGCGGACGATCTCCAGCTCCTGGACCGTACCGACGAGGGGGATCATGATCTCGGCCCGCGGGTCGCCCTTGGCGTTCTTGCGCTCGGCCGCCGCCTCCGCGATCGCCCGCACCTGCATGGTGAACAGGCCGGGGATGACCAGGCCGAGACGTACGCCGCGCAGGCCCAGCATCGGGTTCTGCTCGTGCAGCCGGTGCACGGCCTGGAGCAGGCGCAGGTCGTTCTCGTTGGCGTCGCCGCGCGACTCGGCCAGTGCCACCCGTACGGACAGTTCGGTCACGTCCGGCAGGAACTCGTGCAGCGGCGGGTCCAGGAGACGGATCGTCACCGGGAGGCCGTCCATCGCCTCGAAGAGTTCGACGAAGTCCCGCTTCTGGAGGGGCAGGAGCTCCTTGAGGGAGTCCTCGCGCTCCTCCTCCGTGTCGGCCAGGATCAGGCGCTCGACCAGTTCACGCCGGTCACCGAGGAACATGTGCTCGGTGCGGCACAGGCCGATGCCCTGCGCGCCGAAGCGGCGGGCACGGAGGGCGTCCTCCGCGTTGTCCGCGTTGGCGCGCACACGCAGGCGGCGGACCCGGTCCGCGTACGCCATGATCCGGTGGACGGCCGCGACGAGCTCGTCCGCGTCGTCGGCGCCCGCGTGCATCCGGCCCTCGAAGTACTCGACGACCGGGGAGGGCACGACCGGGACCTCGCCCAGGTAGACCTTGCCCGTCGAGCCGTCGATCGAGACGACGTCACCCTCCTCGATGACCACTCCGCCCGGGGCCGTCATACGGCGCCGCTTGGTGTCGACCTCGAGCTCCTCGGCGCCGCACACGCACGTCTTGCCCATGCCGCGCGCCACGACGGCGGCGTGCGAGGTCTTGCCGCCACGCGAGGTCAGGATGCCCTCGGCCGCGATCATGCCGTCCAGGTCGTCGGGGTTGGTCTCCCGGCGGATCAGGATGACCTTCTCGCCCGAACGCGACCACTTGATCGCGGTGTACGAGTCGAAGACCGCCTTGCCGACCGCCGCGCCCGGCGACGCCGCGATGCCCCGGCCGATCTGGTCGACCTTCGCCTGGTCGTCGAAGCGCGGGAACATCAGCTGCGCGAGCTGCGCGCCCGTCACCCGCTGGAGGGCCTCCGCCTCGTCGATCAGGCCCTGGTCCACCAGCTGCGTGGCGATACGGAAGGCCGCACCCGCCGTGCGCTTGCCGACGCGGGTCTGGAGCATCCACAGCTGGCCGCGCTCGATGGTGAACTCGATGTCGCAGAGATCCTTGTAGTGGTTCTCCAGGGTCTCCATGATCTGCATCAGCTGGTCGTACGACTTCTTGTCGATCGACTCCAGCTCGGCGAGCGGGACCGTGTTGCGGATGCCCGCGACCACGTCCTCGCCCTGGGCGTTCTGGAGGTAGTCGCCGTACACGCCCTGGTGGCCGGACGCGGGGTCGCGCGTGAACGCCACACCCGTGCCCGAGTCGGGGCCGAGGTTGCCGAAGACCATCGAACAGACGTTGACCGCGGTGCCCAGGTCGTGCGGGATGCGCTCCTGGCGGCGGTAGAGCTTGGCGCGGTCGGTGTTCCAGGAGTCGAAGACCGCGTGGATCGCGAGGTCCATCTGCTCGCGCGGGTCCTGCGGGAAGTCCCGGCCGGCCTCGGTCTTGACGATCCTCTTGAACTTGGTGACCAGCTTCTTGAGGTCCGCGGCCTCCAGCTCCGTGTCGACCGTGACCTTCTTGGCCGTCTTCGCCGCGTCCAGCGCGTCCTCGAAGAGCTCGCCGTCGACGCCGAGGACCGTCTTGCCGAACATCTGGATGAGACGGCGGTAGGAGTCCCACGCGAAGCGGTCGTCGCCGGCCTGCTTGGCGAGGCCCTGGACCGACTTGTCGGAGAGGCCGATGTTCAGCACGGTGTCCATCATGCCCGGCATGGAGAACTTCGCCCCGGAACGGACGGATACGAGGAGGGGGTTGTCGGCCTGGCCGAGCTTCTTGCCCATCGTCGCCTCGAGGGCCTCGAGGTGCGCGCTCACCTCGTCACGCAGTGCCGCCGGCTCCTCGCCACTGCCGAGGTAGGTCTTGCACGCCTCGGTGGTGATGGTGAAGCCCGGAGGGACGGGAAGGCCCAGGTTGGTCATCTCGGCGAGGTTCGCACCCTTGCCGCCGAGGAGGTCCTTGAGGTCCCTGTTGCCTTCGGTGAAGTCGTAAACGAACTTCGTACCCTCAACGCCGCTGTCGCCGCTCTCGGCTACATGGGGATCTTTGTTTTCCGACACGAGTCTCGACTCCTCGACGTCGCGGTGGCTGCCCTGACGGCGAGGAACATACCCAGATCGAAGGCGCCTGGGTACGTCTACTTGCACGTCATGCGCCTGTAACCACCCGTCCGCCACCCGATTGAAAGTCAAGCCTTGGCAAGCGGTCACCGTCGGATGTTTTCACTTCTTGAACGAATCCACGCTCCCAGGACGAAGTATACGCTCAGATGAGCGGTCGCTGACACGTCTGAGTTTAATCGATGAACGATCAAGGGGTGGCACTGAGTGCCACCCCTTAGGGAAGTGCAGTCGCCCAAGATCCGCTCATCTGAGCGGTACCCCTATCAAGGGTGGCGAGAATCACGCAGTAAAGACGGCCTGAATTTCATCATGCGGACCACGATGTGGACGCGTCGCGGACGCGACACACGGACGTCACATGCCCCGCCGAACGACCCGCCACCCATGGTGCGTCACACGGGCCTCACACACCCAGCGCCGCCAGCCGTTCCTCCACCCGCTCCGGCGCGTACAGGTACTCCACGACCAGCGCGCCGGCCCCCACCAGCCCCGCCCGCTCCCCGAGCCGCGAGGTCACCACGTCCAGATGAGCGGTCGAACGCGGCAGTGCCCGCTGGTACAGCAACTCGCGCACACCCGTGAGGAACGGGGTTCCGGCCAGATCCCCGGCGATCATCAGCACCCCGGGATTCAGCAGGGTCACCACGGTCGCGAGTACGTCCCCGACCTGACGCCCCGCCTCCCGCGCGAGCGCCATCGCCTCCGGGTGCCCGGCCGTCAGCAGGTCGCGCACATCCGATCCGGAGGTGGCAGGGACGCCGGACTCGGCGAGTCTGCGCGCCACCGCGCCACCACTCGCGACAGCGGCCAGACAGCCGTACGAACCGCACCGGCACAGCGCGTCCGCGCCCACCCGGATGTGCCCGATGTCCCCGGCACCCCCGTCGACGCCCCGGTAGATGGAGCCGCCGACGACCATCCCCGCGCCGATACCGGTGGAGACCTTGACCAGGGCGAACGCCGAACAGTCCGGATAACCGGTGCGCTGTTCCCCGTACGCCATGAGGTTGGCGTCGTTGTCGACGAGTACGGGGATACGGGCGCCGCTCCTGGTGACCCCGGCGCCCGTGGCGCCACCCGCGCCAGCGGCGCTGTTGATGCCGGCGTGCTCGGCGAAGGCACGTCCCAGACGCCCGCGTATGTCGTAGCCGTCCCAGCCGGGCATGATCGGCGGCTGCACCACCTTGCCGGTGTCGGTGTCCACCGGGCCCGGCACCGCGATCCCGATCCCGCACACCGCGTCCGCGCGCTGCCCGGCCTTCTCCAGCAGCTCGGCGAACCAGCGGCCGAGTTCGCCCAGTACGGCGTCCGGGCCGTCCTCGATGCGCAGGCTTCCGTGGTGCTCGGCCTGGATCTCGCCGCTCAGCGAGACGACGGCGGCCCGGCCGTGCCGGGTGTCGAGGTCGGCGGCCAGGACTACGGCGTGTTCGTCGTCGAACTCGAGGGTGATCGAGGGCCGGCCGCCCTGGGGGGAGTCCACCGGGCCGCCCGCGCCCTCGCGCAGCCAGCCCGCGCGGAAGAGCCGGTCGAGGCGCTGGCCGACCGTGGCCCGCGACAGACCGGTGGCCTGCTGCAGCGCGCCGCGCGTCGTGGCACGCCCGCTGCGCACCAGTTCGAGCAGTTCCCCGGCGCTTGCCTGATGCCCGGCCCTCATGGCCTTCGCCGCCCTTCCCGCCGTCCCCGCCATGCCTGTCATGCCCAACCCCTTGCGTTCACCAACTCTGCATTACATATTGAGTTTTGCGTGTTAAATAGACGTAACCCTACGGTAGCTAGTGCCGAACCGATCGGCCGGACGTCTTCGGGGAGACCTGAGTGGACAGCACAACCCAACTCACCATCCACCGCACGGGGACCACCACCCCCGCGCGCACCTCGGGTTCCCCCGCTCCGCCCGGTTCGCACGAGATCACCCACTCCGGCGCGTACGTATACGATCCCGACCGGCCCGCCGGGTCGCTGCACCTCAGGGCCGCCCGGGTACTCGAAGGCAACTGGACGGGAACGTCCACGGTTCCCTCGCACGGCCTGTATCCGCACCAGTGGTCCTGGGACTCCGCTTTCATCGCGATCGGCCTGCGCCACCTGTCCCCCTTGAGGGCACAGACGGAACTGGAGACGCTGCTCGGCGCCCAGTGGGGTGACGGCCGGATCCCGCACATCGTGTTCAACCCCTCCGTCCCGCTCGACGCCTACTTCCCGAGCCCCGACTTCTGGCGCTCCTCGACCGCGGGGCGCGCTGCGGGCGCCCCGCGCACCGTACAGACGTCGGGCATCGTGCAGCCACCGGTGCACGCGCTCGCCGCCTGGCTGGTGCACCAGGCCGACCCGGGCCTGTCCCGGTCGCGTTCCTTCCTCTCCCGGATGTATCCCCGGCTGGCCGCCTGGCACCGCTATCTGCTGCACCGGCGGGACCTGGGCGGCGGCGGGCTCGCCTCCGTGGTCCACCCGTGGGAGCAGGGCATGGACAACAGCCCGTGCTGGGACGCCCCGCTCAGCCGTGTCACCCCGGCCACGCCGCGCTCCTTCCGCCGCGCCGACCTCGACCACGGGTCCGCGGAGGACCGGCCGACGGACCTCGACTACGGCCGGTACGTGCGACTCGCGACGGACTACCGGGACGGCGGGTACGCCGACGGCGCCGGCGAGTTCGCCGTCGAGGACCCGGCGTTCAACGCGCTGCTGATCGCCTCCGAGCACGCGCTCGCCGCGATCGCGCAGGAGCTGGGCGCGGCGGGGACGGCGCGGCACGCCCGCGCGGAACGGTTGACGGCGGCGCTGGTGGAACGCCTGTGGGACCCGGCGGAGGGGATGTTCTTCTGCCGGGATGTGTATGGCGGGGATGGGCGCGGTGGGGAGGCGTACGGCGGGGATGCGCGCGACGAGGGCGAGAGCGGTGCTCTCGGTTCGGAGCGGCGCTCTCCTGAGAGCGGTGCTCTCGCCTCGGAGCAGCGCTCTTCCGAGAGCGGTGCTCACGGGTCGGAGCAGGGCTCTCGGAGCGGTGCTCTGGCACCGGAGCAGCACTCCGCCGAGAGCGGTGCTCTCGGTTCGGAGCGGCGCTCCCGCCAGAGCGGTGCTCACGTTTCGGAGCAGCGCTCTCGCGCCGGGGCGCTCATCCCCGAGCGCAGCGTGGCCGGGCTGCTCCCGCTCATCCTCCCCGCGCTCCCCCGCGACATCGCCGCCACCCTGGTCCGCACGGCCGGCGGCCCGCACTTCGGGCTCGGCGGGGTCGCCCGGCTGGCGCCGAGCTACGACCTGACCGGGCACGCCTTCGACCCGCACCGCTACTGGCGCGGCCCGGCGTGGTTCAACACGAACTGGCTGCTGGAGCGCGGGCTGCGGCTGCACGGGGAGCACGGGCGCGCGGAGGAGTTGCGGGCGGCGCTGCTGGAGACGGCGGACACGTCCGGGTTCGCGGAGTACGTGGATCCGTACACCGGCGAGGCCTGCGGCGCGCTCGGCTTCAGCTGGACGGCCGCGCTGACCCTGGACCTGCTGCACGAGCCCGCGCGAGCCGACCAAGCGGATCGGCCGGATCGGGCGGATCGGGCGGATCAGTCGACGCACGTCGTGTCCCATCCGGGGCACCGCGCGTTCGACAAGGCACAGGGCACGCCGCCACACACATCGCACGCATCACACACGCCACACACGCCACACAGTTCATTCGAGACGGGCGCCAAGGGAGGGGACCGGGGATGACGGACCGGCATCATCTGCTCGTGCACGGTGGGACGTTCGCCGCCGTGGGCGACGGCGGGGACATCAGCGGGGTGCGCAGCGGCAGCTCCCCGGACGGGTTATTCGTACGGGACGCCCGGCACCTAAGCCGCTGGCAGCTGACCGTCGACGGCGCGGTGCCCGAGGCGCTGACGCCGGTCGCGGACGGCGACACGGCACGCTGTGTGCTCGTCCCGCGCGGCGGGCGCAACGAACCGCCCGCGTACACGCTCTTCCGTGAACAGGCCGTCACCGACGGCGCGTTCGTGGAGGCGCTGCGCGTCACCAGCAACCGCCCGTCGCCCACGACCGTGCGCATCGCGCTCACCGTGGACGCCGACTTCACGGACCAGTTCGAGCTGCGGTCCGACTACCGTACATACGCCAAGATCGGCGCCGTACGAGGGCGTCAGGTCCTCGATGACGGGGTGGAGTTCAGCTACCAGCGCGGGGAGTGGCGGTCCTGTACGACGGTCACCTCCGAGCCGCCGCCGGACGGGGTCGAGGAGACCGGCACCGGCGCCCGTCGCCTCGTCTGGACCCTGGACCTCGAACCACACACCTCGGCGGAGCTTGCGCTGCGCGTGGCGGCCCGCCCGCACGGGGCGCTGAAGGACCCGGAGGTGCCCGCCTCACCCTCCGCGGCGAATGAACGACTCCTCGCCCTGGAAGGCGAGTTCGCGGACGGCGTGCCCTTCCCGACCGGCTGGCCGGAGCTGGCCGCGGCCTGTGCGCGCGGGCTGTCCGACCTCGCGGTGCTCCAGGTCCCGGCGACGGGCCCCGACGGCGAGGAGCTGCGGGTGCCGGCGGCCGGAGTGCCGTGGTTCCTCACGCTCCTGGGCCGCGACGCCCTGCTGACCTCCCTGTTCGCGCTCCCCTACCGCCCCGAGCTCGCCGCCGCCACGCTGCCCGCGCTCGCCGCGACGCAGGCGGTCGAGGTGGGAGCGGGTGCGGTGGCCCAGCCCGGCAAGATCGTGCACGAGGTGCGCCACGGTGAGCTGGCGCACTTCGGGCAGGTGCCGTACGGGCGGTACTACGGATCGGTGGACGCGACGCCGCTGTTCCTGGTGCTGCTCGGCGCGTACACCGAGCAGACGGGTGACCCGGCCCTGGCCCGGCGGCTGGAGGCCAACGCCCGGGCGGCGATCGGCTGGATGCTGGACCACGGCGGTCTGACCTCCGTCGGCTATCTCGTCTACCGCGCGGACGGCGGCGGCCTCGCCAACCAGAACTGGAAGGACTCCCCCGGCGCGATCTGCTCCGCCGACGGGAGCCGCCCCAGTGGGCCGGTGATGGCCGCGGGCGCGCAGGGATACGCGTACGACGCGCTGCGCCGCACCGCCCACCTGTCCCGTACGGTCTGGGGCGACGAGGTCTACGCCGCTCTGCTCGAACAGGCGGCGGCGGACCTCCGTGACCGTTTCCAGCGGGACTTCTGGATGAGTGAACACGCCTTCCCCGCGCTGGCGTTGGACGGTGACGGCCGTCAGGTCGACGCCCTCGCCTCGGACGCCGGGCACCTGCTGTGGTCGGGCCTGCTCGACAAGGAGTACGGCGAACTGGTCGGCCACCGCCTGCTGGAGCCGGACTTCTTCTCCGGCTGGGGTGTGCGCACCCTGGCCGCCGGCCAGCCGGCGTACCACCCGTTGTCGTACCACCGCGGTTCGGTCTGGCCCCACGACAACGCCCTGATCACGCTGGGACTGGCCCGCTACGGCCTGCACGACGAGGCCCGGACGGTCGCCCACGCGCTCGTCGACGCCGCCACGGTCGCCGGCCACCGTCTGCCGGAGGTCCTCGCGGGGTACGGCCGCGAGACACACGGGGAGCCGGTGCCCTATCCGCATGCGTGCGTACGGGAGTCCCGTTCGGCGGCGGCGCCGTTGGCGTTGCTCACGGCGGTCGGGGGCGCTTGAGGGAGCCCCCGGCCCCCGGCCCCCCCGACAGGAGAGTCAGCCCCCGGACGTGTCCAGCTCCGCGTCCTCGCTGATGCCCGCGCAGTCGTACGGGTCCTTGAGCCAGCCGTCCGGCAGGACCACCCGGTTGTTGCCGGACGTGCGGCCGCGCGGGCCGTCCGCGCCCGCCGGCCAGGGCTGGTCGAGGTCCAACTCGGCGAGACCGTCCGAGAGTTCGGCGAGGGACGACGTGATCGCGAGCCGCTTGCGCATTTCGGAGCCGACCGCGAAGCCCTTCAGGTACCAGGCCACGTGCTTGCGGAAGTCGATGACACCGCGCGCCTCGTCGCCGATCCACTCGCCGAGCAGGGTGGCGTGGCGGACCATGACGGCCGCGACCTCGCGCAGGGTCGGGCGGGCGTAGGCGTCCTGGCGCCCCTCGAAGGCGGCCACCAGGTCGCCGAACAGCCACGGCCTGCCGAGGCAGCCACGCCCGACCACGACCCCGTCGCAGCCGGTCTCGCGCACCATCCGCAGCGCGTCCTCCGCCGACCAGATGTCGCCGTTGCCGAGGACGGGGATCTCCGGCACGTGCTCCTTGAGGCGTGCGATGGCGTCCCAGTCGGCCGTGCCGCCGTAGTGCTGGGCGGCGGTGCGGCCGTGCAGGGCGATGGCGGTGACGCCCTCCTCGACGGCGATCCGTCCGGCGTCGAGGAACGTCATGTGGTCGTCGTCGATGCCCTTGCGCATCTTCATCGTCACCGGGAGGTCGCCCGCCCCGCTGACGGCCTCGCGCAGGATCGCCCGCAGGAGGTTGCGCTTGTACGGGAGGGCGGAGCCGCCGCCCTTGCGGGTGACCTTCGGGACCGGGCACCCGAAGTTCAGGTCGATGTGGTCGGCGAGGTCCTCCTCCGCGATCATGCGGACGGCCTTGCCGACGGTCGCCGGGTCCACGCCGTACAGCTGGATCGAGCGCGGCTTCTCCGTCGCGTCGAAGTGGATCAGCTGCATGGTCTTCTCATTGCGCTCGACCAGCGCCCGCGTGGTGATCATCTCGCTGACGAACAGGCCCTTGCCGCCGCTGAACTCGCGGCACAGCGTGCGGAACGGCGCGTTCGTGATCCCGGCCATGGGGGCGAGGACGACGGGCGGCTGGACGGTATGGGGGCCGATCGACAGCGGGGTGGCGAGGGCGAGGGCGGTCGTGGACATTCCCCCATTGTCGCGTACGCGGACGGGTGCGATGACTGTGGTGACCGTCATGAATGAGTGCGGTGCGCAACAGAGGACGGTCAGGAGAGGGTCATTAGTTAGACGCACTATCGACACGGGCGTAGGCTGGAGGAATGCCCGAGCTCAGTCCTCGCCACCGTCTTCTCGTCCTCGCGATCTGCTGCATGAGCCTGCTGATCGTGAGCCTCGACAACACGGTCCTGAACGTCGCCCTGCCCTCGATGCAGAAGGAACTGCACGCGAGCGTGGCGGGCCTCCAGTGGACCATCGACGCGTACACGCTGGTCCTGGCGTCGCTGTTGATGCTCGCGGGCTCGACCGCCGACCGCATCGGCCGCCGCCGGGTCTTCAAGGCGGGCCTGGTGATCTTCACCCTCGGTTCGGTCCTGTGCTCCGTCGCTCCGAACCTGGACTCGCTCGTCGCCTTCCGCATGGTGCAGGCGGTCGGCGGCTCGATGCTGAACCCGGTCGCGATGTCGATCATCACCAACACCTTCACGGACCCGCGCGAGCGCGCCCGCGCGATCGGCGTCTGGGGTGGCGTGGTCGGCATATCGATGGCCGCGGGGCCGATCGTGGGCGGCCTGCTCGTGGACTCGGTCGGCTGGCGGTCGATCTTCTGGATCAACCTCCCGGTCGGCCTCGCCGCGCTCCTGCTCACCTGGCGTTACGTCCCGGAGTCCCGCGCCCCCAAGGCCCGCCGCCCCGACCCGGTCGGGCAGCTCCTCGTCATCGCGCTGCTCGGCTCCCTGACGTACGCGATCATCGAGGCGCCCAGCTCCGGCGCCCCCAAGACGCTCGCCTTCGGCGCGATCGCCGTCGCCGCGCTGCTCGGCCTGCTGTGGTACGAGCCCCGGCGCGCCGAACCCCTCATCGACCTGCGCTTCTTCCGTTCGGCGCCGTTCAGCGGGGCCACGGTCGTCGCCATCAGCGCGTTCGCCGCGCTCAGCGGGTTCCTGTTCCTCTCGACGCTCTATCTGCAGAACGTGCGCGGTCTGGACGCGCTGCACGCGGGCCTGTGGATGCTGCCCATGGCGGTCATGTGCTTCGTGTGCGCGCCGCTGTCGGGGCGGCTGGTCGGCAACCGGGGGCCGCGACTGCCCCTGCTGATCGCGGGGGTCGCGATGACCGCGAGCGGGATCCTCTTCGCCGCGTTCGAAGGCGAGACGTCGAACGTCACGCTCGTCATCGGGTACGTCCTCTTCGGCCTCGGCTTCGGCTTCGTGAACGCCCCCATCACCAACACCGCCGTCTCCGGCATGCCCCGCGCCCAGGCCGGGGTCGCCGCCGCCGTCGCCTCCACCAGCCGCCAGATCGGCGGCACCCTCGGTGTCGCCGTGGTCGGCGCGGTCCTGGCCTCCGGCATCCAGACCTCGTCGTACCGGGAGACGTTCGTGACGGCCGCCCGCCCCGGCTGGTGGATCCTCGCCGGCTGCGGTCTCGCCGTGCTCGTCCTGGGCGCGCTGACCAGCGGACGCTGGGCACGCGGGACGGCCGAGCGGACGGCACGGCAGCTGGAGTCGGCGGAGGTCCGGGACTCGGTGACCGTCCGGGCCTAGGCGTGCCCTAGGCGGCTTCCGTCTCCGCCGTCAGCGCGATCTCGTGCAGCTTCCTCAGGCGTTCGCGGTTCTGCTCGTCCACGGGGGCGTACGTCACCATGCGGGCGCCCATGTCGGGGGCGAGCCACAGATCGGTGTGGTCGACGGTGAGCAGCCCGACGTACGGGTTCAGGAACTGCTTGGTCTTGCTGCGCGAGCCGCCGTACACCTCGTACCGCTCCCAGATCTCACGGAACTCCGCCGACTCCGTCCGCAGTCGTTTGACGAGCAACTTCCAGGCGGGCTCGCCGAGGTGGCCGGCCATCGAGCCGCGCAGCTTGGCGGCCATCACGCGCATGGTCTCGTCGAGGAGCACGATCGACTCGCGCCACTCCGGGTGGGTGTAGACGAGGACCATGCAGTTGCGGTCCTCGGGCGGTACGGCGTCGAGGTCGCGCATCATCAGCCGGGCGTACGTGCGGTTGTACGCCAGGATGTCGTAGCGGCTGTTCTGGATGCAGGCCGGGACCGGCTCCAGCTGGGTCAGCACCTCGAGCAGGGCCGGGGTGATGGTCGGGCACCGCGCGGCGGGCGTGGGGTCGACGGCTCCGGCCAGCCGGAAGAGGTGGGCGCGCTCGCTGGAGTCGAGCAACAGGGTGCGGGCCAGGGCGTCGAGAACCTGTTCGGAGACCTGGATGTCGCGGGCCTGTTCGAGCCAGGTGTACCAGGTGACGCCGACGGCGGAGAGCTGCGCGACCTCCTCGCGGCGCAGGCCCGGCGTGCGCCGGCGACGGCCGCGGGGCAGTCCGACCTGCTCCGGCGTGATGCGCTCACGGCGGTTGCGCAGGAAGGTGGCGAGCTCGTGCCGCCGGATCTCGCTGCCGCGGGGGGCGGCGGAGCCGTGCGGCTCGGGGTCCGCCGGCCGGGGAGAAGTCACGGACACCGCCCGCTGAGCAGGGTCGATGGCCTCCACCGGCCGGGGAGCGGTGCTCTCCTGCGTCATCGTCGTCATGCCTCCAGCCTGCCGTTCGCCGGAACCTGTTGCCAGGTAGTGCTTCTACCAGGATAAGGACACTCTGGTACCAGTCTGAGGTCAGGAGAAGTCTGGAGGACGTGACCGAAACCGGAACCCTCAGGACTCCAGTCCGCTCGCCCTCCGCAGCACCCGTGCTCAGCGGCCTCGGCCTCTTCACCGTGCTGCTCGGGGCGGCACTGCCCCTCATCGACTTCTTCATCGTCAACGTAGCCCTCCCGACCATCGGCCGGGACCTGAACGCGAGCGAAGCCGTCCTCGAACTCGTCGTCGCCGGGTACGGAGTCGCGTACGCCGTCCTGCTCGTCCTGGGCGGCCGCCTCGGCGATCTCTTCGGTCGACGCCAGTTCTTCCTCGGCGGCATGGCGGCCTTCGGCCTGACCTCCCTGGCGTGCGGGCTCGCGCCCAGCGCCTGGACGCTGGTGGCGGCGCGGGTCGCGCAGGGCGCGGCGTACGCGGCGAT
>LRTP01000738.1 GCA_001550305.1 Streptomyces diastatochromogenes
GGGAGGCCGCGGCCAGCGGGAGCGCCGCGGCGAGGCCGAGGGCGGCACGGCGGGACAGCCGAGCGGCACGCGGGGGAACGGGAGAGGAATCGCGCATCCCGGGACCGTACAAAAGAAGTTCGCGGGTCCGTACGCCGGGGTCTCGAAGTCGCCACGCTTCGGGGTCCCGAAGAAAAGCCACAGCGCACCCAAAGGCAGAGCAAAGGAACACCCCGCCCGTACGTCCGGCCGACTCCTGCCCTCAGCACCCCACCCAACAGGGGTTTCCTGGCAACAGCCCCTCCGGACCTTAGGAATCAGCTGTCTTACGGAATATTGATTCCGGACCCTACTTTCTCAGCTCTCACACATCTCTTACTCAGCCCCGCTCAAAGGTTTCTCCATAGCTTGTGGCCGCGCCCACAGCGGGCGCCAAGAACCTTTGGGGAACGGGATGTTTGGCATCTATCTCAAGCGTGAGCTGAGCCGGCGCAAGAAAGCGGCCCTGGTGATCGCCATGGGTCTGGCGCTCGGTATCGCGCTGGTCATCACCGTCAACTCGGTGTCGGCCGGCATGCAGCAGGCACAGGACAAGGTCCTGAAGTCGCTGTACGGGCTCGGCACCGACATGACGGTGACCAAGGCCCAGGCGGCGCCTTCGAGCAACTCGTCCGGCAGACCGAAGTTCGACTTCAACGCCAAGTCGAGCAGCTCCACCAAGCAGAGTTCGGACCGCGTGATGACGCAGGGCGGACAGTCCCTGGCCTCCTCCCTGGTCACCAAGGTCTCCGCGCAGAAGGGCGTGGCGAGCGCGGTGGGCGCGCTGAGCCTGAACGTCACCAAGGTCGACGGCTCCTTCACCCAGGGCACCGCGAAGTCCTCGACCTCCTCGGGTTCCAGCGGCTCCTCCCAGCAGGGCGGCCCCGGCGGCCGCCAGGGCGGCGGCAGCACGGGAGCGCCCCAGGTGCAGGGCGGCGGCGCCTCCTTCGACGTGAACTCGTACTCCGTCGCGGGCGTCGACGTCACCAACCAGGACCTCGGCCCGCTCGCCACCTCGAAGATCACCTCGGGCAAGACCTTCACGGCGACGCAGACCGACGCGAAGGTCGCGGTGGTCAGCAAGTCGTACGCCAAGGAGAACAAGTACACGGTCGGCAAGACCTTCACGATCTCCGGCACCAAGTACACGGTCATCGGGATCGCGACGCCGGACAGCAGTGAGTCGACGACCGACGTCTACCTGCCGCTGAAGCAGGCGCAGACGCTGGGCGACGCGAAGAACAAGGTCACCACGATCTACGTCAAGGCGACCGACTCCAAGCAGATCACCACGGTCAAGGCGACCATCCAGAAGAACATCTCGGGTACGACGGTCACCACCTCCGCCGACCTCGCCTCCACCGTCTCCGGCTCCCTGTCGACCGCCTCGAACCTGGCGACCAGCGTCGGCAAGTGGCTGTCCATCGCGGTGCTCGTGGCCGCGTTCCTGGTGGCGGCGCTGCTGACCTCCTCCGCCGTGTCCCGCCGGGTGCGTGAGTTCGGCACCCTCAAGGCGCTCGGCTGGCCCTCCCGCAAGGTCACCCGGCAGGTCGTCGGCGAGTCCATCGTGAACGGTCTGATCGGCGGCGCGCTCGGCATCGCCATCGGCCTCGGCGCGGCGTACGCGGTGACGGCGATCAGCCCGAAGCTGACCGCGGAGCTCGGCAACACCGGTGGTGGCGGTGGCGGCATGGGCGGCGGCCCCGGAGGCGGCGGCCCCGGGCAGCAGGCGGTCAAGAACACCATGGAGATCGCGCTCTCCGCGCCGGTCTCGGTGACCACCATCGCGCTCGCCGCGGGCCTGGCCATCGCGGGCGGTCTGATCGCCGGTGCGATGGGCGGCTGGCGCGCCTCGCGGATGCGCCCGGCGGACGCGCTGCGCAGCGTCGCCTAGCCCCTTCGGGCGGTCCCGTTCGCGCCCTACCCCTACCCCTTCCTCTCCTCCTCTCTCCCCTCCTCCTTTCTCCCCTCCTCCTTTCTCCCCTCTCTCCTCTCCCACTTCAACACTTGCTTCATCTTCGGAGAACCTCATGTACAAGCTCACCGGCGTCACCAAGCGCTACACGCGGGGCAAGGACACGGTGGAGGCGCTGCGTGGCATCGACCTCACCATCGAGGACGGCGACCAGCTCGTCATCCAGGGCCCGACGGGCGGCGGCAAGTCCACCCTGCTCCAGATGATCGGCGGCCTGGACCGTCCCTCCGCCGGCAGCGTCGAGCTGGACGGCGTCGACCTCGCCTCCATCAGCGAGGCCAAGCTGACCCGGCTGCGCGCCGAGAAGATCGGCATCATCTTCCAGTCCTTCAACCTCATCCCGACGCTGACCGCGCAGGAGAACGTCGAGACCGCGCTCGTACCGCTCGGGGTGAAGCCCGCGGAGCGGCGCGAGCGGGCCGCCGAGGCGCTGCGTTCGGTCGGTCTCGGCGAGCGGCTGACACATGCGCCGGCCGAGCTGTCGGGCGGTCAGCAGCAGCGTGTCGCCATCGCCCGCGCGCTGGTCAAGAAGCCGAAGGTGCTCCTCGCGGACGAGCCGACCGGCAACCTCGACGAGGGCACCCGCGACGACATCATGGGTCTGCTGGAAGGGCTGTGGCACGAGTACGGGCTGACCTTCATCATGGTCACCCACGACTCGTCGATCGCCCGCCGGGCGCCGCGCCTCGCGACCATCAAGGCCGGGCAGATCACACTGACCGAGCAGGGGGGCCGACGCCCCCTGTCCCAGCAGTACGTCCAGCAGTAGACGCGGCCCGGGGCCGCTCACCGTCCCAGCACGCGGTCGGCCTCGGCCAGCTGCGCGGCGGTGAGCGGCCCTCGCGCGATCGCGCCGGCGTTCTCCTCGGCCTGGGCGACCGAGCGGAAGCCGGGGATCGGGACGGTGCGCGGGCTGCGCGCCCACAGCCAGGCGAGGGCGCCCTGCGCGAGGGTACGGCCGCCGCTGGTGAGGATGTCCCTGAGGGCGTCGACCCGGGCGAGCCAGTCCGGGTC
>LRTP01000074.1 GCA_001550305.1 Streptomyces diastatochromogenes
GCGTGGGCGTGGCCCTGGCTGCCGTAGCCGATGACCGCGACCTTGCGGCCCTGGATGATGGACAGGTCGGCGTCGTCGTCGTAGAACAGCTCGGCCATGGGAAACACCCTTCACTCACGGTGGAAGAAGCTCCCGAGGCGGCACCCTGTGCCAGGTCTGTAGTGGGTGAGGCGCTACGCCTTGGGGAGGGGGAAACGCAGGAAAACAATGGGCAAGAAGGCGTGTGTCCACGCCTGATGCTGCTTGCGCGGGCTTGCCGGGCGTCTGCGGGACTGAGCCTGTCCGGCCGTCCGGGCACACGTCACGTGATCAACTCCGGTTCGTGCCCGTTGTTGATCTACCCGGAAAACACTATCCCACGTCTTGCTGTGATGACCTGGTGAACGGCTCAACCCTGCATGTGGCCGTGGCCTAAGGTGAGTTGCGCGCCGGTCGCTCAGCGTCGGAGACAGCATCGTGTGACTCGATTGAGCGAACGCTGATCTGCGTGGGCCCGGCCCGACACTCACCGCACCTCATCACGAGATGGAACGAGCATGCGCAATCTGTCACGCATAGGAGCCGTTGGTGCTCTACTTGCCGGTTTGTCCCTCCCTGCCGGGTTCGCGCACGCGACCCCGGGCGGTCCCGGGGTGACCGGCAAGGTCATCACCCGGTCCACCGTGGGTGGGAGCGACTACATCCTGCGGGAGGTCACCATTCCGCCAGGTCAGGCGACCGGTTGGCACTTCCACGACGGCACCCTGTACGCGTATGTCAAGCAGGGGACGCTGAGTCACTTCGATTCCACGTGCAAGTCCGACGGTGCGTACTCCAAGGGCAGCTTCCTGGAGGAACCACCCGGTGCCGCCAACGTCCACATCGGCCGGAATCTCGGTGCCACGGACGTCATCCTGGAGGTTCTCTACGTCCTGCCTCACGGCGCCCCCTTCTCCCAGGACGCTCCTAACCCGGGTTGTGACTTCCAGTAGTCCTTCTTGGGGGCTCCGCCGGTGCGTTGTGCCCAAGGCACACGACTGATCAGCACCGGCATTGTGTACCGAGCCTGCGTCGCGGTGGCCGGACGGCCACCGCGATGCCCCTTGGAGAGGACCTTTTCAGCCACACCGGGCGAACACGAGGTGAGGCGTCCCCCGGAGTGTGGACACAGGGGCCAGGACGCAGGCAAGATACAGCCACGACCCGCCGACCTGGTGAAGTAGGCCGCCGACGAGGTGCCCGTGGCACGGGTCCTTTTCCGACGGCCCCTTCCCGAACGGAACGTGCCCGTTTCCGGGCATTCCGCTCTC
>LRTP01000739.1 GCA_001550305.1 Streptomyces diastatochromogenes
CACCGACCCGAAGCCCTACGTCTGGACGAAGACCGCAGACGAGATCCTCGAACGTCTCGCCAGCTATCTGAACAGGATTCCTGACTCACGAGACTAGGGCGTGTGCTGAAAGTGGATCAAGGTAGTGGCTGAGTAATCGCGGCGGGATGAGGCGATCTCGCCTCGATCTGGCTTACCTACACCCCATCCGACGGGCCAGGCTCCCGATTTGGCACAAAGTGCCTGATCACACAGGGGGTGCGGGTGTTATCGTCCCTCGCATGGTTGAACTGATCGCTCCCACTGGACGGCTGCATTCCTCGTGGCTCACGGCGCGTGACGAGTGGCAGCCTGGTGCTCACCAGGACGGGGCCGGCCTGCGTCTGGTTGGTGACGATGACCTCGACAGCCCGGAAGGGTTCGCCTCATGGGTCGAGCGACTGCGAGAGCAATCGGACCGGTCGCTGCCTGTCGGGGAAGGCCGCGTCCACGCTACCCATTGGTGGATCGTCGACGGCGAGACGTATCTCGGGGCCATCGACCTTCGGCACTATCTGAACGCCTTTCTGTTGGAAGGGGGCGGACACATCGGCTACAGCGTTCGGCCTTCTGCCAGGAGACGCGGACTGGCCTCGTGGGCGCTGGGAGCGGTTCTACTCAAGGCGCCGGCGCTCGGTCTGGACCGGGTCCTTCTCACCTGTGACGACGGCAACGTCGGCTCGGCGCGGACCATCGAAAGCAACGGCGGCGTCCTCGAAGATGTGCGCAGCACCGAAACCGGGGTCAAGCGCCGCTACTGGATCACTCTCGACGACGCTGGTCCAGCCATTCATTGATGGCTGCGACGAGGACGGTCGCCTCGTAGCGGACCGCGAGCTAGTCGTACCTCGTGGCCACTGCGCGGTGTCTTCTCAGGCGATTGATGCCGCACTCGACCACGTGTCTCGCCTTGTAGTCCTCGGGGTCGAACTTCGGCGGACGGCCGCCGAGCGAGCCGCGCTTCTTGCGGTTGCGGGCCTGGTCAGCCTTGTCCGGGATGGTGCAACGGATGCCGCGCCGCCGCAGGTAGGCACGGTTCTTCCGGGAGGCGTACGCCTCGCCGCGGTGATGTTATTGCCGGCGAACTTCGACACGTCGAACTTCGGGTACGACCGTGCCGTGTCCGTGCCCGCGTCGTACGTGCCCGACTTCAGCTCCAGCGAGGAGACCTGCGAGTCGGGGCAGTCCGGGTTCTGCACCCAGGTGTCCGTGGTCACCGCCGAGACCGTACGAGCACACCCCCCCAAGACGGCCGCCTCACGATCGATTCCCTGGTCCGAAAACGGCGGGCACGCTCCCCCACGGCTGCCGGATCGTCGGCGGCGTCGGCGCGCTAGCGGCCGGCCCCTGGTGTGATCTGCTGGTCGATGATGTCGCGGAGTTGGCGACGGCCGGCGATGCCGAGCTTGGGATAGGAGCGGTACAGGTGTGAGGCGACGGTGCGGGGGGACAGGAACAGACGGTCGGCGATCTCGCCGTTGGTCAGGCCGTGTCCGGCGAGGATGACGATCTCGCGCTGTTGAGCAGTGAGGCCGTCCAGCGCGCCCGGGGCGCCCTGCGGGGCTTGCACCGTTACGCCGCAGGCACGCAACTCGGATTCCGCGCGCCGGGTCCACGGTGCCGCCCCTAGACGGCGGAACGTTTCCAGGGCGGTCACGAGGATGGGCTTGGCGTCGTTGATCCGTCGCTGCCGGCGCAACCATTCCCCGTAGTCCAGCTGTAGCTGGGCCCGTTCGAACGGCCACGTGTCTCCGGTGGGATCGGCCAGGGGCGCTGCGAGGTGGGCTTCGGCGCTGTCGGGCTCGGCGAGCAGTCCGCGGGCCCGGGCCGTGAGTTGTGCCAGGCGCGGCCCGGGCGCGGGGTCCACGCGAGCCAGCGCGCGCTCCAGCAACGTACGCGCTTCGAGGTGCCGTTCGGCGCGCACCGCCGCAGCGGCGAGGTCGGCGACGGCGAGGTAGGAGAAGTGATGGTGCAGGGGTGTGCCGTCGACGGCGAAGAGTCGGCTGAGCTGAGCGTACGCGGTCACGTAGTTGCCCTGGGCCAGCGCGGCGAGACCTGCCGTCTGCCAGATCCTGGCGGCGAACCCGCGGTATTCGGAGGTGTCCACGGCGGCGCGTACACGGGCCAGCAGCGGTGCCACCTGGTCGTGTTCGCCGCGCATGGCCGCCACGATGGCCGTGGTGAGGTCGGCCGAGCCCGCGACGGTTTCCATCTTGTAGGCGGCGGCGATGTCGCCCGCCTCTCGGGCGGCGGCGAGTGCGTCGTCCCAGCGCCCGCTGTCGACGCATGCCCATTCCAGTGCCGACAGCACGCCGCCGCTGGCGCCGCGGACGCCCGGGGCGCGCAGTCGGCTGAGGGCTTCGCGCAGCACCCTGACCGCCAGTTCGGTTTCGTCCAGGACCCAGGCCGCCGCGCCGAACGTACCCGGGTCCGAGAGCGATCCTCCCGCTGTGCGCCGCAGGCGGGGGACGATGTCGGCTCTTTCGCCGAACGGGTCCGTGCAGGCCCGGATCCAGATCCGGTACTCGTCGGCGCGGCCGGCGGGCCAGTCCTCGGCCGTCGGCGGTGGGCCGTCCCGGGAGTCGAGCAGGTCGAGGGCGGCACGTGCCTTGGCGCAGACTTCGGGGAGTCCGGTCTGGTGGGCGACCGTGGCGGCCATCCAGGTGGCCTGCCATGCGATGGCCGGCAGCCTGGGGGATGCCTCGGCGGCGACGGACAGGAGTGTGTCGAACGCGTCGGCGTTGCGGTTGGACCACAGCAGCGACCAGCCGATGTCCAGCCGGGCGGCGATGCGCAGGTCCGGGTCGGAGGTCAGCGTGAGTACCTTGCCCGCCAGTTCGCGTACCCAGTCGGCCTGTCCGGCGGGCAGGGCGAGTTCGGCGGCGGCCAGCAGTCGCCGGGCCTTGTCGGGTTCACCGGGGCTGAGCTCGGCGGCGCGTTCGAGGGCGCGTGCCGCCGCGGCGGCACG
>LRTP01000740.1 GCA_001550305.1 Streptomyces diastatochromogenes
GCCCTGGCGGCGAATCGGCTTTCCCTGCCCTGCTCCGCAGGAGTCCGATTCCTCCCCCGCCTGAAGGCGGGGGTATCCACGGAGGAATCCCGATGACGAGCGCATCGAGCCGATCGTGAGGGAACGCGAGGCGGCGACGAAGGCGAAGAAGGCCCGCGAACCGGAGGACCGGCGCACTCAGCGGGGGAGCGCGAGCATGGTCCCCTACTACCGGCTGATGAAGATCTCCTGCCCGGTGTGCCACGCCAAGCCGGATGCCGAGTGCGCGCTGCCCGCCGGATCCCACCAGGCGAGGCTGGACATCCTCACCCGCTACCGCACCGGCAACGGCGGCCGCCGGCGCCGGTAGGCGCCTCGAGGTCAGGCGGCGGGCGGCTGGCTGGAGGGCGTGGCCTGGTCGGCGGGCTGGTCCAGCTGCTGCTGGCGGCGCCGTTGCTCGTTGCGGTGCTGTTCGACGCGCTGGGTGAACAGCTTCAGTGCCTCGCCTTCCTGGCCGGGGCCGTACTCGCTGTAGGGGCCGATGCCGAGCCTGACGGCGTTGGCCTCCTCCTCGATGGCGTCGGCGGTCTGCTGGAGGAAGTAGCTGCGCTCGCGGAACTTGTAGTAGCCGGTGAACATCGCGGCCACCGTGATGGCGAAGCTGATGACGGTCAGGGTGACGCTCTGCCAGGTCAGCTCCTTGCCGGTGTCCAGGGCCGCGATCGTGGTCGTGGAGGCTGAGCCGATCATGATGAGGGTCTGCAGGCTGTTGTGGATCCGCCGGTACTTGCGGCTGTCGGCCTGGTACTGCTCGATCGCGGTGGTGACTTCCTCACGGTAGAGCTTGCGTCGGTCGTCCAGGTCCGGGTTGTTCCTGACCTTCTGCTTCCACAGCGACTCCTGCGCGGAGGCGAGCTGTGCCTCGATGCGCTGAAGGGTGGGCAGGTCCCGCCCGGAGAAGTGCACGCCGACCAGCGCGAGCAGGGACATCAGGAGCAGGCTGCCGCAGATCAGGTCGCCCAGGACGAACCGCGCCGGGTCGCCTGCGGCGAAGGCGGCGATGCCTGTGCCGATGACGGCGGTGAGTAAGGACAGCCAGCTGACCGCCCATCCGGCGCGCCAGATGCGGTCCAGCCGCCGGCGCCGGGCGAGCTTCTCCTGGGCGTCGATGACGAGGTTGGTGGTCACCACGTAGATCCGTTCGTCGGCGTCCCGCTGGCGGGCGAGGACCAGTTCGTTCGCGTCCTGGATGCGGCGGGGCGCGTCGTCGTCGAAGTCGCGGGCCACAGGCTCAGCGGGCGAACGCTTCGGTCAGGCTGATGCGGTAGCCGTCCTCTTCCATCAGCACGACGGTGACGCCGAACGGGTCGGGGTGGTCCAGCTCGATCGGGGTGAAGGAGAAGTTCACCGCGGCCTGGATCGGCGGCACCAGCTCGCCGCAGGGCTGCGGCGCGGGGGCCGGCCTCCAGTCGGGGGCGACCGACGCCCAGCCCTCGGGGCTGCGGGACAGGAGCTGCTCGCTGTAGGGGAACTGGTGCAGGACGTGCCCGGCGCGGGTGGCGAGCACCATGTTGAGGCACGGCGCCGGGCCGACGATGGGCAGCTCGCAGGCGGTGGCGACGTCGTGGGTCTCCCAGGCGAGGACAACCTCGTCCGCGCCGGCCGCGGCGGCGATGTTCGCGAGTTCGGCGATTCCGGCGAGCGCGTCCTGGCCGATCTTGAGCGGGCGGACCCAGATCAGACCGACCAGCTCGCCGCGCACCAGCGGCATCATGAGCGGGCGCGGCACAACCCCCTCGCCCAGCGAGGCGGTGTACGTCTCCTTCGCGACGCCGACCAGTCCGTTCCACATCCGTGCTTCCACGGGAGCCCCCTGCCGTCTGCTGATCCGATCACCGCACCCTGCCACGGGGGCTGAGGCCGTGTCAGCGGGATGATCAGCCAGCTCCCGGCCGGATGCGGCGGGGGAGGAGCCGGTCTCAGGCGGTGGCCGGCTGCGGGGCGCCGGTGGTGCTGTGCTGCTCGTCCCACTCCTGGATGACCGTGCGCAGCATGGCGGCGAACTCGGGGTCGGTGCCCCGGGCATGTGGCGCCGCTGGAGCCCATCGACGACGACCAGAAGGTCAGAAACGACGTCACCGTGCAGCGCGAGGGAGGCGCTTCCGGCCACGCCGTCCTGGAAGTGGGCGCGTTGTCCACGCAGCCCCCGCCGGACGGTGTCGTCGTCTACGACGAGTCGCTCACCCTCAACCTGTACAGCGACGACCAGGCCGAGCGGCACGCCTACTGGCGCATGCACCTCGGTACCTGGGACGAGGCCCGCTATCCGGTCGTCGACCTGGCGGCGGCGCCCGGCCTCATCAACCAGGTGACCGCTCTGGAGTCCGGCGACCGCATCCAGATCGCCAACCCGCCCGCGTGGCTGCCGCCCGGCCCGATCGACCTGCTCATGCAGGGCTACCAGGAGGTCATCGGCCACCCCAACGACTGGGACTTCCAGTTCAACTGCACGCCCGCCGGATCGTGGGCGGTCGCAGAGAGCGCCGTCATCGAGGACTTCGAGGACACCGCCTACGAGGTCACCATCACCGACGGCGGCAACCTGCCCTGGACGCGGTCGCAGGTCCATTACAACACCGGTTCGTGGTCCCTGCGCTCGGGCGCCATCACCGGCAACCAGATTGTTCGGGGCAGGGCAGCTGGAGCTGGGCCCGTTCACGGAGGGCATGGACACGGCCCGCGCGCAGCTGGAGGGCGTCACCAAGCAGCTGGCGCGTGCGGCGACGATCGACCCGCTCGTCGGCCTGGTTGGTGCGAAGCCCGGCACCACGCGAAGCCGATTCCGAGGATTGGCAAGGTGGGCTTTCATCGGGATTCCTCCGTGGATACCCCCGCCTTCAGGCGGGGGAGGAATCGGACTCCTGCGGAGCAGGGCAGGGAAAGCCGATTCGCCGCCAGGGCGGATCGGCGTCCACCGCCAACGACCCGCAGGA
>LRTP01000741.1 GCA_001550305.1 Streptomyces diastatochromogenes
AACGCGCTGCCTGGCTCAGTCCCGACCCCACCGTCCGCGCCGGGCGCCTGGTACGGGCCGCGACCATGGCGATGTACGCCGGTCACCCGCGCTGGGTCGGCGAACTCAGCGCCCAGGTCGCCACCCTCACCGACGAACCGGCCCTCCTTGCCGAGGCCTCGCTCCGGGCGGGCTGGGCGCTCGCCGTGACCACCCGGTTCGCGGGCTCGCTCGGCTTCCTGCTGCCGGTCGCCGAGGCCGCCGTCGACGAGGACCCCGTACTGACCCTCGACGCCCTGGCGACGGCCACCACACCCGCGTACAACTCCGGCGCCCCGGAACACCGCCAGAAGATCCTGCGGATCGCGGAGCGCGTGCCGCCGCAGGAAGACGAGATCGGACGGCTCTGGGCCCTCGCCGGCTGTGATCCGGTGCGGAACCGGGCGCGAGCCCTCGCGATGTTCGCGCGCGCCTGGACCGATCCCCTCGCGGAGCCCGGAGCGCGCCCGGAACTGGACCTTCCGCTGGCCCGGATGGTCGTCCTGGGCGGGACGGCCTGGGTCCTGGACGAGACCGCCGAGGCGATACGGCTGCTCGGCGCGGCCATGGACCATCTGCGCCGCTCCCCGACCTCCGGGGCCAACGCCACCGTGGCCCAGGCCCTCGCGCTGGCCCTCTACGAGAGCGGGTCCTGGACCGAGGCCCGCGCGGCACTCGACGAGGCGTACGGCCTGGCCGCCGAAGGCGGACTGGAGAACGTGGTGGTGGGAGCGCCCGTGCTCCGCGCCACCCTGCTCGCCCTGCGCGGCGACACCGAAGAGGCCCGCGCCGCCGTACAGCGCGCCGTGCACGGCATCGACCTGCCCAACTGCCGCAGCCTCCAGGTGCGCACGCACTACGCGCTGGGCGCCGCCGCACTCGCGGAGGGCGACCACGCGGCGGCCTACGACCGCTTCCGCGCCGTCTACACCCGGCAGCCGGAGCCCGAGCCCCTGCACTTCCACGCCTCCGACTACTACCTGGCCGACCTCGTGGCAGCCGCCGTCCGCACCGGCCGGGCCGAGGACGCACGGCTCGTCCTCGACACGACCAGGCGGCGCCTCGCCGAGGGCGAGACGTCCGCGCGACTCACCGCGATCGTGCACCGGGCCGACGCCCTGCTCGCCGAACCGGACGACGCCGAACGGCACTTCACGGCGGCCCTGGCCGACCCGGCGGGCGACCGGTGGCCCTTCGAACGGGCACAGGTCCGCCTCGACTACGCCGAGTGGCTGCGCCGCCGGCGCCGCGCGGTGGAGGCGCGCCCCCTGCTCGCCGCGGCGCTGGAGGTCTTCGAACGGCTGGGCACCCGCCCCTGGACGGACCGCACCCGCGCCGAACTGCGCGCCGCGGGCGTCACCCCGGCGAGCCCGCCGGCCGGCTCCGCGGACAGCCTCGCCGAACTCACCCCGCAGCAGCTGCAGATCGCCCGCCTCGCCGCCGCGGGCCTGACCAACCGGGAGATCGGCGAACGGATCTTCCTCTCGCCCCGTACGGTCGGCTTCCACCTCTACCGGATCTTCCCCAAGCTCGGCATCACCTCCCGTGCCCAACTCCGCGACGCGCTGCCCGAGCCGGGGGAATGACATCAGTGCGGTGCCGCCGGGGCGAACTCCGTGCCGCACGGGCCCGCGCCCTCGCTCTCGGGCAGGGCGACGGGCTCACCGCCCATCGTCAGCGTGGGGTAATGGCGGCCGATGTGATGGGTGGAGCCGCCGACGTAATGGCCGATGAAGGAGCGGCGGAAGCGGTCGGCGCTATGGTTGGGCCCGGAGCCGTGCACCAGACTGCCGTTGAAGAACAGCACGTCGCCCGGTGCCATGTCGACGGGCACGACGGCCAGACCGGGCGGCGGCGGGACGTACTCCCGTACGAACGACAGTTCCGCGTCCGCCTCCTCCGGGCAGAACAGGTCCATGCGGTGCGTGCCCGGCACCACTTCCAGGCCGCCGTTCTCCCGGTCGATCGTGTCACAGGCGATCCAGGCGGCCACGCAGGTGCCCGGCTCGACCCGCAGATAGAAGTTGTCCTGGTGCAGCGCCTGCCCCCGGGCCCCGGGCGGCTTGAAGTAGAACATGCTCTGTGCCGCCAGGACCTCCTCGCCGAGCAGGGTCTCCAGGATCCGCCGCAACCGGGGATCGAGGAGGCGGCGCAGGGACAGCTCGTTGATGCGGTGCGGATGCATGACCCGCGGATGGGCGTCCAGCGGATCCGCCGGTCCGCCGGACCCGGTGGCCCGGGGTTCGAAGTGCCCCGGGACCGGCCCGGCGGCGTGCAGGGCCGCGAACTCCGCGCACAGCTCGTCGATCTCGGCGCCGGTGAACAGCCCGCGCACCACCACGAATCCGTTCTCCTCGAAGTCCGACCACCGCGGCCCGTCCATGTCCGTGACTGTCATCCGACCGTCCCTTCCCACCGGAGTTCCAGGTGTTTCACGCTAGGTCGACGAGCCTTCCGGGAGGATGTCCGTGCGTGCTGAGGAGTTGCCCGAGCCTGCTGCCCCGTCCCCGCCGCCGGGCCTGGTGACCGTCGGTCGCTTCGACCAGGGACCGGGATACCGCGTCAACCGGCCTCGGGGCAGCGACAGTTGGCTGTTCACCTGGACGACGGGCGGACGGGGGCGGCTCCGGCAGGGAGCGGCCCGGACGGTGGCCGGCGCCGGAGACCTGGTGGTCCTGGGGCCCGGTGTGCCGCAGCGCTACGCCGTCGAACCCGGCGCCGGACACTGGGCGTTCTGGTGGGCGCACTGCCAGGCCCGCCCCTCCTGGACCGGATGGCTGCGGCCCCACGCACTCGACGACGGCCTGTACGCCGTCACACCCGCGCCCGCCCGGGAACGCATCGAAGCGGCGTTCCGCCGGATGCTCGCCGACGCCCGCTGGACGGGAGACGGGCCGCCGCCCGAGGTCTCGGAGCCCGCCCCT
>LRTP01000742.1 GCA_001550305.1 Streptomyces diastatochromogenes
CCCGCTCCGGACGCTCCGACCTGCCCGACCCCGGCGGGGTCACGCCCGCCTCGGGACGCGCCGCCGCCGCCCTCGCCGCGGCCCGCTCCGCACTCGGCCGCCCCTACATGTGGGGCGCCAACGGGCCCGGCGGATTCGACTGTTCCGGCCTCATGCAGTGGTCGTACCGGCAGGCGGGCGTCGGTCTGCCACGCACCTCCCAGGAACAGCGCTACGCCGGACGGCAGGTGTCGCTCTCCCAGGCGCAGCCCGGCGACCTCATCACCTACCGCTCCGACGCGAGCCATGTCGCGATGTACGTGGGCAACGGCCAGGTGATCCACGCGCCCTATCCGGGTGCGCCGGTGCGCTACGACCCGGTGGGCATGATGCCCATCTCGTCCGTCACGCGGGTCTGACCCCCGCGCCCGGGCGCCGTACGATCGGGAACGTGGCTGGTCGAAGGCGTGCGTCGCGGGCGGGGTGCTCCCTGGTGCTGCTGCTCGCCGTGCTGGTGGGCTGCGGCGGCAGGCCCACCCCGGACACCGCGTCCGCCGATGTGCAGCGGGTCCTCGACCGGCGGGCGACCGCGGTCCTGGACCGGAACGAGTCGGCGTACCGGGCCACGGAGGAACCGTCCGGCTCGACCGCGGAGTTCACCCGGCTGCGCGCGGTCCCGCTGGCCGCCTGGTCGTACCGCCTGACGGACCTGCACCGTTCCGGCGACCGCGCCACCGCGGGCGCCGAGCTGCGCTACCGCATCGAGGGCTACGACAGGGCGCCCGTCACGGCGGCCCGCACCCTGCGCCTGGTCCGCGAGGACGGGACCTGGCGGGTCGCCTCCGACGTGCCCGCCGAGCGGGCCAGTCAGCAGCTGTGGGAGCAGGGGGCGGTGACGATGGTGCGGGGCGCGCACAGCCTCGTCCTGGGGGTCGGGCAGTCCGGTGAGCGGCTGCGGGCGTACGCCGGCCTCGCGGACCGCGCCGTGCCCGCCGTGACGGACGCCTGGGGCGCCGACTGGACGGGGCGCGTCGTCGTCCTCGTACCGAAGTCGCTGGAGGGCATGGCGGGGCTGCTCGGGGCGCCCGCGTCCGGGTACCGGGGGATCGCGGCGGTCACCACGGGAGAGGCGGGAGGGACGGCCAGGGCGCCCGCGGACCGGATCATCGTCAACCCCGATGCGTACGGCCTCCTCGGCGACTTCGGCAAGCAGGTCGTGCTCACCCACGAGACGACGCACGTGGCCACCCGCGCCCACACCACCGCCGCCACACCCCTGTGGCTCTCCGAGGGCTTCGCGGACTGGGTCGGCTACCGCGGCAGCGGCCGTACGGCGACGCAGGCGGCGCCGGAGCTGGCGCGGGCGCTGCTGGACGGGCACGTACCGGCCGCGCTGCCGGACGACAAGGACTTCGGGTTCGCCGGGGACGCGGCGCGGCTGGCGCGGGCGTACGAGGGCGGCTGGATGGCCTGCAGGCTGATCGCCGACCACTGGGGCGAGGTCCGGCTGAACGAGTTCTACCGGGCCGTCGGCGACCACGAGAAGCGGGCGGGGGCCGTCGAGGGCGCGCTGCGGGACGTACTGCACACGACGCCGGAGAAGTTCACGCAGCAGTGGCAGGCGTACCTGAAGGCGCAGCTCGCCTGAATCGGCTCGGCTGAATCAGCCCGTCGCCGTGTCCAGCCGGGCGATGGCCTCGGCGAGCCACTCCCGCTCCGCCTCGCCCGTCGCCCGCGCCACCCGCAGCATCCCCTGCCGGAACAGGTCGCCGGCCTCCTCCGCCCGTACGGGCTCGCCGTCCCGGTAGAAGAAGCTCGCGGGCGTCAGAAGGAACTCCTGGCGGCGGCGCAGGACCGCGGCCTGCTCCCGCGGGTCCGGGAGGTGGCGCAGGAACGCCAGCAGGGTGTTGAAGCGGACGTGGTCGGTGATCTCGGCCTGCTTGGGGTGGCGCAGCCGCTCCAGGAGGTCCGCACGGCCCTTCTCGGTGAGCGACAGGATGCGACGCGGGGCGGCGCCGCTGCCGGGCTCCGTGTGCTGGTCCAGCTGTCCTGCGGCCACCAGGCGGGTGATCGCCGGGTAGAGCGCGCCGTCGCTGACGGGGCGGACATGGCCGCTGAGTGCCTTGATGCGCTCCTTCAACTCATAGCCGTGCAAGGGCTCTTCGCACAGAAATCCGAGGATCGACAGCTCCAGCATGCGGGGCGCTCCTTGCTTGCGGGTGTCGGACGGCCATGATACCTCTTATCGAGCTACCTCTAAACGAGGTAGCTCGATAAGAGGTAAGCAAGGGAAATCAAGGGAATCGAGGACTCATCGGTGAACGCCCACCGGAAGCAGCTCATATCGCTCGCCCACCCCGTGTACCTCTCCTTGCTCGCCTCCGTCGCCGCCGGGATCATCAACACCGTCTGGGTCTCCCGGCTCGGCGGGCCCGCCGTGGCCGCCGTCGCCGTCGCGACCAACACCGAGAACGTGCTCCTCGGCGTCGCCCTGGTCTTCGCCTCCGGCACGACCGTCCTCGTCGCCCACGCCAGAGGGGCCCGGGATCCGGGCGCGCTCCGGGCGGCCGTACGTGGCGGAGGGGCCCTGTGCGCGGTCGTGACGCCCGTGGTCGCCGTGGGCGGATACCTGCTGCGCGAGCCGCTGGCCCGGCTGGTCCTGGGCGGCGACGGGCGCGCCCTCGCCCTGGCGGTCGCCTACTTCGGGATCTCCCTGCCGGGCATCGCCGTCTTCTTCGCGCAGAACCTCGTCGACGGCATCCTGAAGGGTGCCGGTGACACCCGCACCCCGATGCGCCTCGCCCTGCTGGCCAACGGGCTGATTCTCGGCCTCGACCCGCTGCTCATCCACGCGTACGGCGTCCGGGGCGCCGCCGCCTCCACGGTCCTGTGCCGCTGCGTCGCCCTCGCCGCCGGCCTGCCCGCCCTGCGCGCCGCC
>LRTP01000743.1 GCA_001550305.1 Streptomyces diastatochromogenes
CAGCCTCCGCAGGGTCCCGGTTACGGCTACCCGCAGCAGGCGCCCCCGCCGGGGCCCCCGGCCCAGCCGGGCTACGGCTACCCCGGTCAGCAGCCCGCGCAGCCCCCGGGACCCCCGTACGGCTACGGCTATCCGCAGCAGCCGCCGACCTACCCGATGCAGCCCCAGGTTCCCCAGGGCGGGGGCGGCGGCCGGAAGCCGAACAGCCAGGTGGTCATCATCGTGGCGGCCGTCGTGGCCGTCGCGCTGATCATCGGCGGCGGGGTCTGGTACGCGAACTCCGGCAAGGACGACAGCAAGAACAACTCCTCCGGTACGAGCGGCGGCACCGGAGGCAAGGGCGGCTCGGGCGGCGGCGGGACCACCGGTTCCACCGGCAAGGAGAAGGTGCCCGCCAACACCACCTCCAAGGTCCTCTTCCAGGTCCCCGCGCCCGCCGTGCCCGCCGAGAGCAGCGTGTCCACCGTCGGCTCCTGGCTCACCGACAAGGTGTACGCCAAGAGCGGCGACGCCGAGATCAACGGCTACGACCCCGACTCCGGCGCCAAGCTCTGGACGATCAAACTCCCCGGCCCGGTGTGCACGGCCAGCCGCCACACCACCGACTCCGGACGGACCGCGCTCGTCTATGAGCCCGCCATGCCGACCAAGGCGAAGCCCTCCCACGGCTGCAGCGAGGTCTCCGCCCTCGACCTCGCCGCGGGCAAGCTGCTGTGGACGAAGTCGGTCAAGTCCGGTGACCAGAAGACCAGCCTCAACAACGTCACCACCAGCGCGAACACCGTCGCCGTGGGCAGCACCAACGGTGGCGCCGCGTTCGACATCTCCACCGGCAAGGCGCTGTGGGCACCCAAGCCCACGGACAGCTGCTACGACGCCGGGTACGGCGGCGGCGACAAGCTGGTCGCGGTCCGCAAGTGCGGCGAGTACGGCAGTACGCGGCAGTTGCACATCCAGACCATCGACCCGACGTCCGGGAAGGTGATCTCGGAGTACAAGATGTCGCCCGGCATCGAGTACGCGAGCGTCGTGTCGACCAACCCGCTGGTGGTGGCCGCCGACGTCGGCGACTCCGCCGGTGACGGCAGCGGCATCTCGGACTTCTTCTCCATCGACAACAAGACCGGCCAACTGCGCACCAGGATCTCCGCGCCGGGCAAGACCTACGCCGCCAAGTGCGACGGCATCACCAGGATCGAGGGCTGCGCGAAACTGGCGGTCGGCAACGACAGGCTCTACATCCCGACCGAGCAGCACGACGGCGGCCAGTCCGGCCGGATCAACGAGATCGTCGCCTTCGACCTGGGTACCGGCAAGCAGACCGGCCAGCGCGCGGACGCGGGCGACGGCTACGACATCTCCCCGCTGCGCATGGACGGCGGCAACCTCCTCGCGTACAAGCGTCCGCCCTACGACAAGGGCGGTCAGATCGTGAGCATCGACGGCACCTCCTTCAAGGAGACCAAGCTCCTGGAGAACCCGGCGACCCAGGCGGTCCGCGACGCGGAGACGAGCATGCTCCCGGACTACGCCGAGATCCTTTACAGCGAGGGTCACCTGTACATGTCCGCGATCTACGCCCACAAGCCGTACAGCACCTCCGAGAAGGAGTACCTGGCGATCGCGTTCGGCACGCAGTAGGTCAACTTCTTTTGACCATGGCCCCGTCCCAGCTCAGGGACGGGGCCGTTCGCTTACCCCTCATCACTCCCGAATGCGAGGAATTTCGATATTCCGGGGCACTTCTCACCAGTAGGGGAAGCGCAACGTCGAACAAGCGTGTAGCTTCCGGGGGATGGAGAGCCGGGGGGCTCCTAATCCACGGGGAACCAGTGGGGATGCTTGGGGGGACTGGGGGGTTGCTCGATGGGAGTGCGGCTCATGGTGGTCGACGACCACCGACTGCTCGCCGAGGCGTTGGCCTCGGCGTTGAAACTGCGGGGGCACCGGGTGCTCGCCGCGGCGGCGCCCGCCGCGGGAGCGGCGGAGCTGGTGATCACCAGGGCACCGGAGGTGTGCCTGATCGGCACGGCGACACCCGCCGAGCCGGGAATCTTCGACCCGGTGATCAGGATCAAGCGGGAGCGTCCGCAGGTGGCGGTCCTGGTTCTGGGGCCGGTCCCGAACCCGCGCGGCATCGCCGCCGCGTTCGCTGCGGGCGCGTCGGGCTACGTACGCCACGACGAGCGCATAGAGGGAGTCGAGCGCGCCATCATGAAGGCGAGGGCGGGTGAGGCGGCGGTCGCCCCCGCCCTGCTCCAGGGCGCCTTCAGTGAGCTGCTGAACCCCGCCGCCCAACCGGACGACGAGGGCCAGCGGCTCCTGCAGATGCTCACCCCACGCGAGGTGGAGGTCCTGGTGAGGGTCGCGGACGGGGAGGACACGAGGCTCATCGCGGCCGGTATGGGGATAGCCCCGTCGACCGCCAGGACCCATGTCCAGCGGGTGCTGATGAAGCTGGGGGTGGGATCGCGGCTGGAGGCGGCCGCCCTGGCCGCGCGGACGGGGCTGCTGGACCGGGCGGGGCCGATGACGGCGGTGCTGGGGAGTACGGAAGACCCTCGGCCCACGTAGTCACCCTGTCGAGGGTGTGGCGAGTCGACCGCGTACCCAAAAGGCGTTGGGTTCGACGGTGAAGTACCGCCGAACCCAACGCCATTTGTTCAGACCGCGATGTCAGGCGTGTTCGTGAGTCGCCGACACGGCGTGCGGTGAACGACCGGTCACGTGCAGGCCTCGGAGAGCTGCGCATCGGTGGCGAGCACCGCGTTCAGCGCCGCGGTGATGTTGGCCGGGACCTGCGGGACGGCCGCCAGGGCGGCGGTGAGGACCTGCAGGTCCGCCTGCAGCTGCACAGCGAGGGTCGCGCAGGTCGGTCGCGTCGGAGGCGCTGCCGGGAGGCACCCGGCGGCGCG
>LRTP01000744.1 GCA_001550305.1 Streptomyces diastatochromogenes
GCGCGGGCGCCACGACCGCCGCCGCACAGCACACCGCGACCCAGGCCGCGACCAGCCACACCTGGAGCACCGGAGCGTCCCCGAGCCGCACCCCGGACCGGTCGAGGGACGACCACCGGGCGAGCAGCCGCACCAGCGGATCGGACACCAGCGCGGCACCCACCGCCGCCGGTACGGCGAGCAGCAGCGCCTCCAGCACGGCGAGGCCCGTGATCCGGCGGCGCGAGGCACCCCGCGCCTTCAGCAGATCGGTCTCGCCCGCCCGCTCGGTGTCGAGCAGCCGCGCCACCAGCAGCAGCGCGTACCCGGCGAGCAGCACCAACTGGACGGAGACGATCATCAGCGTGGACCGGGAGACGAGCAGCGCGCGCCCGGTCCTGTCGAGCACGGCGGGCAGCGCCGTCCGCACGGTCGCCCCGGCTCCGAACGCTGTGTTCTTGCGCAGCACTTCGGGTCCGCGCGCCGAGGCCTCGCGCAGCGCGTCGATGCCGTCGGTGGTCAGACTCCGGTAGTCGGCCGTCGCCACCCACCCGGTGGTGCCCGCGGAGGTGCGGGAGGCGAGGACGGACGGGTCGGCGAGCAGCGGGCCGTAGGTGGTGAAGTCGACGGTGCGCACCCCGTGACCGCCGAGGGTGTCCAGCTGCCAGTACGGATCCGCGCTGTCGGCGGCCCGGTACACGCCGGTGACCCGGACCGTCAGGGGCGCGCCGCCCAGCCGGTCGGTCAGGGCGATCCGCGCGCCGGGCCGCACCTTCAGCCGGTCGGCGGCCACTTCGGGCAGCGCCACGGGCACGGGAGCGGTGCGCGCCGCCGGGGCCGGGCCGGGCAGCGTGCCCGAGACCAGCCTGATCCGCGACCGGTCGAGGGCGGCGAAGTGGGTGAGGTCCGGTTGCCCCGTGCGGCCATCGGTGCCCTGGAGGGCACGGGGCAGCGCGTACGGCCCCGAACCGCGCAACGTCCGTACGGTCACCGGAAGCCCCGCGAAGGTCCGGCGCGCGCCGCGGACCGCCGCGTCCTGGGCCGCCTGTTCCCGGCCGCGGGGCACGTCGGCGCTGATGACGAGCGAGGCGGAGGTCGCGGCCGGGCCGCTCAGGTTCTGTCGGAGCGCGGCGTCCCCGACCGAGGCGGAGAACGCGGCGAGGGCGGCGAGCACCGAGGTGGTCAGCAGCACCGCGAGCAGGGCGGCGCCGAGCAGCAGCCGATGCGCCCGAACGCGCAGCAACAAGAAGCCCGTCACTCGTCCCCCACCCGATTGCCGAGCCACCCCTCGCCAACCCGACATGAATATCATGGGGTTCTCGTTCTGGGTACATGAGTTCCATTCCGCAGGGGGTGCGTCGATGACGGAGAACACCGGCACGCGGTCCGGTGCCGCCCTCGTGGGCGAATCCGCCGACGAACCGATGGTGCGGGTGGAGAACCTGCACCACTCGTACGGCACGGGCGCGGTGGCCGTGCACGCGCTGCGCGGCGCCTCCTTCGAGCTGCGGCGCGGTGAACTCGTCGCCCTCAAGGGTCGGTCGGGCTCCGGCAAGACGACCCTGCTCCATCTGATCGGCGGCCTCGACCGCCCGGACCGCGGCCGCGTCCTCATCGACGGCACCGACCTGTCCGCACTCGGTGAGAACGAGCTGCTGGAACTGCGCCGCGACCGCGTCGGCTACATCTTCCAGTCCTTCGGACTCATCCCCATCCTCACCGCGGCCGAGAACGTGGGAGTGCCGCTGCGGCTGCGCAGAGCCGACCCCCGCGAACGTGAGGAGCGCGTGGCCCTGCTGCTCGCCCTCGTGGGGCTCGCCGACCACGGGGCCCAGCGCCCGGCGGAGCTCTCCGGCGGGCAGCAGCAGCGGGTGTCCATCGCCCGCGCCCTCGCCAACCACCCGGCCCTGCTGCTCGCCGACGAGCCGACCGGACAGTTGGACGCGCAGACCGGCCTGGCGGTGATGGAGCTGCTGCGGGCGGTGGTCGCCAGTGAGGGCGTCACGGCCCTGGTCGCCACGCACGACCCCCAACTCCTCGGCCTGGCCGACCGCGTACTCGAACTGAGCGACGGCGAGGTCGTCGAGCACTGACGGCGCCCGACCGACCGGGCGCAGACACCTCGGCGGAGGGGCCGCGGCACGTGGTGAGGGGCTACGGCACCGTGGGTGAGGAGCTAAGGCACCTTGTACGTCTCCCCGTACACCTTCCACTCCAGCGGCGTGCGCAGGTCCAGGTTCCCGTCGTACAGGAACAACCGCTGGGCCGTGTCGATGCGGGTCGTGTCGCGGTGGGCGCTCTCGGCCTTCATCGCCGCGCGACGGACGTCGAGGAAGTTGTCGAGGTAGGTCTTCTCGGAGCCGCCCTCGGCCGGGGTGTCGGCCTGGGCCATGGCACGGGTGCGCAGGTCGTAGAAGCCGCCCGCGCCGGTGCCGGGCCCGTGCATGACCATGGCGTCGTAGTAGATGAACTGGCCCAGCGTGCCGAGGCCGTCGAGTTTGGCGCGGCGCACCGCGGGGTCGAAGTAGACGCGGTCCCGCTCGGCGTCCTGCGCCCTGCGGAAGGCGGTCACCGAGGCCTCCTTGCGCCAGGCCGCCACGAATCCCGGGCCGAGACCCTCGTGCGAGTCCGTCCCGTCGACCTTGCGCAGGGCGGGGAGGTAGCGGGCGAGGCCGTTGCCCGGGTGGTCCTTCGTG
The DNA here is from genome assembly GCA_001550305.1 of Streptomyces diastatochromogenes. GTDB lineage: Bacteria > Actinomycetota > Actinomycetes > Streptomycetales > Streptomycetaceae > Streptomyces > Streptomyces mirabilis_D. Next base: position 2,676 of record LRTP01000744.1, read on the forward strand.
TAGCCCTCGACCAGGACGAGCAGATCGTGGGTGCCGGTGCAGAAGCCGATGAGACCCGCCGTATACCCCTGGCCGTCGCCGATGTCCTCGATGTAGGCATACGCGCTGCGCCAGTCGAGCGTGGAGTTCTCCGCGCTCGCCACGAGCTTCTGGGCCAGCTCCTTCTTGTCCGGGGCGGCGAGGCCCGCGCCCGCCGGTCGCTCGGCGTCCTGGCGGGCCCGCGCGCGCCC
>LRTP01000745.1 GCA_001550305.1 Streptomyces diastatochromogenes
CCTCTCCGGCCTCGAGGCCGCCCTGGTGGCCGTCACCGGCGGCGCAGCCGGGCTCGGCATCGCCGCGCTGACGGGCCGTGTCGCCTTCGGATCGGCCTCGTTCGGGACGACGGCGGGCGCGTGGATCCTCTGGTACGCCCTCGCCTTCGTGCTCGGCGCCGCCGTGGCCTCGGGCGCGGTCCTTCTCCCCGCGCTGCGTGATCTGCGCACGGTGACGGTCGCCGACACCCGCAGGCAGGAGCGGCGCCCTGGTTCGGTGTGGTGGATGCGGTACGGCCTCGACCTCGTCCTGCTGATCGGCTCCTGGCTGATCTTCCGCGCCTCCTCCGGCAACCAGTACGCCCTGGTGCTCGCCCCGGAGGGCGTGCCGAGCATCTCCGTGTCGTACTGGGCGTTCCTCGGCCCGGCGCTGCTGTGGATCGGCGCCGCCCTGCTGCTGTGGCGGCTCACTCTCCTCGCGCTGACCTACGGCCGTCCCGTACTGACCCGGTTGGCGCGGCCACTCGCCTCGAACCTGGCGGGGACCACGGCCGCCGTCCTCTCCCGGCGTCGCCGTCCACTGGCCCGCTCGGTGGTGCTGCTGGCGCTCGCGGTGTCGTTCGCGATCTCCACGGCGACCTTCAACTCGACGTACAAGCAGCAGGCCGAGGTCGACGCGCGGCTCACCAACGGCGCCGACGTCACGGTCACCGAGCCGCCCGGCGCGCGGATCCCGCCGAGCGGGGCCGACGCGCTGAAGATCTCCGGCGTACGTCGGGTCGAGCCGCTCCAGCACCGGTTCGCGTACGTCGGCTCCGACCTCCAGGACCTCTACGGGGTGCGCCCCGACTCGATCGCCTCGGCCACCTCCCTCCAGGACGCGTACTTCTCCGGCGGCGGCGTCCGCACCCTCATGAACCGGCTCGCTCAGCGGCCGGACGGGCTGCTGGTCAGCGCGGAGACCGTCAACGACTTCCAGCTCTCGCCCGGCGACACGGTCAACCTGCGGATCCAGGACGCCCGGACCAAGGCGCTGCGCACGGTGCCCTTCCACTACGTGGGCGTCGCCAAGGAGTTCCCGACCGCGCCGAAGGACAGCTTCTTCGTCGCCAACGCCTCGTACGTGGCGAAGGCGACCGGCAGCGACGCGGTGGGCGCGTTCCTGCTGGACACCGGTGGTACGCACCAGAAGCAGGTCGCGGCGCGGCTGCGTCACCAGCTGGGCACCAGTGCCACCGTCACCGACCTCACCCAGACCCGTGGCACCGTCGGCACCAGCCTGACCTCCGTGGACCTGGCCGGGCTCACCCGGCTCGAGCTGGCCTTCGCGGTGCTGCTCGCGGCCGGGGCGGGCGGGCTGGTCCTGGCGCTCGGGCTCGCCGAACGCCGCCGGACCTTCGCCATCGCGACCGTGCTGGGCGCCGGGCCCCGGCAGCTGCGGGGCATGGTCCTCACCGAGGCGATCCTGCTGACCGTGGGGGGCCTCGCGGGCGGCGCGCTGATCGGCTGGGCACTGTCGGAGATGCTGGTCAAGGTCCTGACCGGTGTCTTCGACCCACCGCCGGCCAGTCTCGCCGTCCCCGGCGGCTATCTGGCGCTGACCGCCTGCGCCGCGACGGCGGCCGTCCTGATCGCGGCCCTCAACGGAGTACGCCGCGCGGCCGGACGCCCCGCCGTCGAGGAACTCCGCGATCTGTGACCGCCACTTCTGGCCACAGGTCGGCCTCCGGCCCCGCCATTCCCGCCCCCCATCCCACGCCCGCCTCCGGCCCCGCACGCGCCGCCGGCCCTACGCTGCCCTTCATGCGAACGCCCGCCCCCGCACCGGACCGCCGTCGCCCCGGCCGGCCGCGTGTCCTCGTCGTCGAGGACGACGACACGATCGGCCGTCATCTGGAGTCGGGCCTGCGCAGCAACGACTACGCGCCGACATGGAGCCGGACCGGCGCGGGTGCCCTCGCGGAGTCCGCGCGGTCGTCGTACGACGTGCTGTTGCTGGATCTGGGGCTGCCGGACATGGACGGTCTCGACGTGGCCCGCACGCTGCGCGCCCGCTTTCCCGAACTGCTCATCGTGATCCTCACCGCCCGCACCGACGACATCGACGTCATCGCGGGGCTCGACGCCGGGGCCGACGACTACCTGGTGAAGCCGTTCAGTCTGACCGTGCTGCTCGCCCGGCTCCGGGCCCATCTGCGCCGCCGGGCCATCGCCGACCCGCCGCAGGAGCCGATCCGGCTCGGCGACCTGGTCGTCGACATCACGGCACGCCGCTGCACGCTGCACGAGGACGAGATCCCGCTGCGGCCCAAGGAGTTCGAACTGCTCGCCGTGCTCGCCCGGAACGTGGGCGCGGCCGTCTCGCGCGAGACGCTGATGGCCGAGGTGTGGGACGAGAACTGGTTCGGCTCGACGAAGACGCTCGACGTCACGATGGCGGGACTGCGCCGCCGGCTGACGGACACGGCGTCCCGTCCGTCCCGGACACCGCGCATCACGACCCTGCGGGGGCACGGTTACCGGCTTGAGCCGCCCTGAGGTGCCACGGCGTTCGGCGAGCGCCGGCCGCGGGGCGGCGCCGGAGGCCCGGAGGGATTTCGCGGCGGGCTCAGAGGACCTTGCGACGGGCCAGTACGGCCAGGGCCAGCAGCCCGGGGATCAGGGGCAGCCACACCGTCAGCAGCCGGTAGCCGAGCACCACCGACGCCGCCGCGCTGCCCGGGACTCCGGCCAGCGTGAGGGCCACGGCGAGCGCCGCGTCCAGGGAACCGATCCCACCGGGCGTCGGTAGGAGTACGGCGGCGCTGCTCGCGGCGAGGTAGGCCAGCGCCACCTGGGCCGGGGGCAGCGGCAGTTCGAGGGCCTGGGCCACGGCGACGACCACGGTGGCGTGCAGCGCGGCGAAGGCCAGCGAACCGCCC
>LRTP01000746.1 GCA_001550305.1 Streptomyces diastatochromogenes
CTGTGCCCGGCACGCCGAGAGCACGCACCTGACGCCGCAGGGCCCGCCCTCCGGGCGGACGACGGGAATTTGACGACAGGACCTAGCCGCGTCGCGCGTCGCGGCCCAGCAGGGACTCGACCAGGGCGGCGACATGGCGGCGGTCGTCGGCCGAGAGTTGCTGGACGCTGGCGATGAGCAGGTCGACCTCGGGGTCGGCCGGCGCGCCGGTCGCACCTTCGGCGGGCGGGGCATCGGCCGCGTAGACATGAATGCCGCACGCCTCCGCGGCGGCCCGCCGCACGGTGTCCAACGACAGTCCAAGCCCCTTGGACAGCCCTTCCAGCGTGCTGGGCTGGGGCATGCGCACCACCCGCTCGGCCGTGGCCAAGTGGTGGACGGTGGAGCGCGGAATGCCGCCCCGACGTGCCACATCGCCGTAGGACCAGCCTTCGCGGTCGAGGCGATCTCTGATGATCTGCTGCAGTGCGTTGGCCACCGATGGTCACTTCCTGCTCGCCGCCGGGCGGAACTCTTCCAAGCGGGATCGATTCTACGGGTGGCTTCGCTCCGGCCCCAGAAGTCTTTTCCCGAACCGCTTGCGCGGCGAGCTCCGGGGCTACTACTGTCCAATCTCGTTGGACAGCACGTCCGACCAGATTGGACAGAGTTTGGGGGGAACCAGCCTCTGTCCGATCGGAAATGCCCATCCCTGAGGGGGAATTGATCATGATGGACAACCGTGAACTCGACACCGAGACCGCTGAGCTGCTGCCGGGCCGCGAGGCCCTCGGTCGGCTGAAGTTCAGCTTCGGCAAGACCGTCAACGTGACCAAGCACGTCGCGAACATCGACGCCTCCAACCAGTCGGCCGCGCTGAACGACCACTCCAGCTGGACGGACGCGTCCTCGGGCGCCTCGCAGGCCATCAACGTCCACCAGTAATCGGCACCGGAGGCTCGCCCGCCTCCACATCACCGGATGCTCGCCCGCATCCGCCTCTGTGCCATCACCACACCCGCATCAACGAACCACGTCCCGAAAGGACATCCCATGAGCATGGACATGAACGAGCTGCAGTCCGAGTCCGCCGAGCTGCTCCCCGGCCGCGAGGCCCTGGGCCGCCTGAAGTTCAGCTTCGGCCGCACCACCAACGTGACCAAGCACGTCGCCAACATCAGCGCCCACAACGAGTCGGCCGCCCTGAACGACCACTCCAGCTGGTCGGTGGCGGAGTCCAGCGCCAACCAGGCGATCAACGTCACGCAGTAACACCCGCCACGCGCAACGGCTGTTCGGCGGACCGCGCCCGGGGGCGGGCGCGGTCCGCCCTTGGGGGGGAAGGACCATAAATGACGGCACTGGGGGACGGGCCCGCGTTGCTGTACGACACCGGGTCGCCGGTGCCGGGGCCGGGGGGAATCCCGGTCACCTACGAGCAGTTCGCCACGGGAAGCCTGCCAGTTGTCGGCGCCGGCGTCGAGGCGCTGCCGGTGCCTCGACTGAGCTCCGGGCTCAAACTGCACGGGGAGTACCAGGGTTCGGGCTTCACCGAGCCGAAGTACATCGCGCGCCGCGGAGACGGCCAGGTCGTGCAGCTGTCACGGCTGCTGTACCTGGTCGCCTCCGCGATCGACGGCGTGAACGACATCGAGACCATCTCGCACCGGGTCAGCGCCCGCTACGGCCGCGAGCTCAGCGCCGACAACGTGCGTTTCCTGGTCGAGGAGAAACTCGACCCGCTCGGCGTCACCGTGCCGGAGGGCAAGGAGGAGGACGAGGTCTCGGCGCCGCGCTCCGACCTGCTCCTCGCCCTCAAGGGGCACCGGATCATCTTCAACGAGCGCAGGTCGGGCCGGATCGCCCGCTCGCTGGCCTGGCTGCACCGCCCCACGGTGGTCGTGCTGATGCTGGCGGCGGCCGTGGCCATGGACGTGTGGCTGTTCGGCTTCTTCGGCGCGGTGGAACCCGTGCTCCAGGTCCTCGACCAGCCGGTCCTGATGCTCGTCGTGTTCGCGCTCACCGTGGCCTCGCTGGTCTTCCACGAGTTCGGCCACGCCTCGGCGTGCAGATACGGGGGCGCACGGCCGGGCTGCATCGGCTGCGGGCTCTTCCTCATCTGGCCGTCCATGTACACCGACGTGACGGACATCTACCGGATCGGCCGGGCCGGACGGCTCCGTACCGACCTGGGCGGGGTGTACTTCAACGTCGTCTTCATGCTCGGAATGGCGGGCGCGTACTTCGCCACCGGCCAGCAGTTCTTCCTGGCCACGGTCTATCTCGGGCACTTCGAGATCCTGGAGCAGCTGATGCCGGCCGTCCGGCTGGACGGCTACTACATCCTCGGCGACCTCGCCGGCGTCCCGGACCTCTACGGCAAGATCAAACCGATTCTGCTCAGCACGGTGCCGGGCCGGCGCGGCAAGGCGGCGCGCGCCGAGGTCGTCGGGCTCAAGAAGTCGTCCCGGACCATCATCACCACCTGGGTCCTCACCATGGTGCCGCTGCTGATCGGCGAGCTCGGGTACGCGCTGTGGAACCTGCCGCGGATCGTCGCGACGATGGTCCGCTCGCTCACGGACCAGGTCGTGGGTACCGGGGACGCCTTCGCGGGCGGTCAGATCGCCGCGGCGCTGATGGGCGTGATCGGCTGCTTCATGCTGCTGTGCCCGATGGCCGGCGTGGTCTATCTGTCGCTCAAGATGGGCGGCCGGGTCTTCCGCGCCGCGAAGCGGTCGACGGCGGACAAGCCCCGGCTGCGGGTGGCACTGTGCGCGCTGGCACTGCTGGGCCTCGGCTCGCTGAGCTACGCATGGGTGTCCGGTGTGACACCCGAGCCGCTGCCGAAGCGTCCGCCGATCGCGCCGATCCTCCAGCCCGGCGTGTCCACGGCCGAGCCGCCCGGCCGGCCC
>LRTP01000747.1 GCA_001550305.1 Streptomyces diastatochromogenes
CGGGCGAGCCCCGGCGGGCGGCCGCGACGAGATGGGGCTCACCGGTCGGGCCCGGACGGTCGGGGTCCGCGCCCGCCGCGAGGAGCTCCCTCACCACCGCGACCCGCCCCAGCCGCACCGCCCACGTCAGCGCCGTGAACCCGAACTCCTCCACCGTGTCCGGCGCGGCCCCGGCCGCCAGCAGGGCGCGTACGACCTCCGTGTGCCCACCGCACGCCGCCCCGCACAGCGGCGCGTCCGTGCCCTGGCTGAGCCGGTCGGGCGCGGCGCCGGCCACCAGCAGCAGTCGTACGACGCCGGGCCGGTCGCTCACCGCCGCGAGATACAGCGCCGTCTGACCGTCCTCGTCCACCGCGTCCGGGCTCACACCGGAGCGCAGCAGCCGTACCACCGCGTCCTCGTCACCCTCGTGCACAGCCGTGAAGAGGTGTGCCGCGGGGTCGTTCGTGCTCATCCTTCGACCCTCGCTCGCGAAGGACGCGAGAGGCAAAGTCTTTGGGGGTGTTGTGTCTCACCTCCCCCCACACGCCGCCCGCGTGCGTCGCCTGTCCTACGTGTCGCACTCCAGCACCGTCCCGCACAGCGTGCAGCGCGCCCGTACCCGGCCCCGGACCGGCACACGGATCCGCTGGTGGCAGGTCGGGCAGGGGAAGGAGACGCGCAGGGGCCCGCGGCTGTCGGGGCTGAACGCGTAGGGGACACCCGGGTGCGGGCCCGGTGCGTGGTGGTCCTGGGCGTGCCGCCGGTCCTTCGCGTAGCGGCGGCGGCCCGCCCAGCCGGCCGCGGTCAGCGGGGGCTGCTGCTCGTCACGGCGGGCCTGCGCCATGCCCGCCGTGTACGCCGTGTACGCCTGCGGGCTGGTGAACCAGATCGAGGGGTCCTCGTCGAAGACCAGGGCACGTTTGGCGAGGACATAGCCGAACTCCTCCGGGGTGAGGTAGCCGAGTTTCTGTGAGGAGTCGGCGTCCTCCCGGTAGGCGTCGAGAAGCAGCCAGCCCGCGCCGAGGTAGGTCGCCGCGGTGTCCGTGAGGATCTCGTTGTCGCGCGTGCCGGGGAAGTAGAGGTCGAGGCGGTGCAGATAGACGTGCATCACCTCGTGGGCGAGGGCCGCGCCGATGTCCCGGCGGTGGGAGCGGAAGCGGTCGTTCAGCTCGACGAAGTACTCGGGGCCCGCCGTGAGTTCGACGTTGGCCGCCTGGGTCATCTCGCGGAAGCCGATGATCAGCCGGGCGTCCGGGAGGTGGTAGTGGTGCACCATCTCGCGGGCCACGCGCTGCGCGCCCAGATGCAGGTCGTCGATGTCGCCGAAGGCCACGTCGGCGGGGGCCACGCTGGTCGCGAAGGTGTGGATGGTGTCGTACGAGAGTCGCTTGTAGAGCGCGGTGATCGATGCCCGCACCGTGTCCAGATGCGGGAAGCCGTGCTCGACGGGTCCGCCGTTCGCCACGTCCGTACCCCCTGAAGACGCCGGGCCTCCTGCATTCCACTCTAAGCGCCGTTCCGGTGGGTGGCGGGGCGCGGCTGGCCGAAATGGGGTCCTTGTCGGAGCGCCCCCGTGTCTAAATAATTCGCAAAGGCTTGGCGGGTGCATGTCACTCGATGCGTGCGACGGCTGTCGTGTCGTGCGGCCTCGGTGTGCCCCCGCGGGGCTTCCAACCCCCCACGAGAGGAAGCACGTTGAAGTCTTCGAAGAAGTTCTCGGGCGTCAAGAGAGTCCTCGCCCTCGGCGCCGTCGCCCTCGCCACCGTCTCGCTCCAGCCCGTCTCCGCGCAGGCCGCGCCCACGCCCGTCGTCGGCGGCACCCGCGCGGCGCAGGGAGAGTTCCCGTTCATGGTCCGGCTCTCCATGGGCTGCGGCGGTGCGCTCTACACCCAGCAGATCGTCCTCACCGCCGCGCACTGTGTGAGCGGCTCCGGCAACAACACCTCCATCACCGCCACCACCGGCGTCGTCGACCTGCAGAGCAGCAGTGCGATCAAGGTCAAGTCGACCAAGGTGCTGCAGGCGCCCGGCTACAACGGCAAGGGCAAGGACTGGGCGCTGATCAAGCTCGCCTCGCCCGTCAACCAGCCCACACTGAAGATCGCCACCACCACCGCGTACAACAACGGCAACTTCACCATCGCCGGGTGGGGCGCCGCGCGCGAGGGCGGTGCCCAGCAGCGCTACCTCCTCAAGGCCACCGTCCCCTTCGTCAGCGACGCCACCTGTCAGCAGGCGTACGGCAGCGATCTCGTGCCCGGTGACGAGATCTGCGCCGGGTTCGTGCAGCAGGGTGGGGTCGACACGTGCCAGGGTGACTCCGGTGGGCCGATGTTCCGCAAGGACGACTCGGGGGCGTTCATCCAGGTCGGGATCGTCAGTTGGGGGCAGGGCTGTGCGGAGCCGGGGTATCCCGGGGTGTACTCCGAGGTCTCGACCTTCGCCGCCGACATAGCCAGAGCGGCGTCCACCCTGTAGGGGCTGCGCCCCTCCGATCCTGGGTGAGTTGCTTGGGTGCCGGTGCCGGTGCCGGTGCCGGTGCCGGTGCCGGTGCTGGTGCGGGTGGGCGGTGGCTGGTCGCGCCGTTCCCCGCGCCCCTGGGGGTGGGGCTGCGCCCCACATCCCCCGGCCGCCGGAAGTTCTTCGGCTGTCGGGCGGTGGGGGCTGGTCGCGCCGTTCCCCGCGCCCCTGAAAGCCTCGGTCGTCCGGGGTTCGAGGCCATGGCCGAAGGGCGCACCCCACCCACCCCGGCCCGCCTCTTTCAGCCTGTCCGGCGTTTGAGGACGACGCCGGAGGCCGATGGCCCACCCACCCCGGTGCGCGTCTTCAGCCTGTCCGGCGTTTGAGGACGAGGCCGTTCAGGCCGAAGCGGGGGTCTGGGGGCGGCAGCCCCCAGGGATG
>LRTP01000748.1 GCA_001550305.1 Streptomyces diastatochromogenes
GCACCCTCACGGAACTCAGGCGTGTACGCCCGTTGCTTGGACCCCATGAACCTCAACTTCCCCTGCAATCACCGACTCCACGCTACGAGAGGAGGGACACGCTGAGGATCGGGCCGTTGCCCCCGCCTTCGCCTGGCCCTCCCCTTACCCCGAGGTCATAGTTGAATACCGTCAGTTTAACCTCAGATCTTGATCAAATCGCTTTCGCTTGAAGCGTTCCGAGTCCTACCGTCCACGTGACCAAGGTCACGGAACCGGCTTACAGAGGAATATGTTCCTACGTAAGCCCCCCCTGAGGGGATGGAAATGAAGACTGATTCGGCCGTCACAAATACGCCGCCAACCACGTCCGCACCGCACGACGGGGAGGGTTATAGCCACGCCCTCGGAAACCGTCAGGTAGGCATGATCGCCATCGGTGGCGCCATCGGCGTGGGGCTGTTCCTCGGTGCGGGCAAACGCCTGGTCACCATGGGGCCGTCGCTCATCTTCGCCTACGCGATCTGCGGGATCGCAGCCTTCTTTGTGATGCGCGCCCTGGCCGAGTTAGTACTGCACAAGCCGACGGCGGGAAGCTTCGTCAACTACTCACGGGAGTTCGTCGGACCGTGGGCCGGATTCGTCACCGGCTGGATGTACTGGCTGAACTGGGCGATGGCCGGGGTCGCAGAGATCACCGCGGTCGGCGAGTACATGCACAAATGGCTGCCACACCTGCCCAACTGGATCAGCTGCTTGGTCGCTCTCGGACTCCTGGTGCTGGCCAACATGGTGTCCGTAAAGGTATTCGGCGAAATGGAGTTCTGGTTCTCCGTCCTCAAGGTGACGGCCATCGTGGTCTTTCTGGTCGTGGGGCTGGGACTCTTGTTCAGCCACGCCCACATCGGCCATTACACTGCCTCGCCAAGCAACATCGTCGACCACGGCGGCCTGTTCCCGCACGGATTCGGTGTTTGCCTGCTCGCCTTCCAGAGCGTCATCTTCGCCTTCGCGGGCATTGAGTTGGTCGGCGTGGCAGCCGGTGAGGCCAAGGATCCCCACAAGATCATCCCCAAGGCCGTGAACAGCGTGATCTGGCGGATCGCCGTCTTCTACATCGGCTCGGTGCTGCTGTTGACCATGTTGATGCCCTGGTCTGGCTACGACGCGGGCGAGAGCCCCTTCGTCACCCTGTTCTCCTCCCTGGGCATCCCCGGCATCGGCGACGTGATGAACCTCATCGTGCTGACCGCCGCGCTGTCCTCGACCAACTCCGGGCTGTACTCCACCGGCAGGATCCTGCGTGCGCTGGCCGACCGGGGTGAAGCGCCCAAGTTCACCGTGAAGATGAGCCGCCGCCATGTCCCCTACGGCGCCATCGCCCTGACCGGCGTGGTCTACCTGCTGGGTATCGCGCTCAACTACGTGGTGCCTTCTCAGGCTTTCGATGTGGCCTCGGAGATCTCCTCCCTCGGGGTGATCTTCACCTGGGGAATGCTGATCATCTGCCAGATGCGACTGCGAAAGAAAGCAATGGCCGGCGAACTCGAGCGCCCGGCGTTCCGGATGCCCGGCGCACCCTTCACCGGATGGGCAACCCTAGGCTTCCTTGCCCTGGTAGTGGTGCTCATGGGCTTCGCAGGCGGATCAACCGCAATCGCGTTCTGGAGCATTCCCGTACTGCTGATCGTGTTCTTCGTCAGCTGGCGGGTCATCTCCCGGCGGGACCGTGAGCGCCTGGAGGTTTCCTGACCTCGGTCTTGGATGACGGCCCGTCAGCCTGCTGGCGGGCCGTTTCCCGTTCCACGGCGCCGCGTCGCCGTCAGCCGGGACCCTTCAGCAGTGACGGCGGCCGTGTCAGAGTCCAGGTGTGCGGCCAGTTGAGTCCCGGCTGATGGCCACCAGAAATCCCGGTGGATGGCCGTTTGAGCTGCGGTGTTCCTGATCGCTCCCTTATCTGACGAAGACCCCTCCGTCCGGTTTGCTGATGTTTCCACGCATGAGCAACCGGCCGGAGAGGTCCTGTGACCAAGTCTGACAGAGAGATCATGGAAATCTTTGAGGCGTACGACCTGACGAAGACGGTCTGGTCGGCGGCCGAGCTGACGGGACACGACCCGAAGACCGTCAAGCGATACGTCCAGGCCCGCGACAACGGGCTCAACCCCTTCGAGCGGGCTTCGAGCGGGCGCCACGGCCGAAAGCGATCGACGGCTTCCTGGAGAAGATCGAGGAGTGGGTCGAGCAGTCCAAGGCGAAGATCCGCGCGGACGTGGTCCACGAGCGGCTCGTGAAGATGGGCTATCCGGGCAGCCCGCGCTCCACGCGGCGGGCGGTGAACGCGGCGAAGACCGCCTGGCGGGTGGGCAAGCGGCCGACGTATCGGCCGTGGATTCCTTCTCTGAACTTGCCTGAGTGGTGATCGAGTCCGTCGTCTCAGTGCTCGCGGTGGAGTTCGTGGTAGGTACGGAAGTCGAAGAAGCGCAGGCCGGTCGAGGAGCTGGATTCCGACGGCATTCTCGGACAGGCTCGCGGCGGTGACGGTCACGGCGAGGATCAGTCCGATTGTGTCGGTGAGGATGCCCCGTTTCCTGCCGACGATCTTCTTGGCGGCGTCGGTTCCCTGGCTGGTCAGGGGCACGTTGGTGGAGGTCTTCACGCTCTGGGTGTCGATCACGGAAGCGGTCGGCTGGGGCTTGCGCCCCTCTTTCACGCGGGCCAGGCCGGTCAGGTCGTAGTTGAGGCGTCCCCCGGAGTGTGGACACAGGGGCTCATGCCGTGATTGAGAGTTCAGCTGCTCGCAGATGCTGCTGTTCGAACTCCACCGGTGAGAGGTAGGTGAGGGCACTGTGGCGTCTGCGGGCGTTGTAGTAGGTCAGCCACTGGAA
>LRTP01000075.1 GCA_001550305.1 Streptomyces diastatochromogenes
GCCGAGCAGGCCGCCCGCCAAGGCGTGGTCTCGCACCATCACCCGGAGGCGGTGGCCGCGGCGGTGGCCGTCGCCCTTGCCGCCGCCCTGGCAACCAGTGGCCGGGGCGAGCCCGCTCCGGCCCGCCCGGACTTCCTCCACGCCGTCGCCGAACGTCTCCCCGACAGCGACGTCCGGTCGGGACTGCGGGTCGCGGCCCGGATGTCGGAGCGGACCTCGGTCCGGCACGCTGCGGAGGTACTGGGCTCCGGCTACCGGATGTCCGGGCCCGACACCGTCCCGTACGCCTTGTGGTGCGCGGCGAGTCACCTCGACGACCTGCACGAGGGCCTGTGGTTCACGGTCGCCGGACGCGGCGACATCGACACCACCTGCGCCATCGTGGGCGGGGTGATCGCCGCCCGAACGGGAGTCGCCGCCCTTCCTCCGGCCTGGCACGCCGCCCGCGAACCGCTGCCCTCGGTCGTGTCGGAGTGAGCCTTCCCCGGGCGCCTGCCTCAGCGAAGGCTCGGCGTTGCCGGGGAGTCCACCGCACTACAAGTTCCAACTCGCTGAGGTGCACCGACTCCTTGCGCCCCGGTAAGGGGGGCCAGGACCGCACGTGCGCCGGGTCGTGCATCCGCCGGGGTGATTGCTCCCTGAACAAGGGCACGCCGCCGCGCAAGTCTCCCTGGTGAACGGGCAGTTCAACCGGAGGAGCGCACGATGGCCTTGTCCCACTCCGACCTGATGGGGCTGCTGGAGTCACTACGTACGGCCCACGGGGTTGAGATGATCAGGGCGCTGTGCGGGCGGCATTCTGCAGGAGCTCATTGAGGCCGAGGCGATCGAGGTCATCGGTGCCGCCCTTGGGCGAGCACTCCGACCGGCGCACGACCTGGCGCAACGGCACCGTGACCGGTTGCTGACCACCCAGGCCGTCGACCTGGACCTGAAGATCCCCAAGGTGCGGACCGGGTCGTTCTTCCCCTCGCTGCTGGAGCGGCGTCGGCGGATCGACCGGGCCCTGTTCGCCGTGGTGATGGCGGCATACGTGCACGGGGTCTCGACCCCGCTCGGTGGATGACCTGGTCAAAGCGTTGGGCGCCGACACCGGGATCGCGAAGTCCGAGGTGTCGCGGATGCGCGGAGAAGTCGACGGCGAACTGACGGCGTTCAAGGAGCGGCCGCTGGACCACACCGTCTTTCCCCACATCTTCCTGGACACGACCTGCTGCAAGGCCCCGGGTGAACCACCGGAGCGTGTCCCCGGCGGTGGTCATCGCGACCGGGATCTCCGCCCCCGGCCACCGCGAGATTCTTGGGCGGATGGTCGGTGACAGTCAGTCGAAGCCGTTCTGGACGAAGTTCCTGCGGTTCTTACGGGCCCGCGGCCTGGACAACGTCCAGGTGGTCGTCTCCGACAGCCACAGCGGGCTGGTGGCCGTGATCGCACGGTCTTCCTCGGCGCGGCCTGGCAGCGGTGCCGGGTTCCCTTCGTGCGCGACGTCTTCGCGGTGATCGAGAAGGGCTCGGGAGAGATGGCGGCGGCCACCATCCGCAGCATCTTCGCGCAGACCACCGCAGACGCGGTCCGCACCCAGCTGAACGTGGTGGCCGACATGCTCGGAGGGCAGTTGGTGCCCGCGCAGCGCGACCAGTTCGTCGTAGTCCGTCCAAGCTCCCCACCCCAGATTCCCGCTCACACGTGCGAGAAGTGCTCCCGTGCAGCGGCGCCCCTTGCTCTGTCATGCGTCACCGCACGCTGATGCCGACACGTACGCAAAGGCTTCGATAGCCACGACTGCACCGTGAAGCCCACCACTGACGACGGCGCTGCGTCGTGAGCCGGTGGCCCCGCCGCGCCCACCGGTGCGGTGCTTGCCAGCCGCGGATATCTCGGCGTTGTCGGCGGCAGAGGGTGCAGGGGCTCCAGCGGACCAAGTCTCTGGGCTCCGCCGCGACCCGCGGCGCTGTCTCACGGCCACCGCCACGGCCGCGCTGCTCGTCGGCGACGCCCGGTTCGACGTCACGACCTCCCAGCCCGGCCCCGAACTGGCCACCGCGGTCGTGATGGCCGTGTGCGCGGAGCTCCCGATGGCCGCCGCCGTGTGCACCGTACTGGTCGTGCGCGCACTGCCGTCCCGCACCCGCGACAAGGCACCTGACACCGACGGATCCGACCTACAGGTCAACGCGGCTACCGGATTCTCACCCAAATGACAACTCTTTCGAAGCATCCAGATTGTCGCTGCAGATATCTAGCACTTCGACAGAGTGTTGCACTTGGGAGGGTTTGTCCATGGCCGGTACCACCGCGGAAACCATCGCCTCGGCCCCGCCGATAGGCGTGCGGCTGCTCAGCCGCAGCTCAGGGGCCGGACGGGGCGCGGCGAGCCGACCCGGCTGGGCGCGGGTCGCGTACTGGGCGATCCTGCTGGCGGCAGTGGTGCTGTTCAGCTGGGACATCCAGAACAGCGGCTATCACGCGTTCTACTCGGAGACCGCGCGCAGCATGACGCAGAGCTGGAAGGGCTTTCTCTTCGGCTCGTTCGACCCGGGCAACACGATCACCATCGACAAGCTGCCGGGCTTCCTGTGGCCGCAGGCCCTGTCCGCGCGGATCTTCGGTTTCAGCCCGTGGGCGCTGACCCTGCCCCAGGTGATCGAGGGCGTGCTCGGCGTCGTCGTACTGCACCGCGCGGTGCGCCGCTGGGCGGGGGAGAGCGCGGCCCTGCTCGCCGCGGGCGCCTTCGTGCTCACCCCGGCGATCGCCGGACTGTTCCGCACCGAGGTCGAGGACCCGCTGTTCACCCTGTGCGTGCTGCTCGCCGCGAACGCCGGCCTGCGGGCGGCCCGTGAGGGTCGGCTGCGCCCGCTGCTCGCGGCCGGGGCCTGGATCGGCCTCAGCTTCCAGTCCAAGATGCTGGAGGCCTGGGCGATCCTCCCGGCCTTCGGCCTGCTCTACGCCGTGTCGGCCCCCGTGACACTGCGCCGCCGCCTCGCGCACCTGGCGGCGGCGGGCGCGACCTGCCTCGCGGTGTCGGCGTCCTGGGTGCTGCTGGTGACCCTGACCCCGGCGCAGGACCGGCCGTTCGTCGACGGTACGACGGACAACTCCGCGTTCAGCCAGGTCGTCGGCTACAACTTCCTCACCCGCTTCTCCAGCCTCGGCGTCAGCGCGAAGTCCACCGGAAGCGTCGCGGCGCAGAGCATGGCCGGAACTGATCCGGTGCCTCACACCGGACAGACCCTTACCGAGTGGGCCAAGATGTTCGGGCCCTCGCTCACCACCCAGATCGGCTGGCTCTATCCGATGGCCGCGCTCGCCGCCGTATGCGGTCTGGTGTGGCTGCGCGGCCGGCCGCGCACGGATCCGCTGCGGGCGGGCTTCCTGTTCTGGACGGTGTGGCTGGCCACCTACTTCCTGGTGTTCAGCGCCGGCGCGGTCGGCGCGCACACGTACTACATGGGTGTGGTGGGCGTTCCGATCGCCGCGCTGTTCGGCGGCGGAATGGTGCAGTTCTGGCGGGCCTGGCGGCGTGGCGACCGGGCCCGGCTGTGGGCGCTGCCGACGGCTGTCGGGTGCACGGTCGTGTGGTCGGCGTTCGTCGCCCACCAGTTCCCGGCGTTCCTGCCCTGGCTGGCGCCCACCGCGTTCGTCCTCGGCGCCGGCGCGCTCGCGCTGCTGATCCTCTCCCGCGTCCGCGCCACGATGCCGGCCCGGGCCGCGGTGCTGGGCGTCGGGCTCGGCATCGCCGCGATGCTGCTGCCGTCCGCCGCCTGGGCGTCCTCGGTCCTCACCACCCAGTACGGCCACTCAGGCATGGGCGCGGCCGGCCCCGTCTTCGTACGGCACGGCAGCAAATACCGCAACAGGGCCACCTGGTCCTCCTCCCAGGGCAAGACCGCCCCGGCCCGCTCGACGTTCAAGGGCACCGGCCACAAGGGGCTCACTCGCGAGGAGCAGCGTCTACTGGAGTACACCCGAGCCCGTCAGGGCAGCGCCACCTTCGTCTTCGCGACGACCAGCTGGCGCGCCGCCTCCCCCTACATCCTCTACGCCGGCGCGCCGGTCCTCCCCATGGGCGGCTTCACCGGCGCCGTCCCGACCCCCACCGCCACCGGCTTCCACCAACTGATCGCCACCGGGAAGGTGCGCTACGTCGTCCTGGGCGGCGCCGCCACCGACACCGGCACCGTCAACGCCGCCTGGGTACGCGGCCATTGTGCCTGGGTACCCGGCCAGACGTTCCATCTCTACGACTGCTCGAAGCCGCCCGCCCCGCACAAGGCACAGGCACGGCACCACCGTCACGCGGGGAAAGCGGGCCGGGCCAGGGCGCCGAAGTCCAGTGCGTGAGTCGTGCCGTTGACAGCCCGTGCCAGGTCCGAGGCGAGATAGCCGCCGCCGCGATCTCCTCGGGCCGGTGCATCGGGAAGGGCTTCCCCTCGAAGCCCTTCCCGATGAGCCAGAGGTCGGCGCGGGACATCGGTGTGTCGACGATGCTCGGGGCCACGCAGTTGACCCCGATCCCGGCGGAGACGAAGTCGGTGGCCAGCGCCTTGGCCAGCATCAGCACGCCTGCGGTTGTCGTCAACCCCATCCACGCTGGTCACGCCGCATGCGTGTACTCGTGCCGGATGCCGCCGAGCTGTTCGTGTCGACGTATGTCGAGGCGGATGATCTTCTCCGGATCGGCGATGGGTGCTGGCTGCGGGCGCAGTGGGGCGGTGTTCGCGATGCCCTGATGGGGCCGATGGCCGTTGTAGGACCTTCCGAACTCCCGCAGGGCGTAGAGCAGATGGCGCTGGTTCCGGATCAAGGTCCGGTCCAGCAGCTCGCGGCGGCAAGCCTGTACCCACCTCTCCATGATCGAGTTCATCCGCGGTATCCGGACGCCGCCGAGCACGCCCTCGATCCCGGCATCAGCGAGGACGGTGTTGAACACATGGAGGAACTGCCCGTCCCGATCCCGGATGAGGAATCGGGACTGGCAACCCGCGTGATCGAGGTCCATGACCAGATTCCTTGCGGCCAGCACCACCCAGGAAGTGGTCGGGTGTGCGGTCGTAGCCAAGACCCCGGATCCGTCGGTTGGCGTGCTCGATCACCGTCAACACGTACATCCGTGCCCCAGACAGTGTGACCGTTCTGAAGAAGTCGCACGTCGGCAGGGCCTCGGCCCGGGAGCGCAGGAAGTCCGCCCAGGGACTGGAAGAGCGTTCGGGTGCGGGGGTCGACTCCGGTCTCCGTCAAGATCTCCCATACCGCGGAGGCGGCCACCTTCACCCCAGGACGAGCAGCTCACCGTGGACGCGCCGATACCCCCAGCTGGGATTCTCCCGCGCCAGGCGCAACACCAGGGCACGGACGGACGGGGCGCACGGTGCGCGGCCGGCCTGGGTGCTTCGGCCTGGACGCCTGCGCCATCCACGGCACCCCACACACCCGCTTCCACGGATGAGATTTTCGGCAGGGGCAACGTTCCGCCTCGACATGGACAAGCGGATCGATCTCCTGCCCGTCCGTGTATCAAGCCTGCGCCGAGCAGCGCTCAGCGCGTCGGGCGGTAGGTCGCGATGATCACTCCGCTGCTGGTCGGCCGGGCGCTCACCAGCTGCAACTTCTTCAGGGTGGCGTCGTCGGCGAACAGCTTCTTGCGGCCCTCGCCGGCCACCACTGGGTGGATCAGCAGCACCAGTTCGTCCAGCAGGTCCTGCTCCAGCAGCGAACGCACCAGTGTCGGGCTGCCTGCGACGGTGATGTCCTTGCCCTCGCCCGCCTTGAGCTCCTCGATCGCGGCCGCCACATCGCCATTGATGAGCGTGCTGTTCGCCCAGTCCTCGACACTGTCCAGAGTGGAGGAGACGACGTACTTGGGCGAGTCGTTGATCCACTTGGCGAAGCCGGCGTCCTCCCCGCTGGTCACCGTCGGCCAGTACCCGGCCCACTCGCTGAACGTCACACGGCCCAGCAGAATTGTGTCGGCCGTCTCCAGCGTCTCCCCCAGCGCCGCGCCCATCTCCTCGTCGAAAGCGAACTGCCACTCGTTCGGCGACTGGGCGACACCATCGAGCGAGACGAACAGACCCGAAACGACCTTGCGCATGATTCCTCCGTGATGAGTTCGGGGTTGTCTGCCCGGCCCCTGCCGGGACGGCCCTCTTGCCGGGACGAGCTGACCCCGTCGGCTACGTCAGGAAGACTATGCGGGCACCGAGGAGGAGGGCTTGTACAGAAGCGACAGCGGCTCCGCCCTGTCCGGAGCGCTCAGCTGAGTGGCGGTCCGGCCGATGTACCGGGTCAAGGACCGCGCCAGGTGCGGCTGGTCGAAGTAGCCCAGCCGGTGCACGACGTCCTGGGCCGGCGCACCCTCCTGGATCAGTACCGCCGCCTGGCGGGCACGGTGGATCTGCCTGATGGTGCCCCGAGTGAGGCCCGTCGCCGCGACGAAGCGCCGCTGGAGGGTGCGTTCGGAGACATCGAGGATGGCGCCGTCGAGCACCGCGGGCACGAGCGGGTCGTAGGCCACGATGCCCTCACGCACCATGCGCCGTACGAACGCCTCCGCGTTGTCGTAATCGGGGACGTGCCAGGCGGAGCCCTTCAGCCAGACGGATCGCCGCGTCACGTCTGGGATCTCCGCGTTACCGCCCACGAGCCGGCTGATCGGTACGTGCGGCATCGAGGTGCCAAGGGCGAAGCTGATGCCGAAGAACGTGGCGTCCTTGGGGACAGGGGCCGGGCAGGCATGGGGCTCCGGGCCCAGTACGGCAGCCCGCACCTGGCCTTCGTGCTCCCAGAAGACGAGCTCCCAGTGCGACGTCGCGATCGACGTCATCCGACCCACGTCGTCACTGCGGCTGCACCACACCCGCTCGATGTACGGCAGCTCCGACGGCTGGCTCTCGATCTCCAGACCCAATCGGATCAACCCCCGTTCACCGCTGCCTGAGCCGCCAGTGTGTCACGTCGTCCGGACGGCCAGAGCGCGTGCGAGATGCGTGCGAGATGCGGGGGGTGCCCCTATGACTTTGGTCAAGGGGTGATCGGGGTTGGTGGTTGCTCCTACGTTGTTGATGGGTCGGATGGGCTGTCGTAGGGTCTGGAAGATCCAGCGGCCGGGTAAGGCTTGTGATTGGTTGCCCGCGCTGGCTCGCTCTACCTGGCTGCCCGGTCCGCACGACGACTCGACCCCGGATAAGGGGCTGCGCACCCCTGGTGATCGCTGAGTACACCATGCTGGCGAGGTCGTCCGGATGAACCATGCAGGTCGAGCGACCTGAGGCAGCTGTGGTCCAGAACTGGGCGATGGTGACAGGTTCTCCGTCGACTGCCAGGGTGGTCAGCCGATGGTGGATGCGGCGGTAGAGGGTGGTTGCCAGTTCCCAGTCGCCGTCTCCCTCCTCCGCGGCGTGCTTGATGCTGTACATGCCGATCAGAACAGCGGTCAGGGAGCGGCCGGAGATGGTGGTGCTGACGCGTTCGTGGCCGTGATCGGTGATCTGCGGTGGGATGCGGAAGTGGCGGTGGCGCCCGGCGTGCGCGGTGATGGACTCCCACATGTCGCGGTGGCAGATCAGGATCGCTGACGAAACACGTGCGGCCTGCTGCAGCAGTGCGCTGTGGTCATCGGTGACATCGGGTGCGCCGGCGCCCTGCGCTGTCGTGGCCTGCTGGACCTGCCAGTCTTCGAAGCCGGCCGTCAGTGCTGTCAGCTCCTGGCGGATCTCGGTGAGCTCTTGGTGCTGTCCGTCCCGGGCGGTGGCCTGTGCGTCCTGGGCGTCTTTGAGACCGGTGAGGACGGCGCGCAGGGTGGAGAGTTCGTCGGCCAAAACGGCGCGAACAGCCTGCTGCACGTGCTCCTCGAGGCCAGCCGGCGGCGCCTCGTCCTTCGTGCCGGCGTGCTGAGCGGGCACCGCGGGGAGCGGCCCGGCAGGTGGATGATCAGTGTGCGCCGCGGCGGGGCCGACGGCAGTCGCTGGGGGCAGGGGATCACCCGCGGGGGTCTCGCCTGAGGCGACGCCGGGGGAGAGGGCGACGGCGTACGAGACGGCAGCGGCCGCCGGTTCGGGGGCCTCTACCAGAGGGGTTGTTGCGTCGGTTTCCATCCCGGGCTGGGCTGCGATCGTGTCTTTCACCTTCTGGACTTCCTGTCGCAGAAGCGGGATCGCTGCGCGTACGTCTTCGTTGAGTTCGTCGCGGCCGGCCGCCAGCCGGTTCTTCGTGTCCCGCAGGTCGTTGCGCATCCGGGGGAGTTCGGCGACCACGGTGTCCGTTGCGTCACGAAGTTGGGGCAGCGACCGTCTTCCACGGCCCGGAAGGCCGTTTCCTGGCACCCTGTGGGCGGTTCCGCAGCCCACCAGCGGCCGTGGACTCGCTATCGCGCACCTGCACGACCTGTGTCCTGGCCGAGATCAGCGTTGGCTGGCAGGCTTGCTCGGAAGTTCGGTGCGACTTCCCCGGCAGGAGTAGACGATCTCCACTGAACCGCCGGGGAGAGCACGTTCGCGCTGGAAGGTCAGCCCGGTGTCGGGCCGGAGCACGGGTGTCAGTTGCATCCCACCGCCGAACAGCATCGGCAGTACGACCAGTTCAAGGGTGTCGAGTGCGCCAATGGCATGAAACGTCCCGATCGTCTTCGGGCCCGCCCCCGATGAGGTGGACGTCGCCACCCCGGTTGGCCGAGCGGAGCTTCTCCAGCAGCCGCACCGGGTCACTGTCGGTCGTGACGTGATCGGGGGTGCCGTCCGGACGGTGTGAGCCGAGCACGAACACGTCGAGGTCCGGCCACGGCCAGCGGTTGTTGGTCAGCGCGGGCTCGAAGGTGGTGCGCCCCATCAGCGCCGCCTCGCAGTCATCGAGGAACTCCCGGATACCGTGGCTTTCGCCGGAGACGAACGCGGGGTCGGCGGTCAGGGCGGGCCACCCGTTCGGCGTGGTCACGTAGCCATCGGCACTCATACTCATACGGGCGCGGATCTGCATGATTTCTCCTTGGGACGTCCGGCGGCCGGCTATGTGGTCGGCAACCCACCGCCGGTCGATGAATGGACAACACTTGTTGATCACAGAGCCGCGGCCTGTCCGGATTCCGCTTCTCGGGTCGCGCCTCTACCCAAGCGTCGAACGGGAGACCCACCGATCGACACGCTGCCGAGAAGTTTCATCCCGCCACAAGATCATGGACCTGCGGTATCCGGTCCCCGGCCGCATCTCCCGCCCGCGGATCCCGGCCCCGCCCAGTCATCACCGGCCAGATGGCGCGCCACTGAGCGTCAGAGGGGCCGACCGAAAACGTCTCAGGCGAGCCGGATTCGAACCGCTTCGCAACACGGTCCTGCTCCGGTAACGCTCCGAGACCACTCCACAAGATCTGTGCCAGGGCCACTTCTCGTGAACAATCACGTGCCCCCGCACCGACACAGCGACCGAATTTTGTCACTGGCCGACGAGATCACATCGTCGGGCTGTGCGGCCGCAGCGATCGATGGCCCGTTCCACGGCGAGCGGGTGACATCACCTCTGACGCCGGTGGAGTGCCAGGGCCGGATAACCGCCGAGGACATCAGTCGGGTGCCGCTCGTTGCTGGGTCCAAAGGATGAAGGTCCTGACGTCCTTCCGGTTCGGCGGCCCGCCGTCCAAGCAGTGCTCGAGGTGCGCTTGTCTGAGAAGCCGTATCTCAACCGAACGTGATCGGTTGATTTCTGCTGGTCGTGTGTCACGAACGCTGAAGGAGGCGTCGATGTAGGAGCTTCTGGAAGCGGTGCTGTGCAGGAGATGGAGGTAGGCCCTCCGGGGTCGCCCTGCAGGGGGAGGCTCCAAACCACCGGAGGCTGCGTCGGTTAAGTGCCGTTCGTGGTGAGCGCTGCGGGAAAAGGCGCGGCGATGATCGCGTCAGGTGTGGGTCAGGAAGGCGAGCGAGAGCGAACCGCTGATGACGTGTCGTAACAAATTCCAGTGGCGTCGAAACCAGGGCGAGACCAGGGCTCTGGGACAAGTCCGGGGGGAGCCTGCTGACTGCCCGGATGGCGTCCGGCATGTAGGCGGCGCGAGCCTGACCTGGGCTTTTGCATGGAACGTGAGAACCTGTCGCCCCGATACTGCTGCTGGTCCGTGGGGCCGGCGCCGAGAGGGAGAACCCCAAGCGGCCAACACCGCAAGGGGCGGAGTACCGATGCGGGGCACGGAGGCAGACCGTCTCGTAGTAGTGACGAAGCCCGGTAATGCGGGTGGAGCGAAGGGGACGGATCATCCAGGTCTGCTTGGCGGTCAACCGGAGTTCCCGGGAGGAGCCGGATGAGTGGGCCAAAGCCGTTCGAGATCTCGAAGCACGTTGTCTGGGAGGCGTATCTCAGGGTCAAGGCGAACGGGGGAGCGGCCGGGGTTGATGGCGAGTCGATCGAGCGGTTTGAGGCTGACCTGCGGGGCAACCTCTACAAACTGTGGAATCGCCTGTCGTCAGGCAGCTACTTCCCGCCGCCGGTGCGGATGGTGGAGATCCCCAAGTCTGGGGGATCGGGCAAGGTCAGGGTTCTCGGGGTGCCGACGGTCGCGGACAGAATCGCGCAGACTGCGGCGGCCATGGTCCTGGAGCCGGAGGTGGAACCGATGTTCCACCCCGATTCCTATGGATACCGGCCGCGCAGAAGCGCGCTGGACGCGGTCGCGGCCTGTCGGGAGCGGTGCTGGAGGACGGACTGGACGGTCGACATCGACATCCAGGGGTTCTTCGACAACCTCGACCACGACCTGGTCCTCAAGGCGGTGGCCCACCACACCGACCAGCGGTGGATTCTGCTGTATGTGGAGCGCTGGCTGAAGGCTCCGCTGCGGCACAGGAGTGGCGAACTAGTCGCGCGGGATCGTGGGAGTCCCCAGGGCTCGGCGATTTCTCCCTTGTTGGCGAACCTGTTCATGCACTACGCGTTCGACGCCTGGATGGACCAGGTCTTCCCTGGCGTCCGGTTCGAGCGCTACTGCGACGACATGGTGGTTCACTGCCGCACCGAGGCCGAAGCGCACCAGGTGCGTCAGGCGATCGGCCAGCGGCTGGCCGAGTGCGGGGGCTTGCGGCTGCATCCCGACAAGACCCGCATCGTGTACTGCCGAGACGGCAAGAGGCGTGGTTCGTACGAGCACGTCTCGTTCACCTTCCTCGGATACACGTTCCGCTCGCGGAAAGCCCGGTCGAGGACGGGGAGTTACTTCTTCGGCTTCAACCCGGCGATCAGCGACGAGGCGGCCAAGCGCATCCGGGCACAGATCCGCCGATGGCGGCTGCACCTGCGCAGTGGATCGTCTTTGGCGGACCTCGCACGGGAGATCAACCCGATCGTGCGGGGATGGATCAACTACTACGGCCGGTTCTATCCGTCCGCGTTGGTCCCGAGCCTGACGGGCATCGATCAGTATCTGATGCGATGGGCCGTGCAGAAGTACAAGCGGCTCCGGCGTCGCCGGAGCCGGGCATGGCAGGGTTTGGAGAAGACCGCCAAGCTCTACCCGGGGCTCTTCGCCCACTGGAAACTCCTCCGGCCTCGAACGACCGGATGATGGGAGCCGTGTGAATCGAGAGGTTCACGCACGGTTCTGAGAGAGCCGGGAGGTGAGATCCCTCCCGGCTACTCGCTAGGCAAGGTTTTGCTCGGAGTGAGGGAGGCATGCGGCGTCTTGTATCCGCTTCATGACCGAGGGGTGCGCGGTGGCGTCGGTGCTGGGAATGCTGGAGGAGCGGGAGGCGGCTGCCCGGGTGCGGGTGGAGGGCCTGCGGAGGAAGCCGCGCGGTTGGCTGAGGTGTTGGAGGCCGCGGAGATCGAGCTGGATCGGCGGGTGATCGCGAGGAAGGAACTGATCGAGGCCCTGGCCTTGTCCGCCTCCGAGACGACTGCCGTGACCAAGGCGGAGCAGGAATCGGTGCTCTCTGCCGGTGCCGGGGTCGGTGGTGCCGCCCTGGCGGGGCGGGTTGCCGATGTCCGTGCTCGCGCCCGACTATCAGCGGATTCTGGGCGTGCTGGAGGAGCGGCGGTCCGCGGGCAATGGAACGGTGAAGGCCGGGGAGACTGCGGGGGAATTGGGCTTTGGGACGACGACGGCGAAGGCCGAGGGGGTGCGTTCCAGGGCCAGGCGCCTGGCAGAACGCGGGTGGCTCCTCCTGGAGGCATCGGGGACGTTCAGTGCCGGCCGGAAGCTCGTGGCCGTGCCAGATGCCGGCTCATCCGCGTGACCATCGACCACCGGATCACTGCCTCGCTGCTGGCCGGCAACTCTCGTAGTCCCGGGCCAGACGGCGGGAGTTCATCAACCATGCGAACGTGCGCTCTGCCACCCAGCGTCTGGAGAGCACCACGAACCCTGTCATGGCGTCGGTGCGCTTGACGATCTCCAAGGTCAGGGCGAGTTTGCCCACGGCAGACCGGTCCCGGGCTTGCCGGGCCTGCGAGCTACAGGAACTCGCTTCGGTAGGTCGAGGCCAACTCGGCGGCGCGGCGGCGGCGTTCCGCGAGCTCATCCTGCGACAGCTGAGGCGGCGGCGCGTCCTTGCCGGCGACGACGTCACCAATGCGCATGAAGTACTCGTCCTGGCCTGCGGGGGTGCACATGCACAGCATGCGGGCGGGCGCACCCGATGCGTTGCGGAAGTTGTGCGGCGCGTTGGCCGGGATGTTGATGGTGGACCCGGCCCGTACGGTGTGCTTCTCACCGCGGAAGGTGAACTCGATCTCGCCCTCGAGGATCGTGAACATCTCCTCGAAGTCGTGCCGGTGCGGCGGTGGGCCTCCGCCATCGGGGACGTGCATGTCGATCAGGCAGTATCGGCCGTTGGTCTGCTCGCCGGTGACCAGCATGGCGTACATGTCGCCCACCAGCGAGATGTACGTCGTGCCGGGGTCGTCGGGGTTCGCCACGGTCAGCGAGCGTGACGGATCGTCATCGGGGATCATCGGGGTCGCCTCCTTCGAGGATCAGCCAGTTGGGAGTCAGCCGCCGGACGCAACAACGACGACCTTGCCACTGGGCAGCGCGCCTGCGGCGGCGTCGGCGTGCAGGGCCGGCAGCTCGGCCAACGGCACCCGCCGGGCGACCTCAACCCGCAGCTCGCCGCCGTCGATCAGCGCCGCCAGGTGCGACAGCTGCTCCGCGTCGCTACGGACGAGCAGGTCGATGCCGCGTACGCCGCGCTCCTCGTCGCTAGGCGCGGGCATCCACACGGTGGTGTTCACCAGGACACCGCCGGGGCGGACCAGACCGAGGAGCGCATCCAGCTGTGCTGGTTCGACCGGCGCAAGGTTGAGCACGACGTCGACCGGCTGGCTCACCGCCGCTGCGACGTCGGCGGTCGTATGGTCGATGACCTCGTCCGCACCCGCGGCTGTGACGCGCCGGCTGCTGCGCGGACCGGCCGTGGCGATCACGAAGGCGCCCGCCTGCTGGGCCAACTGCACGGCGTAGCCGCCGACCGCTCCACCCGCGCCGTTGACCAGCACGCGCTGCCCGGCGGTCAGCTTGGCGTGCTCGAACAGCGCCTGCCACGCTGTCAGGCCCACCAGCGGCAGCGCGGCCGCGTCGGACAGCGCGACGCTCTTGGGCGCCGGCGTCAGGGCCTCAACCGGTGCCAGGACATACTCCGCGGCGGCGCCGGGGCCCGCCATCGGCAGGAAGCCGATGACCTGGTCACCGACCTGGATGCCGGTCACGCCCTCGCCAAGCGCGTCGACCGTGCCGGCGACGTCGATGCCGGGCGAGTGCGGCAGCGTCACAGGGATCGGCCCCTGCATGAAACCGGCGCGAATGTTGGCGTCGACCGGGTTGAACGACGTCGCCGCAACACGGACCCGCACCTGCCCGGCGCCTGGAACCGGCTGCTCCACGTCCTCGTAACGCAGGACGTCGGGGTCGCCGTACTGGTGGAAACGCACTGCCTTCATAGTTTTCTCACTTTCACCCGAGGGGTCGCGGTCGCCTTGCTTCGGATGCGAAGCAAGGCACGGTGTCTGCGGCGCCGGGCACGGCCGGCAGGCGGTAGATCGTTGTGGAGGTTGAAGCGCCTGCCAAGCGTAGGAACAGCCGTGTGCAGAAGGGGTGTACCTTCGCGACACACAATGGGATTCCGGCGACATCCTCATCGGGGCGGAGGACACATGACGAGCAGGCCGCGCTTCCTTGGCCCGGCCAGCAAGGTGGGCACATTCACCGTCGACGCCGACTCCACCGGCACCGGCCGGGGAACGTGGGAACCGTTCATCGACACCTGGAACGACCGCATGGGAGACCTGTACCCGCTGCCGGAATTCAGCGCTCCCACGGTCGACGGCTTCCAGGGAACGATGCGCTCGGTGGCCTTGGAAGACACCGCCATCAACGAACTCTGGGCATCCTCACCCGTGAGCACCCAGGCAGTCGGAACGTACGAGCACGATCAGATCCGGTTGTACGTCGGGCTGCGCGGGGCGGTGGCCCTGCAGGACCCGCACGATCAGGGCGGTGACACGAACGTCTCGGCCGGCACCTACTTCATGCACCATGTCGTGACGGAGAATCACTTCCACACCACGCCCGTGATCGGCACCCGCATCTTCATCTTTCCCGGCGACGCACTGCGGCACCTGGTCGCCGGGAAACCGCGCACCGGTCAGGCCACCTCGCCCGCAGCGCAGATCCTCATGGCACACACCAGCATGGTGCAGCGGACCGTGAGCAAGCTCAGCCCGGCGGGCGCGCACGCGTCCCGCAACGCCCTGCACGAACTGGCCAAGGGGCTGATCCTCGACCACTTCGACGACCGCGAGCCCACCTTCACCCCGGCGCTGGCGCAGGCGGCCAAGGACCTGGCCGATGCCCGGCTCACCGACGCCGAGTTGTCGCCGGCCGCGATAGCCGCGCAACTGCACGTATCAGTACGCACCTTGCAGCGGGCCTTCGCGAGTCTGGACGAGTCGTTCAGCGCCTACATCCGCCGCCGACGCCTGGAGGAAGCGGCCGAGGCGCTCACCGCCTCCGGCTCACGGTTCAGCGTCTCCGAGGCCGCCGCGCTCTGGCATTTCACCGACAGCAGCCACTTCATCCGCGCTTTCAAGAAGCAATACCATGCGACACCAGCGCAATTCGCACGCCGGCTGACGTGACGACTCAGCCGGCCGCCGTTCGGAGCAGCGCCGGGAAGGCCGCGATGCTGTCCACCACGTGCTGGTCACGTCCGCGGGAGTGGTGTATTGACGGCCGCTCGGTGATGTCGTTTTGAGGCTGTGCGGTGAGTTCGGTGGGCAGAACGGCCTCGTCGGTTTCTGACTCGATCGGGTGGAGGCGGGCCTTGGTCAGCGGGTCGATTCCCATGTAGCGGCGACCCTCGGTCCACTCGTCGTGCCGCTCGGCAGCACCGCGCTGACCAGACGGAGTAACGCGGTGCGGTCGGGGAAGTTCCCGACCGCGTCGGTGCGACGGCAGCTTGTCCCGCAAGGAGCTCCGTGGCTCCTGCGGAAACTCTGACTACCTGGCCTTGGGGAAATTTCGGAACCTGCCGAGGACCTTCAATGGACGCCATTGATGTCGATCGGCCACTGGGTACACGGCCGTCTGGGTGAGTCTGACCTGTGGAGTGTTGTTCGCGGCCTCGCAAGGCGGTACGAGTCGTTCGGGGCGCCGTGTTATGTGTGCGTGGTGCCTGCGCCCCGTCCGGAGGGCGTCCAGAACGATGGGAGTGAGCAGGCATGGTCCTGACAGCACGGCTGGTGTTGGCTGCGGTCTTCGGGGTCGCGGGGATCGCCAAACTCATGGACCGCGAGGGACTGCCTCGCGCAATCGCAAGCTTCGGCCTGCCAGCTCGAACGGGGAAGCCGCTTGGATACCTTCTCGTCTCCTACGAGTTCGTCACAGCCCTGGCCCTTGTCGTCAACCCATGGGCAAGAATCGGTGCGCTTGGAGCGCTCGGACTGTTGCTGACGTTCTGCCTGGCCATCGTCGTGAGCATCGCACGCGGCCGGGCCCCGGATTGCCACTGCTTCGGAGGGCTACGCGCCACGCCGGTCGGGTGGGCCACGCTCGCACGCAACGGGCTCCTCGCAGCTACGGCGGGATTCGTCGCAGCCGACGGGCGTGCCCCGTGGTTCTTCACGGGCCTAGGGACCATCGCAGCGACGTGTTGGGTGGTGCTGGGACTCAAGCGATCCGGGAGAGTGCGACCGGGCATGGTCACACCGGGCTTTTCACTGCCTGACGCAACGGGGCAAGTATGGACTCTCGACAAACTGCTTGCCGCTGCGCATCAGCCACTCCTGCTTCTCTTCACTGATCACGCGTGCGGTGCGTGCGACGCACTGCTGCCACAGGTGGCCCGGTGGCAACAGGCCCATGCAGAACGGCTGACCATCGCAATCGTGAACGGCGGTCCCGCCGCAGACAGCGTTGCTTTCTCACGTGAGCACGGGCTGCGGAACCTACTGGTGGACGAAGACCGCACGCTGCTCACCACTTACGGTCTGACCGCCACACCCAGCGCACTGCTGATCGACACCGACCGGATCCTCGCCGCCGCGCCAGCAGCTGGGTCAGCAGAGATCGCCGACCTGGTGACCAGGGCACTCCAACCGCGTGGTAGATCAACGGTCGCACGACGCGCGCTGTTGTTCGCCTCGGCCACGATGGTACCCGCCGTCACCTCCACCCGCGCGATGGCCCACGGCGTCACCGGGGCGAACTGGCGCCCAAAGCGAGTGAAGTTCGCTGGGGGATGGCTCTGCAAACAGCGCTACGCGCTGTGTACTAAAGCCGCCTGCAAACCCTCGCCGAGCGACCCGAACGTCCTCATCTGCCGCTGCGTGGTGGAATACGGCTACTCCTACGGCTATAAGTCGTGTGGAGAACGAGCACCAGTCGGCAAGAGATTGGTATCGACGTTCTCGACACAAAACACCAACCACCATACCCGCACCATGACCTGCGCATCCCCAGCACAATGGGCAAACTGTCTGGACATGGAATGCGTAATCGACCCGCGCAACCCGGGACACGCTGTGTGCCGCTGCAAGTCCGTGGAGAGCGGCGACTTTTTCACATTCGGGGGAAACTGCGACACCAGCACCTGCACCTCCGTGGTTTGGTCAGCGGCAACACCGCCCGGAGTCCCCTTCCAAGCCGCGATGGAGAGCATCGGCCTATCAGTCACACTCCCCAAAGCATGCCCGACAGGCACGGACGACGATGACCTTCCGCCCAGCGGCTAGGGGCCGGAGCTGCTTTGAGGCGAGTGATCATGGCTCCGTAGGCTTCCGGTGAGTCGGGCAGGTCCACGGACTAACGTCGTGTCCTCAAGGTGTGGTTGATGCGCGTTTGGTGGTGAGGGGTTTACGGCCATCGAGGCCCCTGGCAGGTCGGATAGCGGTGAGAGATCTGACCTGCCAGGGGCCTCGATGTCTTGTCATCGTGTCACCGCAGCGGGAGTGAACTCCAGAGTTGGGCAGCGGATCACGTCGGCGCGGGCAGCCGCCGGAATCCGGCTGGAAGCGCTGGATGAGTTCGTGTCCCCGCAAGCGGTGGAGGAAGCCGTCCGTTCCTGTGGCCGCCTCGACAGACGCTGGTGCGCAAGCCTGCCGGCCAGCGCGGTGGTCTACTTCGTGCTGGCGATGTGCCTGCACTTCAGCGACAGCTATGCGGAGATCCTGCGCAAGCTCACCGACGGCCTGCGCGGAGCAGTCCACGCGGGCGCCCTGCGGGTGGCAGGCACCTCCGCTGTCTCCAAAGCCCGCACGCGGCTGGGCCCTGAGCCGCTGAAGGCCCTGTTCGAGCAGGTGTGCGGCCCGTTGACCACCCCGCAGTCGCCCGGCGCGTTCGCCTTCGGCCGGCGCCTGCTGATGCTGTCCCTGGACGGCACCGTCCTCGATGTCGCGCCCACGCAGGCCAATACCAAGGCGTTCGGCCCGCCCCCTGGCGGCAGTCGCAAACCTGGACGTCACCCGCAGGTCAAGCTCGTCCTGCTGATCGCCTGCGGCACCCGCGGCACCCGCGGTATCCTCGGCGCCCGCTTCGGCCCGCGCCGGGACAACGAAGTCACCCTGGCCAAACACCTGGCCACGTCCCCGACGCTGTCCGGCGGGCAGCTCGTGCTGATGGAGCGGGCCTTCCACGGCCACGACATCCTCGCCCGGATCACCGACTGCGGCGCGGACTTCATCGTCCGGGCCCATGCCCACCTCTGGCTGCCCCACCTGCGCGAACTCGCGGACGGAAGCTTCCTGTCCTGCGTCCCGGACCGGGCTTCCAGCCAGCGCCAGGCCGCCTCCCGATTCTGCAACCGGCGTATGCCCCCGGGCCACCCACATGGTGTCGCGGTACGGGTCGTGGACGCCGACATCACTGCCACCCCCGAACACGGACCGCCCCGCACCCGCCCCCTGCGCGTGATCACCAGTCTGCTGGACCCCGGCGAAGCCCCGGCCGAGCAGTTTGCGCGGTCTATGCAGAACGCTGGAACAGCGAGACCAGCCTGTTCGAGGCCAAGATCCTCCAACGCGACCACCGGCCCCTGCTGCGGTCCAAGAACCCCGACGGCGTCACCCAGGAAATCTACGGACTGCTCATCACCCACCAGTACCTGCAGGCCCAACGGGCCCGTGCCGCCCAGGCCAGCCGGGATCCCGCGACCGGCCAGGCACTGGACCCCGACCGCGTCTCCTTCACCGCGGTTCTCCGCGCGATCCGCCGCCACCTGCACTACCGACCCGCCACAGGACAGCCTCCACCGATCACCATCGTCCAGACGGAGGCCCTGGCCCAGCTCATCCCCCCGCAGACCCCACCGCACCAGACCACGCGCCGGACAGGCACCCAATCACCGCATGAGAGCGCCCGGACCCCTGCCGACCGGCAACGTCAACTCCACGATCACCATCTGCCGCCGAGACGAGACCCCGCGCGTCACACCTCAACCACCAACCAAATAGCGACGCGACGTTAGTCTGTGGACCTGCCCGTTAAAAGGTGGTTTCAGAAAGGCGGATGGGTGCGGTTCGTTTCGAGTGAAGCCGGGGTTGTGCAGCACATTGCATTGCGGGCTGTAGGGCGCTGATGACCGGCCGCTGGCGGGCGCTACGCCATGTCACCGCCAGCCCACGCACGACCGGCGACGTCGCCAAAGCAGCTCCACGCTTCATCGCGAGTATCTCCTCCGGTGCAGCTCAGGAGGGAAGTTCCGTGACGCCGAGAGCGAAGTCCCAGCCCCCCACCCCGTGGCGGGCGAGGCCCATCGTGAGCAGACCCGCTCCCTCCAGCCAGTGCGCCATTTCCAGGCCACCGGTGTCCATAGGGCGCATCCCGAGGCTCTTGATGAACGCCTCCACGCCCGCCTTGGCCTGCGCATTGTCCCCAGCGATGAAGACGTCGGGCCGGCCGTTCTCCAGGACATGACGGAAGACGGTGTTGAATCCCTTCACCACGCTGGCACCGGCCGGGGCCACCTTGGCGACTTCCTGCGCGATCGAGGTGACCTCGCGGTGGGCCAGACCGTCGTGCGTGGAATTGAAGGGGTTGCTGATGTCGACGATGACCTTGCCCGCGAGGGCGTCTCCGTAGTGGGCGACGGCCGGAACGACACCGTCGGACAACAGGGCCACGATGACGATGTCCCCGGCCGGGACGGCGCCCCACTCTCCCGTCGTGGCGCCGCCGCCGAGAGCCTTGGCCAGGTCGGCGGACTTGGAGTGATCGCGGCCCATGACCTCGACGGTGTTGCCGCCCGCTACCGCCAGCGCGCTGATGGTACGGGCCATGTTCCCAGTGCCGATGATGCTGATGCTGCTCATGAGGTGTGCTCTCTTCCTTGTTCTCGAACTTTCGCTGTGTTTCGTTTGTGCCGGCTCACCCACTGGGTGAGCCGCAGAGCCCGGCGCTGGCGCAGGAGCCGGGGGTCCGACTGGATGCCGGCATCCAGTCGGACCCCCGGCTGATATTCCGCCGGTAGGTCGGGATGCGTGAACCTGCTCCTCGATGACCTGTTCCAAGGAGGCCACAGACATGGGACGAGGGCATCCACGATCATTAGTCCCCGTTCGTGCGCAGTCCCCAGGGCTGCATGCCGAGGACATGCGCGAGGTGCCCCTGCATCTCGACGGTGGACGGCAGAGGGCGCCACCATTTGGTCACCTGGTGTGTCCGTTCAGATCACCGTGGTGCCGCCGTCGGTGGTCAGTTCCAGCCCGTTCACATAGCTTGAGTCGTCCGAGGCGAGGAACAGCGCGACCGTCGCGATCTCCTCGGGGCGGCCCATCTTGCCCCGCGGGATCAGGGACTCGAACTGCCGCTTCGTCTCCTCGTCGAACAACTCCTCCTGCTTGGCCGTGGCGACCTGGCCGGGGGTCAGCACGTTCACCCGGATCCGCCTGTCCCTCAGCTCGTTCAGCCACACACGGGCCCAGGCCTGCTGCACGGCCTTGCTCCCCGCATACACACTCCACCCGGGGAAGCCCCTGAGCGAAGCGTTCGACCCGGTCATGAAGATCGAGCCACCGTCGTTGAGCAGCGGAAGCGCCTTTTGCACCGTGAACAGCGTGCCGCGCGCGTTCAGCCAGAACGCGCGATGGAACTGCTCCTCGGTGATCTCGCCGAGCTTGCCCTGCTCACCCATACCGGCACTCGCCCACAGCACGTCGATCGAGCCCTTGTCCCGCCTGACCGTCTCGTACAAACGGTCCAGGTCGTCCAGGTCGGCCGCATCACCCTGTACGGCGGTCACGTTCCGGCCGATCACCTTGACGGCGTCATCCAGCGCCTCCTGCCGCCGGCCCGTGATGAAGACATGAGCCCCTTCCTCGGCGAACAGCTTCGCGCCGGCCAGCGCCATGCCGGTCGACGCGCCAGTGATCACCGCAACCTTGCCATCGAGCTTTCCCACGATCACTCCTTTGTACACCGAGCTGTGTACTTAACGTAGGCGACGACCAACCGGGAACGCAAGCTATGTACACCGATCCGTACCGCACTGGGCTAGGATGGGGTCATGACGAAGCTGGAGAAGGGCCCTCAAGGCCAGCGCCGCGGCAGGGGCGCGCGCGAGCGCATCCTCAGCGCATCACAGCAACTGTTCCGCGCTCAGGGCATCAACCGCACCGGCATGGACCAACTCTGCGCAGTGGCCCAGGTCTCGAAGCGCACGGCCTACCAGCACTTCACCGGCAAGGACGACCTGGTCGCCGAATACCTGCGCCGATTCGATCCCGACATCATGGCCGCAGTGTTCGACCGCACCGACCTCACGCCCCGCGAACGACTCCTCGCCGCCTTCGAGGTCCCCACATCCGGCCCAGAGGAGCTCACGCCCCTGTGCCCCTACATCGCGGCGACCGTCGAAATCCACGACCCCCAACACCCCGCGTCCCAATACGCACGCGACTACAAGCTCGCCATCGCCGCACGGCTCGCCGAAACGGCCCGCGAAGCCGGCGCCACCAACCCCGAGCAACTCGGCGAACAACTGGCGCTGCTCCTCGATGGCGCCTCGGCCCGCACCCGAGTCCTCAACGCCGAATCCTTCCCCACCGCCGCCGCCATCGCCGCCGTCCTCATCGACAACGCCCTCCCCGCGACAGACCGGGACCGGGGAAGCGAAAAG
The DNA here is from genome assembly GCA_001550305.1 of Streptomyces diastatochromogenes. GTDB lineage: Bacteria > Actinomycetota > Actinomycetes > Streptomycetales > Streptomycetaceae > Streptomyces > Streptomyces mirabilis_D. Next base: position 21,583 of record LRTP01000075.1, read on the forward strand.
GGTGCGGTTCGTTTCGAGTGAATCTGGGGTTGTGCAGCCCATGGCATTGCGGGCTGTAGGGTCCTGATCTTTCGGAACAGCAAGGGGTTTGAGACGAAGGGGGCTGGTGCCGGGTGCGGCCGGTTGTCGACGAGGCCGACCGTGCGGGTGGGACTACACCCCGTTCGTGAGCGGAGCAATGCTCAGGACTTGTGGTTCGGTTCCAGGAGGGCACGCGGAAGGCGTACCTTCCCGAATGATCCTGTGATGGTCACCGAGTAGCCCGCGTTCGCAGCGCGGGTCGGGAAGGTATGTCCGTGCTCAGCGTAGTCACCGACGACGGTTCCACCCAGTCCGGCTCCTTGATCGACGAGATCGTCCGCGAGGGCGCCCGCCGCATACTGGCTGCCGCTTTGGAAGCGGAAGTCGACCAGTACATAGCCGAGTTGGCGGCTGAGACCGACGATCACGGGCGGCGGCTGGTGGTCCGCAACGGCCACCACCTGCCCCGGACCGTGGTCACCGCGGCCGGGCCGGTCGAGGTCCGGGCCCCGCGCGTGAACGACCGCCGTGTCGACGAGGCCACCGGCGAGCGCAAGCGGTTCTCCTCGAAGATCCTGCCACCGTAGTGCCGCAAGTCCCCGAAGGTCTCCGAGGTGCTGCCTCTGCTCTACCTGCACGGACTGTCCTCCGAGGACTTCGTGCCCGCGCTGGAGCAGTTCCTCGGGCTCCGCGGTCGGCCTGTCACCAGCCACGGTGACCCGGCTGACCAGACAGTGGCAGGACGACCACGCCGCCTTCCAAAACCGCGACCTGTCCCAGACCGACTACGTCTACGTGTGGGCCGACGGCCTACACCCCAAGGTCGGGCTCGGACAGGCCCACTCCTGTGTCCTGGTCCTGCTCGGCGTCCGCCTGGACGGCACCAAGGAGCTGATCGCCCTGGCCGAGGGCTTGCGCGAGTCCACCGAGTCATGGGCCGACCTCCTGCGCAGCGGCCGCCGACGCGGCATGCGCGACCCCGAACTGGTCGTCGGCGACGGCGCGATGGGACCGTGGAGCGCACTGGCCGAGGTATTCCCCGGTGCCCGCCACCAGCGCTGCTGGGTCCACAAAGCCCGCAATGTCATAAACGCCCTGCCGAAGTCCGCTCAGCCGGGCGCTACGAAGGCGATGCAGGAGATCTACGACGCCGAAGACCGCGCCCACGCCGAGATGGCGATCGAGGCGTTCACCCGCATCTACGGCACCAAGTGGACCAAGACCGTCGCGAAGATCACCGACGACCAGGAGGAGCTGCTGGCGTTCTACGACTTCCCGGCCGAGCACTGGATCCACCTACGGACCACGAACCCGTTCGAGTCGACGTTCTCCACGGTCAAGCTCCGCACCAAGGTCACCCGCGGCGCCGACAGCCCGGCCGCGGCCCTAGCGATGGTGTTCAAGCTCGTCGAATCCGCCCAGGCCCACTGGCGCGCGATCACCGGCGCCCACCTCGTTCCCCTGGTCCGCGCGGGTGCCCGGTTCAAGAATGGCATCCTGGTCGAGCGAGAGGAGGCAGCCGCGTGAGCGAGATCCCCAGCCCCAGTAGCTGTCGTAGCAGCGTAGAACTGCAGATTGAGCGGGTCATCGTCGCGTCCCTCGAACAGGCCACTGTCAATGTGCGCTGCCTGCGGGGACCAGTCCGTCGCGGTGCCCGCTTCAATCAGCTCAGCGGTTCAGCACAAGCGATCGACCTGACGCTGACGCACGCCCTCGTCCACGGGCATCAGGTCGCAGCACTCGACACTGGCCTCACCGCCTTCGTGACGCTCCGAGGAGAAGACGTCCAGCGTCTCATGTCGGCCCCCGCGACCTCCGGAGGGCAGGTCATCCAAGGCGCCAACCCGTTGCCCTAATACTCCACTGTGGCTTCGCGATCTAGGTGTCCGAGTGGCTGGTGAGCCGTCGTCGGTAGTGGGCGCGTCCGGCCTGTTCCTGGTGGAGCCTGCGCCAGATTGACCAGGCCAGAAGGTGCTACGGCGGTGTGGCCGGTGGTCTGAAGAGCGTGCCTAGCGGACCTCGTCACGCACCCCGTCGGCGTCCCAGCGTGCGCTTCGCAGCATCCTCTGCATCGCGCCGGGGCGGGCATGGCCGGCCTCTCCGGCCAGCTGCCGGCAGTTCTTGCGTTCGACGCCGGACAGCAGTCCGTGGACGAACGCCCGCGCCGTCGCCCGCGGTTCCACTCGGCGAAACCGGCCCGCCCTGCGGGCCATGGCCTGGTCGAACATCGCCTGCCGGCGGGCCGTGTCCACGCTGTGGCCCGCGGCCATCGCACGACCTTCAGGAGTCCACACAACCCCTGATGATCCCGCGTTGGCCGTTCTCATACTCACCCTGGCCCAGCGCAAGAACGCGAGGGCCGACCGGAGGGGGATGGCGCGCTCCCGCCCGAGGCGGCTGATCCACCGTCAATCCCTTTGCGCGACCGAGCAGGTCACCCCTAGCGTGCAAGCGCATAGGAACCGTGCGCCAGAGCAGCGCGCCACAGGAATGAGGAGCAACCGCCGTGGGAACCATGGTCTCGGTCAGGGGCTGGCTGGAGTGTCACGACGGACAGCTGGCCCAGATCAAGGAGATCGTGGAAGCAGACGATCCAGAGCGCACCTACAGCGGGGGCTGGGCCTTCCCCGCTCGGCAGTACAACGGTGCCAGGTGGGCCTTCTACGGGGGCTACATCCGCGCGGTGTCCCTCGACTGGTTCGAGGAGAGGTTGCGTCAGATCGCCCAGATCCCGGCCTCCTACCAGGATGACGAGTACGACGAGAGGCCCCGGGGGCTGTTTCTGGTCAGCCACGAAGTCGACGGCATGAGCGAGTGGAGAGTCCACAACGGCGGCCTGGTGATCGGCCTCCCGGATGGGGATTACCACTACCTCGACGCCTAGGGCTTCTCTTATGGATCACGTCGCGCGAGTCAGGGACCCGTAAGATCGGGACGATTGCTGCGTGAGGGGGCGGGATGACGGGGACTCCTCCGGCTTCAGGCGACGTACTGGAGCCGGTCCGGCAGCACTTCCGGGACCCTGCGAATGAAATCGACGTGGGACCCGGCTGGCGGCAGCTGGTGCTTGAGTGCCATGAGGCGGTGGTTGCGGAGTTCCCGGAGTACGAGCTCGGAGCCATAAAGCAGAAGCTGGGGTCTCTGGCCTTCCAGGCGTCTCCGCGGCCGTGGAAGCCTGGCGGCAACTGGACGCACCCCGAGTACGCACGCCTCCACGCTGTCATTGATGCCTTCGCTGCCCGCAGCGAAGGCATCTGCGAGCGTTGTGGTGCGGATGGCTCACTGCGTGAGGGCCGACGGATCCTCCTAGTGCTGTGTGATCAGTGCGAGACCCTCGTTCCGGGGCACGGTCGTCTCTGACCGGTGGTCTCAGGTCATCGCGCGGACCATAGGAAAATGCCTGCCAGATGGAGCCCGGCGAGGAAAATCATGGCGGTCTTCTCGTAGCGGGTGGCGATGCCCCGCCACTGCTTGAGGCGATTGATGCATCGCTCGACGGTGTTCCGCTGCTTGTAAGCGTCTCGGTCAAACACGGGTGGTCTGCCACCGTGGCTGCGTCGCACGCGGTGGGCCCGCTGGTCGGCCGGGATCGGAATCACGGCACGCATCGCGCGTCATCTCGGATGGGTGCGGATGGCGCGGGAGGCATACGCCTAATAGGCATGTGGGTTGGCCGGTTGGGTCGGTCGGCAGGGGCCAGAGCGAGACGTCTGGGATATACGCAGCGCCAGGAGTGCTTCGACAA
>LRTP01000749.1 GCA_001550305.1 Streptomyces diastatochromogenes
GCACCCCCGCACCAACACCCCCATCCCCCCACGACCGCCCCCCACCAGGTGCCGACTCCTGCTCCACCAACCACCGCCCAAGAGCCTGCGCCACCGACTCCTCGACAGAACCGGACTCTTCTCCGGCCCCCGGCTGCAAACCCGGAAGAACACCGACAACACCCGCCGGCGGGATCACGACCGCCTCGGCACCCCGCTCCGCGGCCTGCCCGAACGGCTCCACACCAGTATCCGGCGACCCATCCAGCAGACCACCCTGCCCCGTCAGGACGATCGCATCCACCTGCCCCGACGAGGACCGAGCATCCGTCATCGCAGTATCAGCACCCCCCCCTTCCTGACCGCCCGCATCGGACTCGTCATCAATGAGGATCCGCTCATTCCAGAGATCCTCGGCCACCGCCTCCAAGGCAGCCTTAGGATCCCAGGGAGAAAACGCGCCAAACTCCAGCGGCGTCAGCTCAGCACCCGACCCCGCACCCCCCTCGCCCACGTCCATGAGCTCCCAGCCGCCGACGTCCCCGCTCTGACCGAACGGAGACAGCGGCACCACACCCCACTCCACCATCGACGGCAGGCCAGGACTCGCCGAGCTGACGACTGCCCCCTCCTGCGCCACCCCGGCACCCGGTTGCTGTGAAACCCGCGGGTCCACACCGGTCTCATCCCCCAAATCCTCCAGATCCTCCGGATCCCCCAAGTCCCCCGGAGCCGCGGACTCGACGCCCCTGGCATTGGGGCCCAGCTGCAACGACGGACCCGCCGACGCTGCCCCCGCCCCCGACTGCCCCTCACGCTCCAACTCGTGCAGCGCCTGCACGAGGAGAAAATGATCTCGGAGATCAGGTATGTACGCGCCCGCCTCGATCTTGCTGAGGTTGGGTTGTAGCAAACCGGTCTTGTGGGCCAGCTGCATCTGAGTCAGCCTCAGCCGCTCCCGCCAGTCCTGCACCCACGTGCCGTACGTGTTCTCCTCAGGCGATCCCTGCCCCGGAGGGTCCAACCTCTTCATCGCATCCACGAGCTTCGATGCATATAGAGGCTCAGGTTTTTCGGTCTTGCCAAGCTCGATCTTGCTGAGGGTAGACCTGTCCACATTGGCCGCGCTGGCCAGCTCCGTCTGATCCTTTTGCATCCGCTTCCGCCAGGTCTTCACCCACTTGCCGCCGTCCGCGAACATCTCAGCCGGTCCCAGCTCAGCCGCCGTGCTGACCCTCGCCTTCGGCATGATCCACCTGGTGCCCGGCGTCACCCCCGACTCGGCCTGCTGCGCCCCCGACTGCCCCCCACCCTCCAACTCCTCAGCCGGTCCCAGCTCAGGCGTCACCCCCGACTCGGCCTGCTGCGCCCGTCTGGGGACCACCCTCCGCACCCTCGCCCCCGACTGCCCCGCACGCTCCAACTTCTGCAGCGCCCCCACGAGGAGCCCACGAATACCGGGATCAGGTTCGGCACCCCTCTCGATCTTGCGGAGGTAGGTCAGGTCCACAACGGCCTCGCGGGCCAGCTGCACCTGAGTCAGCCTCGCCTGCTTCCGCCGGGCCTTGAACCACCCGCGGAACGTCCCAGCCGGTCCCGGCTCAGGCGCCAGTACCTCCACGAGGCGCAAATGAGTGTCGTAAACAGGTTTGTGCTTGCCCGCCACGAGCCTGCCGAGGTTGGCCGGGTGCAAATCGGCTTCTTCGGCCAGCCGATTCTGAAGCAGCCCCGCCCACTTCTGCCGGGCTCTCACCCACTCGGCGTACTCCTCCTTCCCAACCGATCCCAGCTCAGGCGTCTTCAGCGACTGCCCCGCACGCCTCAACTTCTCCAGCGCCTCCTCGAGGCGCCCAGCAGTAGGGGTATCAGGTTCGACCGCACCCCCCTCGATCCTGCGGACGTCGCTCGCATTCACACCGGCCTCGTCGGCCACTTTCTCCAGGGTCAACGGCGCCATCCGCTCCCGCTCTTCCTTCAGCCGCGCACCGAACCCCGGCCGCCTCTCGGAAGGAAGCACCTCCAACCCCCCCACATCAGGATCGGCATACACCCCCCACGCAGACAAGCCACGCTCCCACAACAACCACCCCACCTCCTTGGCATAGTCACCACGGACCCAGCCACCACCAACCGCCAACCAGCGCAACGGCATCTTCACCGGATCCCAGACACCCTCCGCGAACAACCGCTCCAACTGATCCACGACCCGCCCCGGTGACACCGGCTTCCCACGCAGCACAGGCAACCGGTTCTCACCGGGCCGCAACGCCACAACCAGATACAGCTCCTCCCTACCGCCCTCAGCAGCCAACTCCTCAACAGCCTCCCGCTGCGCCCCCTCATCCGCCTCCCCCAGCCAACGCACCGTCCCACCAGCACCAGGCAACACCCCCAGCGGCACCGGCGCCCCCTCATCCGCCTCCTCCAGCCAACTCACCGTCCCACCAGCACCAGGCAACACCCCCAGCGGCACCCCCGCACCAACACCCCCATCCCCCCGCGACCGCTCCCCACCAGGTGCCGACTCCTGCTCCACCAACCACCGCCCAAGAGCCTGCGCCAGCGACTCCTCGACAGAACCGGACTCTTCTCCGGCCCCCGGCTGCAAACCCGGAAGAACACCGACAACACCCGCCAGCGGGATCACGACCGCCTCGGCACCCCGCTCCGCGGCCTGCCCGACCGGCACCAGATACATCGACTCCGTATCCCGGTCCGGCACAAGCCGGTAATCCGCGCTCCCGTCAGCCGGGAATTCAGGCTGATCCCACAGCGCCCCGTTGCCCACCAGGCCCAGCCACCCGCTGTCCCCCCGCAGGAAAGCACCACCCGGGTGATAGAAGTCATCACCGAACCTCACCCAGTCGGCCGACG
>LRTP01000750.1 GCA_001550305.1 Streptomyces diastatochromogenes
GGGGGTTCGGGGCCGGGGTCCTCGGTGACGACGACGCCGGCGGCGGCATGGTCGAAGCCGGCGGGCCAGCGGGTGTGGTCGCTGGCCAGGGCGTCGGTCAGGCGTGCCTGGAGTAAGTCGGCCGTGCTCAGGTCGGTGCCGCGCAGGTCTGCCAGGCGCAGGTCGGATCGGCGGAAGACCGCACCGCGCGCGTTGGCCTTGCGCAGGTTCGCCTCGCGCAGGTCGGCCTCGGTGAAGTCGGCGTCCCGCAGGTCGGTCTCGGCCAGCCGCGCGCCGCGCAGGTCGGCCAGTGCACAGCGGGCACGGCGGAGGACTGCGGTCTTGAGGTCGGCGTGCCGCAGGTTGACCGAGACCAGGGATGCCTGGGTCAGGTTGGCACGGCACAGGCCTGCCGCCTCCATACAGGAGCGGTCGAGATTGACCTCGCGCAGCCACAGCCCGTCGCAGTCGGCCCGGCGCAAGTCGGTGGCGCTGAGATTGACCCAGGACTGCTCCCGACGCCGGCACAGCACGCCGAGGCCGGTCAGCGCCACCTGCGAGTCGGCGGCACGGGCCTCCAGCGGTGCGATGTCGTTGATGGGCACGTCCGCCGCCGGCGCGTCCGGCCCGGTGGGCGGCCAGGGCAGGTGCGTGCGCAGATACGCGGCCTGGATGGAGATGACGGCCTCGCGGTCACGGGCGGACTGCTCCGCGACCCGCCACAGCGCGTGGAGCCCGCCGACGCGCACATCCAGCTTGTCACTGCCGAGCTGATCGACCGCCCGGCTGAACCGGTCGGTGACGTAGCCCTCCTGGGTAGCGCGCAAGCCATCCTGGCTGACCCGGAGTTGCCGCCACGTGGCGTAGGCGCCGAAGAGCACGACCAGGCCGCCGATCATCTGCAGAAGAGTCGTCCGGACATCGTTCACGGCCTTCAGCCGATCCTGCGGCACGACGGCTGCCCCGGCGAGATCGTGGTCGACCACCACACTTGGCAGAACGACGAACACGGTTCCCAGAACGGCCAGTCCCACCACCCCGGCCAGCAGCGGCACGACGGCACGACGACCGACCGGCCGCTCGTGCCACGGCCGCTGGCCATGATCCTGCTCCCCCGTCTCCATGGGCACGGGAGCCTAGACGCACCTCAGGAGACGATCAAGATGGACCAAGTGGAGCAGCAGTACTGGGGTGTTCTGTGCCCGTCGACTGGTCAACCATCCTCATCGGTACGCCCACGACTGCTGAAGATCGGCAGCGTGGAACGATGGTCGCCATGTCTGGTCAGGTCTGGGTGTCACTCATATCGTTGGGCGGCGTTGCGCTCGGTGGCGTGCTGTCCTTCCTCGTTCAGTTCGCGACGCAGCGGTCGGCGGAACGAACGGAACAGCGGCGGCAGCAGACCGAGTTGTCGGAGGCCCGGCGGGCGGAGCGGCTTGCGCTGCTGGAGCGGTTCGTCGAAGTGGGGGCCGAGGCGGAGCGCGCCGCCTTCAGCCGACCGCACGAATGGGACGACACCAGCGCCTGGTTCCTCACGACCCAAGACGCCATGAACAGACTGTGGGTCGCCGAGCGGCTGATCCGTATCCAGTTCCCCCTTCCTGTGCATGACGCAGCACGCAAGTACTTCCTCGACCTCAACCGGACCGTGTGGGAAGGCTTGCCCGACGGCGAGAGCGTGCGTGACTACCTGGAAGACAACAGGCTGGCCTTTCTCGACGCGGCCCGAGCAGTCATGGGATAGCCCGCTGCGGACCCCGAAGCTCCTTTACAGGACACCTCAGTAGCCCGGTTGCGGCTTCGACAGCTTCTGTTCCTGGCAGCTGACTATTGCCATTGCCACCGCCACCGCCACTGCCTTGGTCTCGGGTCCGGCTGCGCGGCGCAGGGCGGCGGAATCCGGGCCATGCTCGGACAGTGGCCACGCGGGGGCGGACTGCCACCATCTGTGCCCTCTCCCGTACAGTCCGTGGTCCCAGTGCTCCGTTACGGCCAAGCCCAGCGGTTGACCAGGAGAAAGAAACATGGACACCGAAGCCAGCCTCGGCTCCCTTCCGTACGTTCCCGGAACCGGGCGACCGGTCCCCGAAGCCGAGCCTGAACTCGTGGAGCAGTGGCGATCGGGAGGAGGCGAACTGGTCGAGCTGCTGTCCCAGGTGCGCGAGCGGTTCGGCGGCGTCGCCGCGTTCCGCCTCGGGCCGGCCCCCACCGTTCTTGTCACCGACCCGCATGCGGTCCAGCACGTCCTCGCCCGGCACCCGGAGCGGTACGTCAAGCGCTCCCACCGCGCCCGAGTGCTGATCGGCGACGGCGTCCTCGCCGCCACCGGTGAGGCGTGGAAGCGCCAACGCCGCTTGCTGCAGTCCCAGTTCACCGGTACCGGGATGCGCCGCTACGAACAGCGGATCACCGAGGCCGCCCGGACCACCGCCGGGCGCTGGGACGGCCACGCCCGTACCGGGCAGACCTTCGACGTCGGGCAGGAGATGCGCCGCTTCGCCCTGGACGCCATCTGGCGCTCTCTGACCGGGCACCCCCTCGACGACGGGACCGAGCGCGAACTGGCCGCCGTGGCCGCCGTGGCGACCGCCCTACCGACTCTGCCCGCTGACGTCACCGACGCCCAGGACGCCGTTGCCGCCGAGCTCGCCCGGATCGATGCGGTCGCCCGGCACGCCATCGAGGCCGCCCGCAGCGGGGCGGCAGGACCCGACGGCCCGGGCCTGCTGCACGTCCTGACCGACGCCGCCACCGAGCGCCCCGAGTACACCGACCAGCTGATCCGCGACGAGCTGGTCACGTTGCTCGTGGCCGGGCACGAGACCACCGCCACCACCCTGACCTGGCTCTACCTGCTCCTCGATCAGCACCCCGCCGCCCGCGAACAAGCTCTCGCCGCCGGCGGCGAAGGCTCAGCCGGGCGCCGCCAGGCCATCCAGGCTCTGGTCCACGAGACGCTCCGGCTCTACCCGTCCGCCTGGATCCTGCCCCGTCACGCCACCGAGGACGACACCGTTGCCGGCTACGCCGTCGAAGCGGGCACCGACCTCCTGATCTGCCCGTACCTCACGCACCGCGATCCCGAACTGTGGCCAGACCCAGAGCACTTCGACCCCCGGCGCTTCCTCGCCCCAGACGGCCGACCTGCCCACCCGGGCGCCTACTTCCCCTTCGGTATCGGTCCCCGCGCCTGCCTCGGTCTGCAATTCGCGCTCCGAGAATCGACCGCCCTGCTCGAACACCTGCTGCCGGTCCACACCCCGGCCTTCTACTCCACTCCCACGAAGGCGGTGTACGGCATCACCGTCCGCCCCGACGGCCCCACCCCCGCAACCTTGGTATCGCCACTTACCTGAAGCGGAACGGTACGAGCGGAACGGTACGGAGGACGGCAGCGCATACTCAGAAGAGATTGAAAGAGCCCAGCGAGGACCGGTACTACGCATAGTCATTGACAACGGAGTTGCGGATCCTAGATGCGCACAGCCGCACTCGAGCCGTTGAGCAGGTCGTTGACGAGCTGTTCGGTCGCCAGCTCCAGCGAGCAGTCCAAAGCCCGGTTGACCTGCTGAACGCGCGTGACGGCGGTGTGGAGCCCCTGACGGTTCCCGGCGACGGCCTCGATTCGCATCCAGTCCCGGTAGAGCAACTCTGCCGCGTCGTCGACGTCGAGACCGGTCGCGACGGCCTGTCGGGCCGCGCTGAGGTCGTGGTGCGGACCCGCGGGGGTGCGGTAGGTGGCCACGGTGTGTGTCACGTCGATGATCCGGGTGATCATCTCCTGCTGGTAGGCCTCGGCCCAGGGTAGGGGCCTGCCTCCGAACGGCCGGCCCCGCACCAGAGCGAGCGCCCTTTCCAGGTCCGGCAGGCCGGCCGGGCCCAGGGGCAGGGCGCGCTCGGCGAGTTGAAGGAAGCGAGTCCAGTCGCCGCACACGCTGGGGGAGAGCCGGTAGGGATCGTCGCCGGAGCTGCGGCGCGGCACGTCGGGGTTGCCGGCGGGATCGCTGCCCAGGGAGCGGCGCAGTCCTTGCAGCCGGGCATTGAGGGTGCTCGCTGACCAGGGGCTGACAGGATCCATGTGAGCGCACAGGACGTCCGCGCTGCGTCCGGGCCGGAAGTACAGCAGCGCGGCGAGTCGGACGATCCGCGGGCCGTGGCCGGTGCTGTCCACGCCCGCTACCTCGACCGGGCCCAGGATTCGAATCTCCGGCGCATGCAGGTCGTGTGCCTCGCTCTCCTCAACCTCCTGTGCCGTGCCCTCCTCGCCGGAGTTCTCGCCCCCGTCCGTCTCCGGGGCCGCTGGGGTGGGGGCCGTCGTCGTCTCGGTGCCGGGGTCTTCCTCGGCCTCGGCTGGCACCCCGGCGGTCGGCAGAAGGCGCAGTCCGGCCGGATCGGCGGACGCGGCGAGCAGGGCCGGGAAGACCTCGGCGCTCCTGTCCGCTGCTTCCGCTGGCGAGGGGCGCGTAGCAGTGTCACTCGTGGGTGCAGTGGGTTCCTCCGGCGCCAGACGCTGGGTCTGTCGCGTGCTGTCAGGCCCGTCCGGGACCTCCTGCCGGGGACCCTCGGCCGGGTGGGCCGGCTGCCCGGACACCTTCAGCGCGGTGGTGATCTGCAGGTAGGCGGCATGCTCCAGACGCAGCACGGTGATCTCCGTGCCGGCGTAGTCGAGTTGCTGCGGCTCGCCGAGCGAAGCGTTGAGGACCTCAGCTTCTGGGAAGTGCGCGGCTGCCGTACTCTCCGGGGCCACCAAGGTGACAGGAACTGTTCCGGCCTTGTCGATGACGTCGGCGAACTCCCAGGCAAGGTCCGCGTGCAGAGCGGACGCGCACAGCAGCAGGTACGGCTGATGCTGGATTTCGGGCATCTGGTGTGCTTCCAGGAGCCGTTCGCTCAGGTCCCGCAGCGCGTGCGTAGCCCGCCGCATGTGTGCGATCCGCGCGGTGGGCAGCAGCTGCGGAAGGTCCTCGCCGAACCCGATGGTGACGACCTCGACGTCGCTCGCCCACGGGCTCATGCCGAGCTCCAGGGCGAGGGAGGTGCACACCTCGGTGATGTGGACCGGGTTGCCGTCAAGCAGTACGGCGGGCACCTGGGCGAGGTTGAGCAGCAGGAGGTCACCCGCCTCGGTGCTGCCGATCGTGACCAGCCCCGGATAGGGCGCAGGCACCTCGCGGGCACCCTCCTCGTCCAGGAGGACTGCGTCGGCGGGCAGGACCCACCAGCCGCCCTGCCCGGACACGAAGGGCGCCTGCGGCTCCCGGGCGAGGTCCTCGGGCAGCACCTCCAGCGCGCGGGCGCCGAGCCGCGCGGCCCGCAGCTGCGGGAGTTCTGCAGCGTCGCCCTCTACGGGCAGCTGGTGGGCCAGGGTCCGCAGGGCCACGTCCAGGCGGGTTGCGCCGCTGGGTTCGGCGGCCGCCGCCAGCTGGGCCTCGGCCGTGGAGGTCTCCGGGGCGATGGCGATCTTCTCGCTGGGCCTGCGGCGGTGGCGCTGCAGCGTCCTGCGCAGGGCGAGAGCGCCCGTGACGGCGGCGGCCAGCAGCGCGCCCGTGCCGAGAACGGTACGCAGGCTCAGCGGACTGCCGGCCGGAGCCGACGCCGGCGCCTCGGACGCCGCGGCAGCAGGGGAGGAAGCACCCGAGCCGGAGGGCTCAGCCGAGGCTGACGGGGAGGTGCTGATGCTGGGCCGGGGCATCGCGGAGGCGGCCGCGGAAGCATCGCCCTGATCCTGTTCGGGCTGCTCGGCCGGACCGCTGTTCCGACTGCTGGGGGCCGACGATGCGGGCGCGGGCGCGGCGGTGTGGCTGGGTGCGGGTGAGGGCGCATCTCCCGTGTTGCCGCCTGGCTTCTGGGTGGCGGGGGAGCGGGCTGCGGGCTGCTCTCCTCGTCGCCGTGCTCGCTGTCCTGGGACGGATCGTGCCGTTCGGGCTGGCCGCCGGGCACGGTGACCTGCTGCCCCGCGTAGACCACGTCCGGATCGGAGATCGTGGGCAGCCCGTCCGGCTGAGGCTTGCCACGGCTGGCCTCGAACAGCTCCGGCCACTGGTTGCCGTCGCCGAGTTCCTCCTCCGCGATCTTCGACAGGTAGTCCCCCGAGCGGACCGTGACGACGTGCTCGCTCTCCCCGGCAGCAGCCCCAGCGCCGTCAACCAGCCGAGTACTGACGCCTCCTGCCGATCCGGCGGCATCGGGCATCTCCAACTGCCAGCCCGGCTGCGGAAAACTGTTGGCCTTGAAGACCTGGCCGTCGGCCATGGTTCGTCCCTCGTTCAGGGCGGCGATCTCACGCCACCGCTCGCCGTTGCCCAACTGCCGCTCGGCGATGCTCCACAGGCTCTCCGCGGGCCGGGAATCTTGCACCGTGTACGTGCTGCCGGGGTCGGCTTTCTGGCTGCTGGCCGCTGCGGCGTGGTCCGGCGTTGAAGGGTGTGCTGTCTGCTGCGGGAGGCGTGAGGCGGATTGGGCAGGGATGGCGGAGGCCGGCGTGGCCAGCGCCGAGCCGGTCGGCAGCAGCACCAGGATGCTGCCGATCAGGACGGCCGCGGCGCGATGCGAGGCGCCGAGCCCGCGGGGCGCGTGCCAGGTCCGCCCGCGCAACTGAGCGAGCAACTCCCGCAGCGCACAGAACGTGAATTGGGCCCAGCCGGCCCAGCCCACGGCAATGAGCAGAAGGAGAAAGGCGCCGCCGGTGTCCTGCCGGTCCAGAAGATGCGTCAGGTCGTCATGGCTGGCCGCCCACACCACGGGGGTGGCCCAGGCCAGGAGCAGCGGCAGCCCGGCGACGGCGGCGGCCAGAACAAGCAGGCTCAGCACCGCCCACAGCACGGTGAGGCTCCTGCGGGCAGCCGCCGGGGCTGGTGTGGTGCGCATCTTCTATGGCCCTTCGGGGACGGTGACGCCGTGCAGGAGGGTGGCCTTGCCGTGGCCGGTCACCGGCAGGGAGCCGATCCCGGCGACAGGCAGGAACTTCGTGTTGTAGGTGCCCGTCGTGGTGACGGTCAGCGCCTTGCCGTCCGCGGATACCGCGACCGTGCCCGCCATACCGGCCGAGCGCAGGTAGGCCTGAGCGGCGTCCTGAGCGGCCTGCGGGTCGACAGTGATGGCCCTGCCGGCAATGGCCTGGGCAGGGTCGATGGCCTGTCCGCCGGCACGGGCGGCTTCGGTGGCGATGAAGTCGGCGCGTTCGGTGGCGCGCATCTTGCCGCCGCCGTCGACGGCGATGCCGATGATGCCGAGCAACGCGATGACGCAGATGGCGACGAACACGGTGACGCCGCCGCGGTCGTCGTGCAGACGCCGCATCAAGGTGCCCTTTGTGCACATCAGTTGCCCCGTGTCGGAAAAGTCGTCGGTTCGGCAGCCGCCGCTACACCAACGTCGTCGACCATCCCGGCTTCGATTCCGCGTGATACGCAGTCGCTACGCTTCGGGCCATGGGCATACTGCACGACTACTTCCGGGCACCGGACACCTCTGCCGCGATCGACTGGTCTGTCGGTCCCGACGGAGACTGGGATCAGCACTCCGGGACCGGTCTCGACGATTACAGCGTCGATTGGTTCGACGCCAAGGGCCTCGATCCGAACGTCGTGCTGGGGCAGCTCATAGCATTCGCAAAAGGAATCCCCTTCGACGCGCGTGCCACCGCACCTGCACTCGTATGGCCTGACGAGAGGTTGTGGCCGCAAGGGGAGGACAGGCCAGGACAGGAGTCTCCCTGGGAGACCGGCCTGTTCCTTCAACAACTGCCCGACGAGTGGATCGCAACGCTCGCCGAGATCCATGACGAACACCTGCCGCTGCTCGCACTTCAGTGGTTCGACATCCCCGAAGTCAACTTCGCCGACTTCATCGACGTCCAGGACACCATCGTCGAGTTCCGCGCCCTGGCCCGCCGGGCTCGTGATCACGGACACGGCGTGTACTGCAAGACCGCCATATAGTCCACCGACGGCACGCGAGCCCGGAATGCCCGCCACAGCACGGCAAGGGATGGGGAGATGACCCGCTGGTTTCGCAGCTACTGGGCCGAGGAAGACACCTGGTTCTACTTCGAGGCCGACGCCGACGGCTGGGTCACCCGCCAGGTTGAACTCCAGGGACCGCTCGAGAAGCCCATCGCCGCAGCCTCGCTGGCCGACTGGGAAGCCGCCCAGCAGGCCGGAACCCTCGCAGACTACGAAGCCACGTTCGGCGCCACGGCAGAGGTTCCCGTCCACGAGTGGGACGAGCACGAGCCGCACGACCTTACCGCCGGAGAGTTCGAGACCGTCTGGCTCACAGCACGAGCAACCTGCCAGGCAAGAGCTCGAGCACGCTCGACGCACGAAGCGTGAACCCAAGTACCCTCGCGCGCTCACAGCTCAGCACCCACACTTCGGCTCGTGTTCCACGGCACTTCAGAATTCGCGAACCCAAGAGCTCTTTGCCGGTACTGGTCCACGACCGAGGTGGCCGTCGACGTGAGCGTGCGGGAACCCGGCGTGCCGGGCAGAAGCAGGTCGGAGAGGTTGACCGTGCAGGTGACGGTGACCGTCACGGTGGCGACCTGGCCGACCGGCACGTTCAGCCCGCTCGCGTTGACATTCACGTTGCTGCTGGCGCACTTGATGCCCTGGTCGTCGAGGGATTCGGCGGCCGCGGTGTTCGCGGCTTCCTGAGCCGAGGCCGCGGTGCGGTGGATGGACGCCTCGCGGGCCGCGTCCTCGGCCGCGGCGTCGATCTTCGCGCCGGACGTGACCAGCCGCCCGCCGGCGATCGCCAGACAAACCAGCATGATCAGACCCGGGACGATGATGGCGGCCTCGATCGCGGCACTGCCACGATCGCGCTGCGCCGAACGCACCCTGCTCAGCACGGACTTCACCCTCCTGGGACGGTCCAGCGCTCCACCGCGCCGGAAGCCGACTGCGTGATCCTCAGACCCGGCACGCCGGGCAGCATCGACTGCGCGATCCCCGACACCTGGACCCGCACCCGCTGCCCGTTGCTCCCGGCCGTGGAGACGCTCGCGCCGCGCAGGCTGTCGCCTGCCGTGCGGCCCAGCACGTCCTGCGCACGGGCTACGCCGTCGGCGGGGGAGGCCTGGTAGGAGCGTGCGGCGGCCAGGCCCTCCCGTGCGGCGGTCAGCGCGATCTGCCGTGCGTAGTACCACATGGAGGCCTGGATGACGGCGATCGCGGCGAGCAGCACGAACGGGAACACGATCGCCATCTGGACCGATGAGTCCCCCCGGTCGTCATGCCAGCGGCTCCCCTCCCACCAGGCCTTGAGCCGGGCCATGCGCTGCATCAGATCCCGGCCAGGTTGCCGTTGTACTTGGCGATGACCACGGCGATCGTCCCGGCGATCACCAGGGCGCCGGTGACGGCCGCGACCCAGATGATGACGGTGGTGATGCTGATGTCGCCCCGGTCCGGGCGCCTGCTCACTTCCTTCAGCCCGTCCTCGACGCGCGTGGCCAGCCAGCGCACGGCGCGGTAGGAACGGGCGGCGGTGTGCTTCATAAGGGGTGCTCCTCCACAGAGTTGAGGTTCGAGATCAGGTCAGACGGTGAGCATGCGGATCACCGCGGGGAACGCCATCAGGAGCATGACCAGGACGGCGAGCAGGGCGCCGGGGGCGGTCATTTTCTCGCTGGCGGCATTCGCCTCGGCGGCCTGCGCGGCGAGCAGCTCGGTGTTCAGAGCTTTGGTACGGGCCTTGAGGGCCTGGTAGACGGCGGCGCCGTCGGTCGCCGAGCCGCGCATGATGTCGGCGACGTCGTCCAGGACGGGCAGGTCGTATTCGTCCTTCAGGTCGGTGAGGGCCTGCCACGGCGGGATCTTCTCCAGCCGGGCCCGTCGCAGTGCCCCCTGCAGATAGAGGAAAGGCCAGCCCCGGCCGACCGCTGCGGCCTTCTCCAGCGCCTCGGCCGGGCCCGCGTCCGCCGCCCGCTTCAACGCGACCAGGTCGAGGTAGGCGGCGACCGCGTGGGCGAACTCCTCCCGCGCCCGCTTGGCCTGGTCACGCACGGCCAGGTCGGGGGTGACGAACAGCAGTCCGGCTGCGGCAAGTCCGACGATGGCGGGCACGTAGAACGGCAGCGACACCCCTGCGATGATCCACGGGATCGTCACCAGGACCGGGCACAGCAGACCGAGCGCGGCCAGCGCCGTCTTGATCAGCATGAACCGGCCCGGGCCCTGCCCGAGCAGGGCGAGGTTCTTGGCGGGGATACGGACACCGGGCAGGCGGCCCAGCCGCGCGAGCAGCCACCTGCCCCACACCTCGTCGCGGTCCAGCTCCGGTTCGGGAAGGGCAAGCCGGCCCGGCGCGGTCCGCTCCAGGGCGGCAGCCAGGGCGGGCTGCGGCTGCAGCAGTTCCCGCACCAGCAACGCGACACCGGCCCCGACCGCGCCGCCGGCCAGCACCATGGGAAACAGGTTCATCGGGCCGGTACTCCTTCCGCCTCGCGCTCGGCGCCGGGGGAGTCAGCGGCAGCGGGACGGGCGGGCAGACGGACCGTGCTCAGCGGGTCGGGGACAAGGAAGCGAGCCACCCGCCGGAAGGTGCCCAGCGACCGCATCAGGGCGAGCGTCGCGATGAACCCGGCCGTCAGGAAGGCCAGCACCAGCTGGCCGAGCAGCGTCGAATACGGGGCGGTGTACGAGGGCACGAAGAACCCGGCGACGATGATCCCCAGGGTGATGAACGTCATCCACCGCACCGTGGTCCGCGACTTGGCCCGGTCCGCTTCCACGTTCCGCTTGCCGGCCACCTCGTCGCGCACCGTGGCTGCGAGGTCCTCCAACGCCTGAGCAAGGCCCGGTCCGCGGTCATTCACCGACAAGATAAGCGCGGCCGCCACCTTGTCAGCGGTGATGTCATCCAGCTCGTCGGCGAAGGACCGCAGCGCCTCCTCGGGCCGCCAGCCCAGGCGCAGCCGGTCGGAGAGATTGATGATCTGCTCAGTGAGTTCCTCCGGGGCCCCCTTCCGACTGGCGATCATCGCCTGTTCCAGGCCCATGCCCAGCCGGAGCAGCCCGGCCAGCCGCTGCGTCCACTCACTCAGCGCCTCCAGCTGCCCGATGCGGACCTGCGCCACCTGCGCGGGAGCAACCAGCCACGGCACCCCGAGCACGGCCGCGCCCAGCAGGACAGCGGCGACGAAGTTCCCCGAGAGCAGCCACACCGTCAGACACAGCCCAACCGCGGCCGCCACCAGGGTGCGGCGGCGCATCCGGGCATCCTGTGACCGCACCTGCCCGGCGCGCCTCGCACGCCACCGCTGAAGCAGCGGGGCCCTGCGGGGCGCCCTGGTGCCGACCAGGCCAGCCACCACCCCGATCACGCCGCCCACCACGGCCATGCCGCTGAGCAGCGCCCACAGCAGCGTCATGCGCTCCTCACCTTCAGCGGCAGCGGCCCGCTCCAGGCGCCGTAGACGTGCTGCAGCAGCTGGGAGTCGAAGCCGACACGGCGCAGGTCGTCGATACAGGCCGGATCCATCTGCGGCACCGCCCGCACCTCCCCGATGTCGGGACGCGGCGCGAAGATCTCGTTGGTGGCGGGACGCCCGGACTCACCGATGCCGGTGACCTCCACGATGTGGGAAACGAACCGGTGCCTCCGGCCGCCGATCTGCGTCTCGTCGACCATCGACACGTAGACGATGAAGTCCAGGCCGTTGGCGATCTGCCGGTAGGCGAGCCCTTCGGACAGGTTGCCCTGGGTGAGCGCATACAGCTCGGCGATCCGGTCGAAGACGATGTCGGGGCGACGCGCGTGGATGGTGCACAGGTTGCCGCCCGCGCCGTTGGTCAATGCCTGCATCATCGCCACGACTTCCGGCCCGCGGACCTCGCCCACCACGATCCGCTCCAGCGACATCCGCAGCGCGGGATGCATCAGATCCAGCAGGGAGATCTCGCCGGCCCCGCGACCGGTGGCGTCCTTCTCACCGTTGGACTCGCGGGCTACCAGCGACACGACCTGGCGGTGGTAGCCATTGGTGTGCGCGTGCAGCTCGTCCTCGGTCTGGATCGTTGCGAACCGGGTCTCCGGGCCGAACTCCTTGAGCATCGCCCGCAACAGACTGGTCTTGCCGACCTTTTGCTTGCCCGCGATCATCACGTTCTTCTCGGCGCGCACGCAGGCGGACAGGAACTCGCGAAGGATCGGGTCGATGGTGCCCAGCCGCGTCATGTCGTTCAGGTCGGCGTGTTCGACCCGGTGGCGGCGGATGACCGCGTAGGTCTTCGGGCTGACATCGGTGATCGCCTGCAGCCGGGAGCCGTCCGGCAGCGCCAGCGCCAGCAGAGGGTTCGCGGTGGAGATCGTGCGCTCGCTGTGTCCCGACTCGCGGGCCAGTTCCCGCAGAAGTTCGAGAAGTTCTTCCTCAGAGTCCGCGATCGCTCCCACGAACTTGCGCTGTCCGTTGCCGTAGTCGAGCCACACCTCGTCGTGGCCCTGGATGAAGATGTCCTCCACATCCGGGTCGTCGAGGTACGGCTGCAGCCGTCCGGCGCGGAACAGCAGGTCATACACAGCGCGCCGCAGCGCATCGTCCTCGGCCGGAGTCGGGTTGACACCCCGCTCAAGGGCCTGCGCGTCGGACCACAGCGCTACCGCGTCGTTGATCCAGCGCAGGCTGAGCTGTTCCTCGCTGGCCCGCTCCACCATCGGACTGGTCTTGAGGAGCTCTTCACGCTGCTTGGCGACCTGCGACTTGATGTGCCCGGCGACCGCGTAGTCGACGGTGACCTGCGGCGTAGAGCCGAGCGCCTGCGGGCTCGAGGCGGCGCCCTCCGCGGGTGCACCGGTGGCCTGCGTCGGCCAGCCGTCCTGCAGCGGATGGCCGTTGACGTGGAGCGGGCGCACAGAGGGATCTGCGTGAATCGGCTTACCGCGCATGGCTCACCCGCCCGCCTGCGCCCGGACCGGCAGTGTGGGGGACGAGCCGGGCCCTGCGTGCTGCAGCCCGCTGCACCAGCAGCGCACTCGTTGTCCTGGCCGCCTTCATCAACGCCGACCTGGTGAACTGGCGGGGCTGTTCGGCTCCATCCGACAACACCCGGGCCTCCTTCGGCGCGTACGGAAGCGTCGCCACCACCGGAACCCCCAGCACCCGCTGCACCTCACCAGCCGGATACGGACCCTCGTTGATCACGATCAGCCCGACGTCGCCCGCGCGCTCCTCCAATGCCTCCACACGAGGCTGGGCGGCCTGCAGACAGCGCAGCGTGTTGCGCACCACCACGACCACCGCGTCCGCACGCTGCGCGAGGACCACGGAAGACGGCCCGAAGGCGCCACTGCGCCCCAGATCGATCAGCACGTCATGACCGTGCACAGGTAAGGCGTCGATGCCAGTGAGCATGTCGGCCAGCGGCTCCCATACCGGGCCGAGCCCGGC
Organism: Streptomyces diastatochromogenes; assembly: GCA_001550305.1. Classification (GTDB taxonomy): domain Bacteria; phylum Actinomycetota; class Actinomycetes; order Streptomycetales; family Streptomycetaceae; genus Streptomyces; species Streptomyces mirabilis_D. The sequence continues at coordinate 13,373 of LRTP01000750.1, forward strand.
GGCCTGGGCCGGGTCGGTCAGGCCCGGCAGCAGCAGCCGGTCCCGGGGCGATTCCGTCTTACTGTCCTCGGAGCTCAGGTCGATCAGCTGGCGCCAGAACGCCTCCTGCAGCTCGCCCTTGCGGGCGGCGACCGACAGGTTGCGCAGCCCGTACCGGTCGCCGAGTGTGCCTTGCAGCAGGCCGTGCAGGACCGCGCCACCGTCCGGGTCGCACTCCGCGAGGATTACTTTCCGGCCCGGCTCCAGTGGCCATGTCAGCAGCAGAGCGAGAGCGGTCGTGGTCACACCAGGCGCGCCGCTGCAGCCGGCCAGAGCGATGACACTCATCAGCTGCCGTCCTGCGCATCGAGGACGAGCCGCAGTGTGCTGGAGGACACCCAGGAGGCGACGGTCGGTCCGTCGTTGGCGGAGGTGGCAACGTCGACAACCACAATGCCGGTGCCGGGCGCGGCCTTGGACGCCTTCACCACCCGACCCGCGATCGACTCCGGCGGGGTGCCGGAAGCCTTCGCAGTCTCTCCCTGCGCCGGGACGTGGACGAGTTGCACCTTCTGGCCCGGCATGAGCTCGGTGGCCGGCACCTGTTCGGGCTTGAGCCCGATCGGCACCAGCTGTTCGCCCGCCTTGACCAGCGAGTCCTTCGTCACCTGAGACAGGGTGAGCAGCGATCCAGGCTTCAGCTCGACCGCAGCCCGCTTGCCCACCACCGAGCCAAGGTCGTCGGCTTTCACCGTCTTGACGGCCGGGTCCAGGGAGATGGACGCCCGCCCCAGGTCCTGCTCGGTAAGGACCTGACCGACCTGCACGTCGCGCACCACGGTGACGACCTGCGTCCGGTGGCCGACCTGCAGTAGGAGCACCGCGACACCGGCACCACCGGCGGCGATCAGCGCCAGTGACAGGGCGATAACGCCCGGCCTGCGCCTACGGGCCGAGACCCGCGGAGGCTTCACCGGGGCGGCTGCCCGTTCCTGGGGTGGTAATCCGTTCGGGGCGGATGTCTCCGTGCGTTCCTTGGTCTTGCTCAACGCTCTTTCCCTCCGGGAGTCTTACCCGACAACCTGCAGCTCGCCGATTGCCACTTCTGCCTGGGACTGCCTGATCTCGGTGAACTGGCCTGCTGCCCCACCGCCGTTCACCTGCCAGTCCACCGTCCACGTCGCCGTCGCGGTCACCGCGTACTTGCTGCCGGACTGCGAGGCCGACGTGCGGGTGTAGGTGTGGCCGCAGGTCGGGGACTCCTGCTTGCCGTAGAAGGACGTATACGGCGTCCCCGCCCCGTTGCAGGTCACCGTCGAACCGTCGCCCATCTTCCAGGCGATCTTGGTGACTTCGGCAGTCGCGATCACGGTCACACCGCCCGCCGTCGCGCTGGTGATGTTCGGCCCGTAGGTGGTGGGACTCTTGTTCACCCACATCCACATCGGTACGCCCACGATGTACTTGCCGGCCGCGCGTGGACTGGCTACATCAGGTCCGACCAGCTTCATTTTGGCGACAGCCTGCTGTGCCACCACTGCCGGATCAACGACGGGCGCACCCGCAGCCCCATTGGCGACAAACGTGGAGTTCACCGGGGCGCCGTCCGGGCCGTTCTGGCAGGTGCGTACGTACACTGCACCGTCCTTGGAGGATTTACCCTCCCAGAACATGCTGTCGGCTGGCGGCTGAGGGTCCATCTTCTTCACCGTGCACACGGGTTCTTTGGTGGACGTTCCACTGCCCGAACCGGCGGGCTTGGTTCCCGATCCCGACGTTGTCGAGTCGTCGTCGGCCTCGCACACCACCCATTTGCCCGCTCCGCTGCAACTTCCGTCCGTCGGCGGACCGGCGAAGGCCTGCACCGGAGAAACCAGCGAGACCACCACCGCAGCGGCCAGACCGAGGCCTGCGTGTGTCAGCAGGCGCGTTGCTGCGGAACGACGTCCACAATCTTCCACTGCTTTCCCCACTTTTCCGCTTCGATCTGCGTCACGTAGCGAACGAGCCGGTTCTTCGGCATCACCACTGGTTTGCCGGACTTGCGGTAGACGAACTTCCAGTGGGTGCTGTCTAGGCAGTCCGTCAGCTTCGCGTGAGGGACCTTCTTGCCCAGCTCCAGACTGGCGACTGTGGTCTCGTGCGTGGGCGCACCCGTCGTCACGATGCCCTTGGATCGCAGGTCCTTCAGGTCATCCTCGGTGCCGGACAGCGCGAGCGCGACGGCATACTGACTCAGGTCGGTTTCCTTAGAATCGCCCTTCGCGTACGCCTTGGCCTGCTCGTCCCACATGCGGCTGTAAGCCTGAAGAGCAGCGGCCTTCTCGGCATCCTCCGAGGTGCTCGGGCTCGGTGAGGGCGAGTACGGCGAGTTGGGTGCCGATGGCGTGGTTGACGATTTGGCGTTGTCACCTGTGCCGCCATCGCTGCATGCGGTCAGGCCGACGGCGCAGCAGCCGATGAGCGCAACGAGCGCGGCGCGATTTCGGGCGGGAACGGAAGAAGTCCTCAAATGAAGTCGAGCTGGTGTCACGCTGTCTCCCCGTGTGACGTCACCGCAGTTGCTGGCAGCGTCCATGTGGCAGCCCAGGTCCCGCGGTCTGGTGCGTTTGCGTAGCGAGAAGGTTACGCATATGCCAGATGGTTTTTGTCTGAATTAGCCAACAACATGGGTAACTTGGCTTAATTTCAGTCACATCCTGTCTTTGCAATCGCCAATCATCCTTGTCGGCGTTCTCCCAGTGCAGCCTTTTGGTGCTGGTGTGCGTCAGCCATGCATGTGGCGCCTCAGGCGGCCTGGATCGTGCACTTTGGAACATCACAGCTCGGTCCACGGCCGTGGCTTCCCGCCGGCTAGTGGTACCCACTGCGGTGCGGTCGGGCCGTGGGTTTCGAGGTCGTCGAGGACGGCGGCACCGAGGGGTACTTCGCGGGCCAGGGCGGCAACGAGCGGGTGTTGAGTGGCCATGGCTTGCAGGTCGCTGATCCGGTTGGCCAGTGCGTGCGGTGTAGCGCCGGTCAGGATGAACAGCACGCGCGGGAAGACCGGATACCAGCGCAGCCAGGCCGCCCCTGCTCCGGCCTGCTGGCGCCGTGAGCGTGCGCGGCCGATGGGCTGCGGTTCGTACGACCACAGCCGCGCGTACTCGATCAGCTTGGACGCCAGGCGTTCGCTGCCCATGGTGGCGCGGTCAACTTCGATGAACGCCCGTAGTTTCGTGCGCTGTTCACTGCCGGCGAGGGTGTAGTGCATGACCGCGTCGGCGATGACTTTCTCGCCGTCGCTGAGCGGGTGGGAGACCTCGGGTGTCCAGTCCAGGTGGCCGTGCTCGTCACCGCGGCGGCGGGCGTCGGCGACGAAGGCCAGGTGGGAGCGGACCACGGTGAGGGTGTGCGGGGTGCGCAGGGAGGCGGCCGTTGCCGAGGTGATGGGGTAGAGGGGACGGCCGCGCAGCGCAGGCCAGTCCCGGGTGAGACGGGCGCCTTCGGGGGTCAGGAACCAGGCGCGAGACCGGTTGGACTGCGGCAGCACCGTGTAGTCGAGCAGGCCCTTGCGGCGCAGCTTGTTGAGCGGGGCGGAGAGGCTCTGCCGGGTCGCACCGGGCCGCAGCAGAGTGTGGAGCTGGCTGGTGGTGGCCATGCGGTGCTGGGCGAGCGCAGCCAGAAGCTGGTGCGGCAGCGGCTCGACGGGACTAGGCACGAGCCCGGACGGCTCGGACCGGGCAGAGAGCGGAGCGATGGTCACTGGTATCCCTTCGACTTGTTCAGACGCAATGACGCGCTGGCGGGGGTGTGCTGGGCGAGGAAGGCGGTCACGCGGCCGAGCTGGACGGTCGCGCGGGCGGTGAGCTGATCGAGGGGAAGCGCGCCGGCGGTGGCCCGGGCGGCGTGTTCAAGCGCGGTGACTTTGCCGGGGCGGGCCTGGTTGGCGAACACCTCGTCGAGATGGGGTCCGGTGAGGCGCAGCGGTCCGATACGGCGGCCGCGGACGGTCAGCGACACGTAGTGCTCGAAGCGGTCCAGGACGGCGACCTGGGCTGGGGTGGGGCTGTCGCCCCACTCGGCGGTGATGGGCGCGATGGCCGATGTGGAGCCGGCCGTGCTGGCCAGTGTGGAGGCGTTCTGGGTCAGCGACAGGCGCACCGGGGCCGGAAGGCGGGCGAGGAGCTGGGTCATGCCGTGGACGGTGGCCTTGTACTTGCGGAAGTCCTCGAACATCGACGCGATGGTTTCCGGGGCTGCGCCGGTCAGGGTGATCAGCTCGTCGAAGTACAGCCGGAAGGGCACCCGGCCGTTCTCGGGGGTGTCACGGCGCGAGCGCACCGCGCGCAAAAGGTCCCGGGCGAGCAGGGCGGTCAGCAGCCGGTCGGTGGGCCCGTTCCCCGCCGGGCACACCCACACGATCATCCGGTGGTCCATCGCCGCGCGGGCGTTGTAGACGCCGGCCCCCTGGCCGAGGAAGGCCCGGGTGACGGGGTTGGCAGCCAGCCGGGCGAGCGGGTTCAGGACGACGGCGAAGGCGTCGGCAGGCAGGGCCGGGAACACGGTCTTCCACCAGGAGCGGCTCTCTTCGTCGAGCCGGTCGGCGGTGGCGGCGAGTGCCGCAGCCCGGAAGCCGGGGTCGGTGAGCAGGGTCCGCGCGTGAAAGACCGTGGCCTGGTCCTCGGGGCGGCCTGCCTGGCAGGCCGCCTGGTTGACGGCAACGAGTACCGACAGCGCGGCCGTGAGGATGGTGATCGCGCGGGGTGCGTTCGCGTCATCCCATCCCAGGGCGGCGGCGAAGGCATCCGTGAGGGCCTCGACGACCTCGTGCGGGGCCGGCCCGTGCTGCATCCCCAGCGGATTCCACGAACTGACCTTGGGCGCTGGGCCGTTGGCGTTGAGGTCGATCAGCGCGATCCGGTCCATGAGGTGGTCGTGGGCGAGGAACGGCGCGGCGCGCGGCCAGGAGTCGCGGTGCGGATCGAGGAACATCAGCCCGCCACCGGCGTGGGCCCAGCCGATGGCCTGGGCGAGGGCACGTTCGGTTTTGCCGCCGCCCGCCTTGCCCACGGCGCACTCGAACAGGGTCTCGTCCGCGTAGGTGGCCACCATGCGACGGCGCCCGTCCGGGTCCCGGTAGAGGCCCTGCAGCAGCAACTCGGGGTCACCGAAGGTGAAGGACGGCAGGTCACCGGCGAGCAGCGGCAGCCGGCAGTGCACGGTCGGCGGCTTGAGCAGACCGGTGAGCTCCTCTAGCCGGACCCAGTTGGCCCGTGGCGGCTGGCAGTACCCATGCCTCCAGCGCCGCTCGAAAGCACGGCGGCTGGGCCAGTGATCGGCGCCCAGCCGCCACGGACCCACTCGCAGCCCGCGCATCGCCCACCGGGAGCGCCCGCCGAACACGTCCAGAGCGGCCTGGAGTTGCGCGAGCCGGGCCTGAGCGCGGCCTTCCACCCTGGACGCGCACATGATCAGCAGCTGCACCCGCACCAGTTGGTCGTCCTCGGCGAGCTTGCCCAGAGCCTCGGCCCGGTCCACCCGGCGCGGCACCGGCGGCATGACCAGCCGCCGCCCGGCGGCCCCGCCCTGCCTGCCGCTGATGAGCTGCTGCAGATGCCAGCCGAGCGAGTCCTCGAACCCCGCTGCGTCGCGCCGCACCCAGCGGGCAGCACGCGCGGTTTCGCGCCGCTCCGCGCGCCGCGCGGCCTGCATCAGCTGCAGACGGCGCGCCCGCAGCGCCCACTTCGGGGCCCGCTGAATGTCCAGGCGGACTTCGGCGAGGTCACCGAGATCGGCCCGCAGATCGGACACTGCGTCCACGAGGGGCTGCAGCGGGTCCGGATCCAGCGGCACCTCACGCAGCGGAGCGGTGGGCCTGCCCCGCAGGATGAACTCCGCCCGCACGGTGTGATCGCGCGGCTCGTCGGTGATCGGCCGGGCCCGGCTGACGGCGACGTTCGGACCGAACGGCGTGATGGACAGCAGACGCTGCGCACCGGCCGGGCCTTCGATCCGGTAGCGGAGCGGGCTGGAGCCGTCGGCGCGCAGCCTGATCTGCACCGCCTTCGACCTTCGCGGCGCCCACCAGGGCATGCTGGTGGAGGCGCGGGCCAGCTGCACCCCGCGGCGGAAGATCTCCTCCAGGCCCGGGTCGAAGTGCCGGGACGCTGCGAGTTCGAGCGCCATCCGCTCGGCCGACGCCTTCAGCGCCAGCCGCCGTACGACGATCTCGCCCACCCCCCAGACCAGGGCGAGGGCCAGCACGAACAGATACCAGTGGCCGGTGAGCCATCCGGCGGCGTCGGCAAGCGTGGTGAGCAGGCCGGGCACCTGTCCGGACGCCGTCTCACCGGCGTTCAGGTACGGGGCAGCGGAGTCCACGTGGGCGATCCCTTCCTTGTGATGTGGGTGAAGCGCCAGTCGGTGATGCGGCCGTCGGTATAGGTGCCGCCGCGGTCGGCCCCGGCCCACACCAGGTGGACCACGGCCCGGCCGCCTCCGCTGTCGCGGCGGGCGATCGCAGCCTGGATGCGGAACCGGGCGAACGCCGGTGCCAGCGCCCGGCCTTCGGCGGTGAAGACCGTGGGCCACCTCCCGCGGCCGGCGCCGGTGGCGTCCGCCCGCAGCAGGGACCGGCCCATCGCCAGCAGCTGCCGCGCGTCACCCGGCGGGAGGTCCGCGGGCCAGGCAGCGTCCAGTGCCTCCTGAATAACGCTGTCGCCTGCCACGCCTTCGCCGTGCGGCGGCAGCGCAGACACAGCAGCGCCCCCGGTGGGATTGCTCGCCGCGTGGGCCGGTGCGGGCACGTCGTTCGCCACAGAGCCTCTGGCGGGGGAGGCCGCCGGAGAGCGCGGCACCGGGGCTGAGGCGCCCGGCGCCTTCGGCGAGCCCAACGGCTCCCGGCCGTGGGGGACGGCCAGCAGGACCAGCCCGCACACAGCCAGCAGGACGGTGGCGATGACCAGAATGCGCGTGGAGTTCGGCATGGAAGTGGTCACAGCAGCCGGGCCCCTCCCGCGTAGCCGGACATCGCATCGACCGCGTCCAGACGGACCAGGGTGCCCGGGCGGGCGGCGTTGACCATCCGGCCGCTGCCGACGTAGATGCCGACGTGGTAGATCGTGGAATCCCGGCCCGGGGCGTAGGCGTAGAAGACCAGGTCACCGGGCTTGAGGGCGTTCTTGCCGAGGCCGACAGGAATCCGCCGGCCAACGGAGGCCTGGGCGGCCGCGGTGCGCGGGAGTTGGACGCCGGCCTTGGCGTACGCGTACAGGGTCAGCCCCGAGCAGTCGAAGCCGGTGATGTTCGTGCCGCTCTTCCCGCTCGGCGAGCAGCAGATCCCCGTGCTGGGCCCGTTCGTGCTGCCGCCGCCCCAGGAGTACGGGACACCCCGCTGGGAGAGCGCCGCTTCGAGGACGGTGCGGACCTTCCCGGACACGTTCTTCAGGTCCGGGCTTTTGGCGGCTGCCGTGTACTGGTCGATCCAGCCCAGCACATTCGAGAGGTATTCGGTGGAGTGGTTGTACTGCAGGATCGCCGCCTCGAGCTGGGATCGTTTCGCCAGGTCGCGACTGTTTCCGCACAGGTAGACGGCGGCGCCGAGGGCGGCGTCGTCGGCGTTGTGCGGGTCGGCGGTCTTGTCACCGTTCGCGTCTTTCCCGATCCCCTCCCAGGTGGAGGGGAGGAACTGGAAGGGGCCGACCGCGCGTTCACCGCTGGCGGTGCCGTCCCACCTGCCGTTGTCGGTGTCCGGGAAGGCGGTGGTGTTGCCGCCGGCTCCGGAGCCGTTGAGCAGGACGCCGTAGATGCGCGGGCGGATGTCGCCGTTGCCGGCGATGGTGCGGCCGATGGCGTGGTTGGACTCGACCTTGGCGATCCCGGCGAGGATGGGCCAGCGCATGCCGCGGCACTGGGGCACATACCGGCCGACGAGCTGGACGGCCTTCTTGTAGGCGGTGAGCATGCGCGGCGGGATGTCGGTGGCCGTGCCGCCCTCGGCGATCCCGCCGTCGTCTCTCGCGGCGCTCTGCAGCGCGACGACCGCGCTGATCGCTCCGGATAGGGGCGCGGCGCAGCACACGGCGGCGAACAGCAGCATCACGGTCAGGCAGCCCCACTTGGCCTTCCGGCCACGGCGACGGGTCACGAGCCGTCACCGTCCTCGGGCTCTGCAGGGGCCAGCCAGTCGACCTCGGCCCCAATACGCCGCGCCTCCTCATAGGCCCGCGCCTGCCGCGCCTGCTCCTGCTGCTGGCGGAGCCTTTCGGCATCGGGCGCGGTACGCCGCAGCAGCTCCTGGAACCGAGCCGCCGATTGGGCGCGCGCACTGTCGCTGACGCCTTCGGGAAACACTGAGGCCGGCCTGCCGGAATGAGGCTCGGAAAGCCTGGGTCCAGGCGAGGGAGTCGGCGGACCCGGAGGGGAGGGCGGTTGCGAGGCTGTGACCGGTGGCGCGGCAGGGCGCGCCCGACCGGAGCCGGCACCGCCAGCCGTACGGGCCGTGCCTCCGGAGGCGGGCGGGCCGGACGGACGAGGAGGTGGACCGGACGGCGGAGCCGGCGGCCCGGATGGGGGAGTGGGAGGGCTTCCAGCAGGCCCGCCGCCGCCCAGCCGACGGTTGCGGACGGGCCCCGTGTCGCCCCAGGCCCGGATGTCTTCGCGGACGGTGTTGCCCCACACCCGCACTTGCTGACGGGCGTCCTGGGAGTAGCGCGAGCCGCCCGACCGCGCCGCGCGGACGGTAGCGGGCAGGCCGACCGTCGCTCCGTAGGCACCGCGGCCGCCGCGGTGCAGGATGCGGTAGCCGCGGAAGCGGACCAGCCGGTTGTGCACGCGGGTGGACAGTAGGGTGCGGTCGCTGTTCTGGTCGTGCAGCGTCTGACCCGAGTTGCGGTCGACGACCTGGCCGTCCTCGTTGCGGTACCGGTCGGGCGGACCGCCGGGCCTGAACGGGCCGCCGCTGCCTGAACCGCCCGGTCCGGCACCGGGTGAGCCGCCAGGATCGCCATCGGCGGTGGGCTTGCGCCACTTGAGGAGCTTGTCCATGTCGGGCCGCCGGCCGATGAGCAGCCAGTGCGCGCCCTTCGCGCCGAGCCGTGCTCCGAGCCCGCCGACGGCCGCAGCGGCAGTCAGCGGTGCGAGTCCGCGTCCGGCTTGGGCCGTGGCGTCGGCCAGCAGCCCCCCGGTGTCGACGGGCATGCCAGCGCCGTCGACCAGCGAGGCCAGGGCGCCCATCAGCCGCTGGCGGGTGCCGAGCATCCCGAACCTGCCCCCGCCGCCGGTGAAGGCGCGCAGCCCGCCGCCGTAGCCGCCCATCGCGGCGGGGGAGTTCATGGCGAGGGCGGCGCCGAGCTCGGAGGTGTCGCCGGGCAGATGGGTGCCGCCCACCTTGGCATAGCGCATCCGCATGGCCATGCGCTGGCCGAAGGACGTGATGCCGGTCAGCAGCCTGCGGTGCCCGGCCGCACCGGCGATGGCCAGCACGTCGATCAGCAGGATCCGCTCGACCATCAGGTCGGGTCCGTTGGTGATGGTGGCGTCGACGGCGATGCCGAAGAACGGTACGAACGCACAGATCCCGACCAGGGCGAGGATCGCGATGCCCCACAGGGACAGCCACTTCCACACGGACTGGCGGGCAGGCCCGGGCAGCATCCCGGCGATGAAGGTGACCCCGCCCGCGGCTGCGGCGGCGGCGCAGATGCCCTGAGTGCCGAGCAGGACGATCGCGCTAGATAGCAGCATGCCGCAGATGAACAGCGTGGCGATCAGCAGCAGTCCGGCGCCGCCGACCCGCCACCAGGTGGGCTTCTCGGCATAGGCGGCACAAGCCTTGCCGACCGGGCCGGCCCGCTTCATGTCGGCCAGGAAGGAAGAGAATTCTCGGTCGTCGTCGGTGACGATTGCGTTGGAGGCGTCCAGCAGTTCGCCCCCGGGGGTGAGAGCCGGAAGAGTGCCGCTTCCGCTGGGGACATCGCTGGTGGAGCGCTCGCAGTACTTCTTCGCCTCACCCTTGATCCGCCGGCAGGGATCGTCCTTGCCGCCCTTGCCCTTGTTCTGCGCGCTCGCTTTGTACCCGCCGGTGATCCACTTCAAGTGGACCGCGTACGCCGCCCGGTCGGCCGCCTTGGCGGGGTCGAGGATGCGCCCGTACTCCAGCAGCATGTAGGGCTTGACGATCAGCGCGTTGGTGATCGAGTCCTGGATCGGGCGGGCCACCTCCGCCGCGGAGACGGGGCCTTCGCCCTCCTGCTGAAGGCACTTGAGCTCCTGGTTGCCGGCCATGCCGTCGCACGGGCCGCGACTGGCGAGTTTCCCGCCCCAGTCGTAGGAGTTGACGCTCTGCTGGGCCACCTCGGCGGCCACCTGCTGGGCCTGCCCCAGCGGGCCGCCCTGGGTGAGCAGGTAGTCGGGGCGGACGAACGCGGACGCGGCGAACGCCGCGATGAGCAGGGTCAGGAAAATCTCGCCCAGACCGCGGCCGACACGGCCGCGCACAATCATGAAACACGCGAACACAAATGCCCAGGCCAGCAGTAGCCCCTTCAGCCCGAGCGTGTCGACGACCACGTGGGTGTAGGAGTCGGCGACCTTCTGCGCCGGCTGGATGAGGATCTTCAGCAGCGGGAACCGGAAGGCCAACTCGATGGCCCACCCGGCCAAGCCGACCAGCAGCCGGATCAGCGTGAACAGACCGGACAGGGCGAACGCGAGCGCCTGGGACCTGAACGCGACGATCGAGCCGCCTTCGGCGTTCAGCTCGTACCCGTTGATCGGCACCCCCTCGGATGAGGTGATGTTCAGCGGCGAGAGCAGGTCACCGGTCTCACTGCTGCTGCTCGCCGCATACACGACCTGGCTGTTGACCATGACGAACACACCGGTGAGCAGCAGGACGATGCCGGCCGAGCGGAGGGTGCCGCGGTCTGGACGCCACATGTGTCAGCGCCGCCCCTGCCCAGCGGTACTCCGGCGCCGCCAGATGATGACGAGGGCGGCCATCCCCGCCCCGGCCGTTCCCAGCCGCCACGCCGCACTCGCGGCACCGTGGTGTCCGGCGGGGGCGGAGTTCGTGGGGCCGCGCTCGCAGTACTCCTTGGCGGGCCCCACGATCCGGTCGCACGGGTCCTGGTGGCCGGAGTGGGCGTCGGTGGCGAAGGCCTGCCCAGTGTGCGGCCACCACGGCTCCGGCATGCTCGTCCCGAGGGCCAGGACGAGCACGCCGACGGCGACGGCGATCACCATGAGGATGCTGGCGGCCGCGGCGACGTGCCGGGAGCGGTCCCAGGAAGCGCTGGTCATGAAAGGTGCTCCTTCGGACGCGCATCCACGGCCTCACCGGCAACAGGTACGGAGGGTGGGGCAGTGCTCGTGCGGCGTCCGGGTGTGGTGGTGATGGAGGAGGAGATCCGCTCGATGCGGGGGATGACGACCTTGATGCGGCCGGTGTTCTGCCGCGGGCACGCGATGAGGAACTCGCCTTCGCGGCCGCGTTGTCCGACGGGGGACAGGCCGGCGGTCACCAGCCGCAGCAGCTCTGGGTCGTTCGGATCGAGACCGAGGAACTCCAGTCCCCGGCGGGCGCGTTCGCGGTCGGCGGTGCGGGCGAGCGCGCGGTAGGCCATCAGGCCGCGGTCGGGGCCGAGTTCGGCGGCGTCGTGCGACCCGGCGAGGAGCCCGGCGCCGTGCTTGCGGCCGTCGTGGAGGATCTCGTGGACCAGGGCGGTGCCCTCGGCGGACGAGGTCAGCCAGTACAGCTCGTCCAGCACCACGGCGGTGAACCGCTCCGGGTCCTCGAAAGCGGTCTGCCGGGCGATGGCCGCGATCAGGTAGAGGACCGCGCGGCCGATCAGGGCTTCCAGCGGCTGCTGGTGCAGGACCTCGGGCTTGTCGAACGCGGCCTTCGGCGGCAGCTTCAGCCCGGTCGTGGTGATTACGATCATGTCGGAGGCGCTGGAGGCGTCCAGCCGCACGGGCGGCAGCGTGGGGTCGAACACCATCGCGGCAAGGGGGTTGCCGGCCACGACGCGGATGAGGCCGGCGAGGGTGGCTGCCGCGTCCTGCCGCTTGCCCGCCTCTGCCCCGGCCATCTCGTCGAGGACCTGAAGGACACGGTGCATGGAGGGGGCGTCACCGGCGGCGGCCTGTTCGACGGCATGGTGCAGGACTTCCCCGTTGGTGCTCATCGGGCCGATGCCGAGCTGGAGCGTGAGGTAGGACAGGGCGTAGTGGCGGCCTTCGGGGCCGTCGAACATGCGCAGCGGGTCGATGGACACCTCGGCCTGGGCGGCGTCGATGATCTGGCAGCGGCCCGCAGCTGCGGTGCGGGCGAAGGTCGCCCACTCCCGCACAGGGGTGCGGTCGATGCAGATCGCGACCCCGCCGCGCGCCCACACCGACTCGGAGATCAGCTTTTCCAGGACGCTCTTGCCCGCGCCGAGATCGCCGATGATCCCCATGGAGGCGGAGGCGTCCTGCTTCGGCGCATCCGCCACGTTGATCATCACGGGGCGGGTGGTGCCGCAGTCCAGGTCGATGCCGAGGAACATGCCGTTGGGGTCGCCGACCTCCGCAGCCGTGAAGGCCCCGCCCAACGCCCAATCCTCGCTGACCTGATGCTGGGTGAACTCCCGCACCACGCCAGGCCGTACCGTGCTGGGCAGGCCCAGGGTGAACAGCGCATCCTGCTGGCCGGCTGGCCGCACCGCGCGGTAGTCGGCGCCGCCGAGCAGCGCGGCCAGGGCGCGGGCCCGGGCGTCGCAGACGGCCGCGGTCGGCCCCCATACGGTCAGGACCGTCACCGACTGGACCTCGACCTCGACGGACGTGCGGGAGAGACGGGCGTCCAGCTCGCCCAGGTCGCGGGCGGCGTCGGTCAGGGAGGCGGGCATGCCGGTGGGGCGGGCGTCGTACTGGTCGGCCTGGTCGATCAGTTCGTTCTTTTTGCGCCGCACCTGGTCGCGGGCCTTCTCCGCTGGCACCAGGGCGAGGTCGACGGTGTAGTCGACGGGAAAGTCGAGCATCTCCAGCTGGGCGAACAGATCCGCGGCATCCTGGCTGACCGCGGGCGGGCACTCGGCCAGTGCCAACTGCGCTTGGTAGCCGACTCCTGCGTCCGTTTCGACCTGCAGCCAGCGTCGCCCCAGCGGTGAGCCGGTGTTCAGCCGCCACCAGGCCTTGCGACCCGACCGCGTGATCCGGCCCGCGTTCTTGAGCTCGTCGACGTCGTCGAGGCCGGGGTCGATGCCGCCTTCCTGCAGGCGGACCTGGCCGAGGTCGGCGTAGCTGGGGGAGCGCAGCACGCCGTCACGGATCTGGCTGCCGTACAGGTCGCTGGTCTCGGCCTCGGCCAGCAGGGGCTCCGCCAGGCCGCGGTGGAGGGCGTGCTGGATCATCCACACGATCTCCGCCGGGCGGGCCGGGCGGAAGGCGATGCCGCCGGCGAGCGCGGCTTCCACCCGGGAGGCCTGCTCGCGGTAGGAGGTCACCTCGCGTCGTGCCACGGGGGCGGCATGCATGCCCAGCATCGGCGCGACGTCCGCCCACATCGCGCCGAGCGATGCGGTCACCTGCCCGCCGGTGGCGTCGTTTTGCAGCGGCACCGCCAGCCAGAGCGTGCGGCGGTGCATCTCCTGCTCGCCCAGCAGGTCCAGGGTGGCCTCGACGTTCTCCACCCACGGGTGCGTACTGCCGGGGGGCTGGTCGCCGGGCTCGATGCCCTCGATCATGCGCAGGGCGATCTCGCCCGGGTCGACCTGTGCGCACAGCCCGAACAGGCGCGGCGCCCCGGTCAGGGAACGGATCAAGTGCGTGATCTTCGCGAGTTGCTCGTCGCGGACCGCGGCCGCGATGTAGGTGCCCTGGACGGTCTCCTCGCGGCGGCCGCGCGCGTCCGGTCCGGGGTGCAGCCGGTAGAGCGCCCACACGCTGCCGTGTGTCGACCAGACCAGGTGCCCGGCGATGTGACGGATCGGCACCCTCATCGCACACCCCCCTGCTGGGCGAGCGCGAGCAGCTGCTGCACATCCGACACCGGCCGCACCGGCGCCGCGGGAGCAGCCGGCGCCGGGCGCCGACGAGCGGACGGGCGCTGTGCTGCCGTGCTCC
>LRTP01000751.1 GCA_001550305.1 Streptomyces diastatochromogenes
GATGGCGGCGGCACGGCTCCCGGGCGCGGTGGTCCGCGCCGACAGCCGCCGACTGCCCTTCCCCGACGCCTCGTTCGACGCCGTCACCAGCGTCTGGCTGCTCCATCTGGTCGACGGCGCCGAGGACGTCCGCGCCATCGTCGCCGAGTGCGCGCGGGTCCTGCGCCCGGGCGGGGTGTACGTCACCACCGTCGACAAGGCCGCCGCGCACGACGTGGGCAGCGACATCGACGCCGTACTCGCCTCCCGCCCGCGCCGCCCCGCCCAGGACCGCCCCGAGGACGTCGAGGCGTACGCCGTCGAGCACGGCCTGGCCCCGACCGGTCGGGCTCGTTTCCGGGGCCACGGCCAGGGCCGCAGCCCGCGCAGCACGGTGGCGGACCTGCGCCGCGGCTGGTTCACCCGGATCGCCCCGGACGACCCGCTGGCCGAGCGTTTCGTCACGCTGCTCGAAGCGCTGCCCGATCAGGAAGTCCCGCGCCCCGACCCGCAGTTCGCTCTCCGCGCGTTCAGGAAGATCCCCGCCGCGCGAACTCCATGACCCAGTTGGTCACCCACGTCTTCTCCCCGTCCACGGAGAAGGCCTGCTCCCAGCGGGCCGTGGTCGGGGAGATCCCCGACCAGACGAACCGCACCCGCACGTCCTTCCCGTCGTGCGTGTCGTCGCCGTGGAACTCGCCGCGCCCGTCGGGCCCGAACCGCCCCACCACCGGCGGAAACAGCTTCCCGCTGCGGCTCGACGACCAGTTCAGCGACCACACCCGCGCCGCCGGGTCGAAGAGCCGCAGGGTGAGCCCTTGCCAACCCTCACCGGGCACCGTCATCTCGTCGATGTTCGCGGCGCCGTCGAACAGGCTCCAGCAGCGGTTCGTGGCCTCGAACTCCTCCCAGCCGCTGTCGGGGTCGAGGAAGTCGCTCAGACGCCGGTGGTGGACGTCCCACTCGCCGTGGAAGAAGTCGAAGTCGTGCGGGCTGCTCATGAGCGGTCTCCAGTCGTGCCCTCGGGGAGGGAGTCGGCGAGGTAGGCGTCGAGGTCGGGGACGTCGGGCGCGAGCATGTGCCGCACCCAGGCGTCGCGTTCGTGCAGGATCGGCGGCAGCTCCCAGACGCAGCCGATCCAGGGGAGGTCGGGTGTGATGAAGTGCGTGGGGTCCCGGTCGGGGCAGCCCAGGACCGGCTGGCCCGCCGACGCGCCGCGGAAGTGCAGGACGTTGTCCCACACCCAGCTGTACGCGTTGAGGTAGGCGCCGTCGTCGCCGCCCCGGTGCAGTACGACGAAGGTCGCGGGCGGTGTGCCGTCGGGCTCCGGCAGCAGTTTCGGCAGCATCGCGTACGCCGCCGCCTCGACGTCGGGTGCGATACCGGCCGGGTCCGCGGTGACGTGGTAGCGCTTGATCCACCGCCCCGCCACCTCGATGGGCGGCGGCACGGTCAGCAGTTTCTCCCTGAAGCCCGAGGAGCTCGGCAAGGTCGTGGAAGCCATGACGCGCACGCTAGGCGGACTTCACTGACATCCTGTGTCAGTGAAGTCCAGCCGACTCGTCTCGATCCTCCTGCTGCTCCAGACCCGCGGCCGGATGACCGCCGCAGACCTCGCCGAGGAGCTTGACGTCTCGGTGCGCACGGTCTACCGGGACGTCGAGGCACTGAGCGCGGCGGGCGTCCCGCTGTACGGCGACGCGGGGCACGCCGGCGGCTACCGCCTCCTCGACGGCTACCGCACCCGTCTCACCGGCCTCACGGAGGGGGAGGCCGAGGCCCTCTTCCTCGCCGGCGTCCCCGGCCCCGCCGCCGAAATGGGCCTCGGTCCGGTCCTGGCCGCTGCCCAGCTGAAGGTGCGCGCCGCCCTCCCGCGCGAGCTGCGCACGCACGCCGACCGGATCAGCGGCCGCTTCCACCTGGACGCACCCGGCTGGTACGCGGACGCCGACGACACCCCGTACCTGCCTGCCGTCGCCGACGCCGTCTGGAACGCGCGGGTGCTGCACGTCCTGTACCGCCGCTGGCGCGAGCCCACGGATGTGCGGCGCCGCCTGGAACCGTACGGCCTGGTCCTGAAGGCGGGCCGCTGGTACGTCGTCGCGGGCCCCGGTCCGCGTACGTTCCGCGTCGACCAGATTCTCGAACTCACCGCGACGGAAGAGGAGTTCAGCCGCCCGGAGACGTTCGACCTGGCCGCGTACTGGACGGCGTACCAACAGGAGTTCCACGACCGGCTGCACCGCGCCGAGGCCGTGATCCGGATCGCGCCGGGAACCGCTCTCACCGGCCCGGCGGCCCGGGCAGCCGAGGTCGACGGCCGTGTGGATCAGGACGGCTGGACGCGCGCCACCGTCCCCATCGAGTCCATCGACCAGGCCCACGACGCATTCCTCGGACTGGGCGCGGCGATCGAGGTGCTGGAGCCCGCCGAACTGCGGGAGCGCATCGCGCGCACGGTGGCGGCACTGGTCCGCCTGTACGCGTAGAGAGCGCTTGCACGCAGGTGTCCAAGGGCGGCAACCCCTCTGCCCGCCGCGGCAACTGAGGGGACAGAAGCAGTCTGTCCTCCCAGGAGGTAACCATCGTGCAGCACCCGCACAGGCAGCACCGCAGACGCGCCATCGGCTCGGCCCTCGTGACCACGGCCGCCCTGATCGCCGCCGGGCTCACCGCCCTCGGCACCGGCACCGCGCAGGCGGCCACCGCCCGCCAGGTGGAGGCCCTCGACCGGGGCGTCGTCAGTGTCCACACCGACAGCGGCAACCTGGGTGGATTCAACTGGTCGTCGCAACACTTTGATCTCGGAGGTGTGCGACGTGGCCACGGCGGACTGGAGTTTGAAGACCAGCGATGTTCCGGAGGG
>LRTP01000752.1 GCA_001550305.1 Streptomyces diastatochromogenes
CTGGACGGCGATCGGGACGACGCCGACGAGCGAGCCCACGTTGGCCTTCGCGGGCAGGCCGACGCAGGGCTTGTTCAGCGAGCCCTGGATGAGCGCCATCTGCGGGCTCATGCTGCCGTAGGTCGCCGAGTTGCCGAACGACTGCGAGGCGCCGTAGCCGCTGACGGACGTCGTGCCACCGTCATCGCCGATCGCCAGAGCCTGGGGGGCGGCCGCGGCCGAGATACCGGCGACAGAAGCGGCGATAGCCGCGGTTGCCCACAGCTTCTTCATGTTCATTCCCTTCGAAAAGCGGACTCCTGTTGGGGAGCTGCATGATCATCAACTGGACAGACCGCCCAAGGGTTGCGGGTAGTGCCCCATTTGGCCCAGCATGCGGGGCGTTCGCCCCGTCATCCGACACCCCAGTGGGCTCCTCTGAGCCGACGCGTAGCGGTCGATCTGGCCGACGCGTGGCGGTCGATCTGGCCGACGCGTGGCGGATCGCTCGGCCGGGGCCGCTCCTTGGGCGGGGAACGGGGCCTCGCGCGGCTTCCAGACGGGCGCCAGGTCCATCGGCGTCTCGATGCGGAAACCCAGGCCGGTCCGGGGGCCCCTCTTCGACACGTGACTCGTGACGTGCACTCGGCAAGTGAACGGTCACGCAAAGAAGATGGGCCCGGCGGGCCGCCGAGAGAGCTGCGGCCCGCCGGCGGAGAGTGCTACTTGTTGCCGACACCGTTGCCGGACAGGACCGGGATCCGGTCCAGGACGTGCGACAGCGGTTCGTCGCCCTTGGCCTGGGTGGAGTTCTCGACGCACTGCTGGTTCTGCGGGGACGACAGGACCGGGACGTCCTGGACGGCGATCGGGACGACGCCGACGAGCGAGCCCACGTTGGCCTTCGCGGGCAGGCCGACGCAGGGCTTGTTCAGCGAGCCCTGGATGAGCCCCATCTGCGGGCTCATGTCCCCCGTGGTCGCCGAGTTGCCGAACGACTGGGTGGCACCGACGCCGCTGACGGAGGTCGTCCCACCGTCATTCCCGATCGCCAGCGCCTGCGGCGCGGCAGCAGCGGAAGCGCCGACGGCGCAAACGGTGACCGCGGCCGCGGTCATAACCTTCTTGATCACTGGCTGGATCCATTCTGAAGAAACCCCGTCCATCGGAGCGTTTTGGTTCAACCGCCACGGACGCCCTTGGTTGCTTCCATTCACCCTGATGGCCCAATGGGGCCGATCGGGTGAATCACCGAAACCAGTCCAGGACCGCCGGGTTGATGCGAGAGGGCGGCGGGCGCGACGTCGAGCAGTCGTTCAGGTCCTGTCGGCCCCGCGGAACGTATTTAAGGGAACCGCTCCTTCCCGTATGGGTGTTCGCGTGCACCTCGGTGCCGATTCGAATGTGGGGCGATTCGAGTGAATTCCCAAGCGGCGCACGTTCTTTAGTTTCTTCGGACGGTCCTCCATCGTTTACAGACTGCAGGTCGTGGTGCGAGCCGCTCAAGGTGTGCTCGCTCGGTTTCGGCCGTCATAGGACCACGACCGCAGAGAAGGGAAATTACGTGAAGCACAAGAAGAGCGCTGCTGTTGTCGCCGGCGCGATCATGGCCCTGGGGATGGGCGCCCCGGCCTTCGCGGACTCCGGCGCCGAGGGTTCCGCCGTCGGCTCGCCGGGTGTCCTCTCGGGCAATGTGATTCAGGTCCCCATTCACGTCCCCGTCAACGTGTGCGGCAACACGGTCGACGTCGTCGCCCTGCTGAACCCGGCGTTCGGCAACAGCTGCGCCAACCACTGACGCGACAGCATCAGCCTTCCCGGCTGGATCACGGTCGGCCTTGGGTCGCTCTTTCGGCTCCAAGGCCGGCTTTCCTCACTTCTTTCAAGCAGGAAGACAACGAGATTGCGACAGAACCTGAGTAGGGGAATGGTCGTGGCCGCGGCCGCGACGAGCATCCTGTCCCTGTACGGCACCCCCGTGTTCGCGGACTCGCACGCGGACGCCAGCGCTATGGACTCACCCGGCGTCGCGTCGGGCAACAGCGTTCAGGTTCCGGTGCACGTGCCGGTGAACGCCTGCGGCAACACTGTCAACGTGATCGGCGCGCTCAACCCGACCTTCGGGAACTCCTGCACCAACGGCTCGGGTTCGCAGGGCAGCTCCTCCGGTTCCCTGGCGTCCGGCAGGACCCAGGGCTCGCCCGGCGTGTTGTCGGGCAACCATGCCCAGGCCCCGGTGGACGTTCCGGTGAACGCGTGCGGCAACTCGGTCGACGTCGTCGCCCTGCTGAACCCGGCGTTCGGCAACAGGTGCGGGAACGAGCACGGGGGCAGCGTCAGCACTCCGCCGGTGACGCCTCCGACCGTTCCGCCGGTGACGCCTCCGACCGTTCCGCCGGTGACGCCTCCGGCTGTCCCGCCGGTGACGCCTCCGACCGTTCCGCCGGTGACGCCCCCGGCTGTCCCGCCGGTGACGCCTCCGACCGTTCCGCCGGTGACGCCTGTCGCCCCCCCGCGGACCGTCCGGCAGTCGGTCCTGCCCGTTTCTCCCTCCGAGAATCCGCCCACCCTGGCGCACACCGGCAGTGAGAACGTGCTCGGGGCCTCGGCCGCCGCCGCCGCGCTGCTGCTCGGCGGAGCCGTCCTGTACCGACGAGGTCGAGTCACCTCCCGCCGGTAGTACGACGCTCTGGGTGCCGGACGCTTCGCCGCGCCCGGCACCCAATTGTGCTGTTCTCCACGCCCTTCCGCCCCTTGGCGCCGGCTTGGATGCGCATGGCCGCGTCCCGTCCGTGCCGGCCCGTCCCGTGGGCGCTGGGACCCGCTCGCCGCCCGGGCCCGCGCCCA
>LRTP01000753.1 GCA_001550305.1 Streptomyces diastatochromogenes
CTAGGCTCCTGCTGCCCCGACTCCCCCGCCACCCGCGGCTCGTTCGGACCGTCGGACGCAAACCTAGGCTCCTGCTGCCCCGACTCCCCGGCGGGGGCGGGGTTCACCGTCCTCCACTGGCGCCGTCCCCGGTCCCCCGGCGGCCCGGCGGGGGCATGGTTCGCCGTCCTCCACTGGTGCCGTCCCCCTTGGCCCTGCGGACTCTGGTACCCACCCGCGTACCCGTTGCCCGCACCCGCGTACCCGTTGCCCGCACCCGCGTACCCGTTGCCCGCACCCGACGGGTTGTCCGTCTCCCCGTTGTAGCCCGACGTCGAGTAGTTATCCGTCGGCGTCGTCGTCGGCGTACCGCCCGGCGTGGCTGGGTTGTTGGGGGATGTCGGCTGGGAGATGGAATCCTTGTTCATCTTGTAATGCTTCGCCAGGGCGACGAGCACCTGCCGCATGTCGTCGGTCATCATCTTGACGATCTTCTCGTTGGCGCTGACCCGGACCTGGCCGTTGCTCATCACGAGGTCCGGATTGATCCTGGCGGCCTCCTTGGCGTACCAGTTGTCGATATCCTTGATCTTCGCGATCGCCTCGTACAGATGGTGCGCGTTGTTCGCAAGCTGCTGAGGTACGTTGTAGTCGCCGGTGACGCCGCCCGAGAGCACGCCAGCCATTTCGAGGGTCTGCTGGCCGAGCTTGGACATGGCGGAGCCGAAAACCGTCGCCGCCTCTCCCTTCCAGAGCCCGTTCTCACCGGTCACACCCTCGGCCAGGCCGGACAGGTAATCGCCGACTTCCTTCAGCACCTCCTGCACGTACCAGAAGGTGTTGGCCGCGTCCTGGATGGTCTGCGGGTTGGAATAGCCGGCTGCCGTCTGCTCGAGGTCGGAACCCGTGTAGGCCCCGCCACCGGTGATCGCGGCCATGATGTGCTGCCAGTCCCAGTTGCTGTAATCGCCGCTGGTGTCGCCCTTCCCGTCGGGAAAGACGCCGTCGTCCCCCTCGATGAAACCAGGGACGTGACTGCTCTTGCCGCCGTCGGCCATACTCCCGCGCTCCCGTCACGCAATGCCAATAACGCGCAACGCCACTTCATGGACGTTGCGCTGCCACATCACTCACGAGGCGCCCCGCCAGGTACGGGGCGCCGTTGTCCGTCATTCCGTGTGGCCGCCGACGGCCGGTCGATCGGCGGCTGTGTGCCGACGGCGTCGACTTCGATCAGAGCTGATCCGACTGCAACTTCTGGAGATCCGTCTGCGCCGTCGTGATCAGGGTCCGCAGCTCATCGCCCCCCTTCTGGTTCAGCTCCTCGATCGTGGAGTACTTCGTGGCCAGCGTCCGGAGGTTCACCGCGGCGTCCATCAGTGCCGTACGCAGGTCATGAAGGGCGTCGCTGTAATTCGGCCGCAGACCCTTGTCACCGGTCACCGCCTCCTTGAGCTCCCCGGCCTCCTTGAAGCCGCCGGGCGCGAGGTCCTTGAGGTGCATCACCCTGGTCCAGGCAGTACCGATGGTCTCGGCCAGCGCGTCCAGGTTGTCGGCGTACTTCTTAAGTACGCTGGTGTCGACCTTTACGTTGCCAGACCCGTCCTCGGAGACCCCCGGTATCGAAAACGTGGGGAGGGCGGGGAGCATCGAATGGTCGATCGTCCCCTGGCTGCTGTCGGAGTACGCTCCGCCGCTGTACTGCTGCGGTTCCTTGGAATGCTGGTTGTGGTTCTGGGTGTCGTTTGAGCTGTAGTTATAGACGCTCTGATCCCCCACCGTTGATCACCTCCCGTCCGTAACCCACGTTGCGGCCCCTGGTCGTCAAGACGTCACGACTCCCAAAGGTTCATGCCGTACTTCTCGCCGTGCACGTAGTGCTCGGTGATCGTTCCCAGCGAAGCGGTGGCTTTCTGAGCCTGCACCTGCATGACCTCCGCTGCCGCGTCCCACTTGGCCTTCGCGACGTTGTAGGTCTGGCGCGCGTCGCTGCTCCACTCGGCCAGGCGCTGCTTGGAGGAGTCGTCCAGGTTGCGGATCATCTCCTGGATGTTCTTGGTGATGGTGTCCATCTCGCCCGCGACGAACTCCATCTGAGAAAAGCTGACCTCGTACGTAGCCATGCTCGTTCCTTTCGTTCAGAAGCTTTGTGATCTCACCGGTCGGCCGGTCGGCGCACCCCGCGTGGGTTCGCGCCGACGCCGGCTCAGAATCCGGGCAGACCCGCGCCGACGGCCTGCTGGAGGGCGCGTGCCGAGTCGGCCGTGCTGGTGTGCACTCGGTCGTACGAGCCGGTCGTCGCCTCGAGCTTCTCGGTGACCGTCTGGAGTTCCTTCTTGACCAAGTCGCAGTGCTCCAGCCACGTGTTGAGGGCGCTGATGAAGGTCGACCCGGCGTCCCCCTTCCAACTGCTCTCCAGAGTGGTCGCCTGGCTCTGCATGTTGGTGAACGCGCTGGCCGTCTCGGCGAGTGCCTGCTCGAAATGCGGCAGCGCCGCCCGCATTCCCGCTACATCGACCGTTGTCGTCGTACCCTCAGCCATCGTTCATCCCTTCTTTGACTGGGTGGTGCACCGAGGTGTTCCCCGCGGCACCCTCTGTTGTGCTCAATCCTGCGCGGACACCACGGCCGCGAGGAACGGTGAACGGTCTTCGTTGCCTGCCGGTACGCGGAGCTGTGCCCGCGTGTCACTAAAAGCCACCGGCGCCCGGGCGAGGTGCGGTGCCGGGATGTCGCGGGGCCGCAGGGCGGGCGCCTTCGACCGCTCCGCGATGCGGTCCGCGAGACGGTGCGCGCCTCGGGCGCCGTCGG
>LRTP01000754.1 GCA_001550305.1 Streptomyces diastatochromogenes
CCGCCGCGACGCCCCGGCCGCCGGACGCGCCCTCGCCGAGTCGGACTGTCTGCCGGACCTCGCCCTGTGCTCCACCGCCGTTCGCGCCCGCCAGACCTGGGAGTTGGCGTCTCGGCAGTGGGGCACCCCGCCGCCCGTACGGTTCGAGCGACGGCTGTACGGCGCCGGGGTAACGGAGTTGCTTGCGGCCCTGTACGAAGTCCCCGACCAGATCAGGACGTTGCTGCTGATCGGCCACAACCCCGGGTTGGAGGAACTCGTGCTCGAACTGGCCGGGGACAGCCTCGACGACGCGCTGGACGACGTACGGACGAAGTTCCCGACCTCCGCGACGGCGGTCCTCGCCTGGCACGGGGACTCCTGGGACGCGCTCGCCCCGGGCACGGCGCTGCTGACGGGCATGACCGTGCCGCGGGGCAAGAAGAAGGACTGAGGAGGAAGAGCTAGCCCACGTGGATCCGGGGCCTGCGCTCGGGGTTCGGCTCGGCGCGGCGGAGCACTTCGCGGGTGACCGGGGCGACCTCGCCGTCGCCGAAGACGAGGAAGCGGACCAGGTGGCTGAGGGGGTTGCCCTCGGTCCAGTTGAAGTAGGCGTGCGGGACCTGGCCGGTGCGGTCGCGCAGCCGCATCATGACGGCCGCGATGGTGTTGGGCACGGTCGCGCCCTCGACGCGCAGCCTGCGCACCCCGTGCTTCTCGTCGCCGTGCACGGTGAGGTCGGCGGTGAAGTCCGAGGAGTCGGTCACGAACACCTCCAGGAACAGCACGGGACGGCCGTCCGGGATGTGTGTCTGCTCACGCTGGCTGTACTCCTTTGCGCGGTACTCCCGGGTGCTGTGCTCGTGCGGCTCGTTCGCGATCAGCCGCAGCGGTCCGCTCGCCGCGGCCTCGTCGACGAAACGGGCCGCGGCCTCGTCGAACGTGACCTCGGCGGCGCGCAGTTCGAAGGCGCGGCGCACCCGGGAGGCGAACGAGGTGATCAGGATCGCCAGGATGAAGATCAGCGCGATCTTGATGCCGTCGGGGCGCTCGATGACGTTGGTGACCAGGGTGTAGCCGAAGACGGCAGTGATCGCGCCGAAGCCGATCGCGGCGGCGCGGTGGCCCCGCTGGTGCACGGCGACCGCCGAGGCGAAGGACGCGGAGAGCATCAGGACCAGCACACCGGTCGCGTAGGCGCCGCTCTGGTCGTCGACGTTCGCGTTGAACCACAGCGTGATGAGGACCGCGGCCGCCATGAAGACGAGCACGAGGGGGCGGACGGCGCGCGTCCACTCGGGGGCCATGCCGTAGCGCGGCAGATAGCGCGGGACGAGGTTGAGGAGACCGGCGAGCGCGGAGGCGCCCGCGAACCACAGGATCGCGATCGTCGAGAGGTCGTAGACCGTGCCGAACGCCTCGCCCAGGTGCTGGTGGGCCAGGTAGGCGAGGGCACGGCCGTTCGCCGCGCCGCCGCTCTTGAACTCGTCCTGCGGGATCAGGATCGTCGTCGCCAGGCTGGACAGCAGCAGGAAACAGCTCATGATCACGGCGGCCGTGGTGAGCAGCCTGCGGGTCTCGCGGATCCGGCCCGTCGGCTTCTCGTACGTGTCCGTCGGGTCGCCCTCGACCTGCGGCATCACCGCCACGCCCGTCTCGAAGCCGGACATGCCGAGCGCCAGCTTCGGGAAGACGAGGAGCGCCACGCCGATCATCGCGAGCGGCGAGGAGTGTTCGGCCGTCATCGCGTCGGTCCAGTCGCCGATCTTGACCGGGTGGCTGAGCACCTGCCAGGCGGAGACGGCCAGAACGACGACGTTGAGGGTGAGATAGGTGGCCACGAGCGCCACCGCGATCCCGATGGCCTCCTTGAAGCCCTTCAGGAAGACCGCGCCCAGCGCGGCTATGAGAAGGAGGGTGATCCAGGTGTTCCCGCCGTGCATCCAGTGCGGAGCGAAAGGATTCTCCACGACGTGTGCGGAGGCGTCCGCTCCGGACAGGGTGATCGTGATCAGGAAGTCGGTGGCCGCGAAGCCGAGCAGCACCAGGACGAAGATCTTCCCGGCCCACCAGGGCAGCAGCCGCTCCAGCATCGCGATCGAACCCTCGCCGTGGGGGCTCTCCTTGGCGACGCGACGGTAGACCGGCAGTGCGCCGAGCAGGGTGAGCCCGATCAGGACGAGGGTCGCGAGCGGGGAGAGCAGTCCGGCGGCGAGGGCCGCGATACCCGGCTGGTAGCCCAGCGTGGAGAAGTAGTCGACGCCGGTGAGGCACATCACCCGCCACCACTTGTGGCCCTGGTGCTCGGCGTCCGGGGTGGCGTGCGGGCCGGGGTGCTTGGCCGACTGCTCGCTGAGTCCCTCCAGAAGCCACGCCCGCCAGCGCGGTGCGGCTGTGGAGGGTTCCCGTTCGAGGGGCTCGGCGGAGTCCGAACTGTCCACCTGGGTGCCGGTCATGCTGCGATCTCCCTGCGATCGGTCGGGCCGGCGATCCGGCTTCGGGCAACGAGGAGCGAGTATCCACCACCCCGCCCCGCGCACCCGAGCCGGGTCCGCACGTCCGGAGCGACCCCGCCGAGCCGGGAGCGGCGACAGGGGTTGGCCGCGGGGTGACGCGGGTTGGCCGCGAGGTGAGGCGGGGTGACGCTGGTTGGCCGCGAGGTGACCGGGGCAGTCGTGCTGTCGCCGGGGCGACGGCGCGGGGCTCGGGGCGCATCCACGGGGGTCCTTGGGCGCCGGGGGGCCGTGGTGCCCCCGCCGGAGGCGATCATCGGCGGACC
>LRTP01000755.1 GCA_001550305.1 Streptomyces diastatochromogenes
CTCGTAGTAGGCGATCCGGCCGCCGTCCACGTCGAGATGGTGGGCTTGGTCGAAGGTCAACGGGGGCATGTGCTGTGCTCCTGGTTTCGGGCGGAAGGTGCCGCGGCACGGGACCTTCCGCTTGCGGTGATCACAGGCCGGTCGGGTAGGTGACGTTGTCCAGGCCGGGTACGGTCACCTTGGCCGGATCGTTGTCGGCGGCGACGAGCTGGCTGACGGCGAAGTCGGTGACCGAGCCGGACAGCAGCTGCCGCGGGTCCTCCAGCACCATGCGCAGGCGGGTGGTCATGGCGCGCCAGTCGTTCGCGCCGTGAATGACGGGCATCTCGCTGATCTCGGTGACGGACGGGTCGGAGATGTCTGGGAGGGTGAGGTGTCCGGGGGTGTAGCGGGGCAGCCCGGGAAACATCAGATCGCCGAGTTCCACGGTGGCGCGGGTGTTGGACCAGATCTGGCGCAGCGGCTGTTCCAGGGCTGCCACCTCGGTCAGGTCGCCGTCGAGCGGGGTGATGAAGGTGGGCGCGTGCGGCGCCATGTAGAGGCGTTCGAGCGGGAGCCGGTAGCCGGAGGCTCCCAGGAGCATGGTGGCGACGCTGGAGGTGTTCCAGGTGACACCGGCGGTCGGACGCCCCTGCTTGCCGGCGATGACCACCATCGCCCGGCTCCAGTCGATCTCCTGCTCACGGAACCAGCTGATGATCCGGCGGGAGATGTCCAACCCGGTGAGGAAGAACGTGGCGATCATCATGTGGTTGATGGTTCCGTGCCCTTCGGCGCTGCCCTTTTCCAGGTACTCGGTGCGCAGGGTTGCGGCGTTGAGCCGGCTTTCGTCCTCGAGGGCCGCGCTGAGGAAGCGGTCGGTGACGGCGAAGGTGTAGTCGGCCATGTCGGTGATGGCCTGCTCACGGCCGCGGTAGGTCTCGACCGCGATGGTGTCGCGCCACAGCTCGGCGCTGTTGGCCTCGCGGCTGCGCCGTACCTGGGTCAGCAGTCGTTCGGTGTCCGCGCGCCAGCTTGGGGCGGCGTACTTCTCCCGCAGCTGCACCAGGGTGGCCAGGGCGGGGCCGAGGTGGGAGACGCCGGCGAGTTCCTTGAAGCCCTTGGTGGAGAAGCGGAAGCCCTCGACCGTGGGGGGCTTGCCGGCGCCGGGGTAGAGTGCGAAGTCGGTGCCGGTGGCGACGATCAGCGGTGCGTCGGCCGTATCGGCTGCGGCGGTACGGGTGAGGGTGGAGCCGATGCTGGTGGGGCCGGCGGTGTAGGTGGTGAACAGGTCGACGAGCTCGGGGCTTTCGTTGGCGGCCATGGCGGTTCCAAGTCGTTCGCAGGTAGAGGGGGATCAGAGGGCGAAGCGGTAGAGCACGGTGCGGGCGGCGAAGCGCACGTCGGTGGTGAGGCTGTGCGAGACGGCGATGAGCAGCCCTTCCTCGTCGTCGTGGAGGACGGCGACGTCCGTGGCGCCCGTCGTGGGGAAGGTCTCCGTCTGCACCAGCTGCCCGTCGCACCACTGGTAGATCTCGGAGTTGAGGTCAGTGGTGGGGTCTGCCGGAGTGCCCAGGACGAAGTTCACGCGGACGACGTACACGGTTCCGTCCGGGGCCGGCACGACGGCGAACTCGCGCGCTCCCGGTCCGTGCAGCGTCTGATGGACGACGAAACGGGTGCCGTCCCAGCGCAGCAGCTGTGACTCGCTCTGCAGCCGGGCCACCAGCAGGAAGAAGTCGCCGTCGGCGGTGAAGTGCGCGAACGCGCGGCCGTGCCGGTCGGCCAGCTCCTGGTGGGGCCGGAACGTCTCCCCGTCGAAGCGGTAGAGCAGTGACGGGCCGACGTGCTCGGCGTGCGCCAGGAAATGGTGACCGTCGACGGTGAAGGCGTGCCAGTTGTACGCCCACTGGGAGTCGATGTCCTGGAAGGGGACGAAGCGTTCACCGTCCCAGACGAAGA
The DNA here is from genome assembly GCA_001550305.1 of Streptomyces diastatochromogenes. Taxonomy (GTDB): domain Bacteria; phylum Actinomycetota; class Actinomycetes; order Streptomycetales; family Streptomycetaceae; genus Streptomyces; species Streptomyces mirabilis_D. Next base: position 1,942 of record LRTP01000755.1, read on the forward strand.
TCTGTGACGGCCGGTTGTCGGCCTCCTGTTCCGGAAGGACGACCCCTTGGGCGAGGGCCAGGAAGTGCCGGTCCCTGATCGTGAAGTGCCTCCACTGCTTGGCGGCGAAACTGTCGAAGGACTGGAACTCGACGAAGGAGGTGCCGTCCCATTCGAGGACATGGGACGAGGTGGCATACCGGTACGGGCCGTTGCCCGTACGGATGCTGGCCACGGCCAGGAAGGCACGGTCGCCGATACGGAAGAACTCCGCGTCCTCGCCGCCCGGCGCCGGTACGCGCTGGAACGGCTCGTATCCTCGCTCCCCTCGCTTGAGCAACAGCAGATCCGTGTCGCTGTCTCCTCCGTTCATGTCCGCCGGGGTGTCCGGCATGTCATAGGCGAGCTGCGGTATGGCGAGCAGATGCATGCCGTCCAGGTCGAAGGGCTCGACGCCTCGTGCACCGGAGGTGGGGACGGACTGGATTTCGGTCAGGTGTGTGCTGGGCATCGGGTGGTCATCTCCTCGGTTTCAGTGCGGGAACGGCACCGACGGCAGGGCAAAGTTGTTGTCGGGATTCCTCCGTGGATACCCCCGCCTTCAGGACTCCGTTGGGAAAAGGACGAACCGCCTACCGCATGGATCGAGGCGACTCGCAAACATGCAGGTCGAGTGATCCACTTCTGGTGGGCTGGGAGGCTGCGGTGTCCGGCCTGTCCTTTTCTCAACGGAGTCCTTCAGGCGGGGGAGGAATCGGACTCCTGCGGAGCAGGGCAGGGAAAGCCGATTCGCCGCCAGGGCGGATCGGCGTCCACCGCCAACGACCCGCAGGA
>LRTP01000756.1 GCA_001550305.1 Streptomyces diastatochromogenes
CAGGATGCTGCCGATCAGGACGGCCGCGGCGCGATGCGAGGCGCCGAGCCCGCGGGGCGCGTGCCAGGTCCGCCCGCGCAGCTGAGCGAGTAAGAGGCCGCGCAGATAGGCACGGTGGTGGTACCCCGGTAGCAAAGCAGGCACAGGTCTTGGTGATCATGGAGTTGCGACGCTCTGTGATCACCGGGGAGACCTGTGCCTGTACTTCCATCATGGCTGACCGAACCGCTCTGGGGTCAATTCGCCGCCCTGTTGCCCGAGCGGTCGACCTACGCACCGACGCATCCGCTGGGCTGCCACCGCCTACGCATCAGCGACCGGATCGTCTTCGACAAGATGCTGCAGCTCCTGCGATTCGGCTGCTCCTACCAGGCGATCGCCGACACGACCTGCTCGGCCACTACGATCCGCAACCGCCACGACGAGTGGATCCGGCTCGGCATCCTCGCCAAACTCAAGCAAATCGCCCTGGGGTCTTACGACCGGATCGTCGGCTTCCTCCTCGACCAGATCGCCGTCGACGGCTCCATCACCAAAGCCCCCGGCGGAGGAGAGGCCGCGGGGCGCTGACCGGTCGATCGCGGCAAACAGGGCCTGAAACGCTCGGGCATGACGGATGGTTACGGAATTCCGCCGGGGCGCGTGCTGGCCGGAGCGAACCGGCACGACTCCCCGCTACTCGCCCCGACCCTGGACCGCCTGGACGACCTGGGACCGCTCCCCGACGACATCACCGTGCACCTGGACGCCGGCTACGACTCGGACAAGACCCGCACCCTGCTCGACGAACGCGGCCTGCACGGCCGCATCGCGCACAGGGGTGAGAAGGCGCCCACCCAGGCAAGCCAGAGGTGGCACGTCGAACGGACCCACGCCAGCCAGAACGCCTTCCACCGCCTCGCCCGCTGCTACGAACGCCGAGCCACCGTCATCAATGCCTTCTTCGACCTCGCCGACACCATCATCACCGTGCGCAGTCTGATCCCCCGAGCGTGGACCACTCACCGCTGCGAGGACCGTCCCCGCCGCACCCCGTGACGGACCACCATCCGCGCCAGCTCCAAGTCGCGTGCGCGAGAAGCACTCGGCGGAACTCAAACGGAGCCTTCACCGACCACGGCGCCCGCGCCTACTCATCCAGGAAGCTTCGCAGTGGTCCATGGGCCGTACCAGTGCAGCCAGGCGGCAAGACCTGGCTGGTAACTTGACCCCATGACGGTGGCATTGATCGACTCAGGATTTGGCCTCCTTTCCACTACAGGCTGGCTTCGGCATCTCGCCCCGGAACTCGATCTGCTTCTGCTTCTGGACCCCGAAGGCGCACCCTGGGGATCGAGAACGGCCTCCTTCGTTACGGACCGTCTGTTCACCGCCGCTCAATTGGCCGTCCAGCGGGGCGCGGAGGCCATCGTGGTCCCCTGCAACACCGCCACCGTCACCGCGATCGACGCTCTGCGCGAGAGGTTCGAACCGCGCGTACCCGTGATCGGAACCGTGCCCGCCGTGAAATCGGCCGCAGCAACCGGCCAAGGCATCGCCGTGTGGGCAACCGTCCGGACCACGTCGAGTGACTACCAGGATCGCCTGATCGCGGACTACGCGAACAGCCGGCCCGTCGCGCGTGTCGCATGCCCCGGTCTGGCCGAGGCGATCGACCACGGCGACATGGCCGCAGCAACGGAAGCGATCGCCGACGCAGCCGAGCGAACCCCCAAAAATTGCGACTCCGTGGTGCTGGGATGCACGCACTACCCTCTGGTGGCGCCAGAGATTCTGCAGAGCTTGCCCACCGGAACCACCCTGTACGACAGCGCGGAGGCAGTCGCCCGCCAAACATTGCGGCGATTGGACAGAACCACGGAATCGCACAGCACCGTGGGCTCCATCGACGTGGTACTCAGCGGTCGCCGCGGAAACCTCCCAACAGGCGCCCACGCCTACCCAGTGGGCCGCGCCCTCGCCGCAGCAGGGCGAGTACCCCGCGACATTCTCATCTCCGCCGCAACTCGCTCTCCGATGGCTGCACCGGCGATCTGAGCAAGCCCCAGATCCTCCGCACCTTCTCGGCCAGGCGTAGAGCCACTCCGCTCGAGGCAGACCCCAGTGATCACAGAGCATGGCAACTACGTGATCGCACAGGGCCTGCGCCTATCTCGTGACAGGTCTCCCCACCGCGCCCATCTGCGCGACCTCTAAGAACACCAACAGAAAGAAGACCAGCGAGCAGAAGACCAGCCCCCTCCGTCCGTGCGATCGCGGCGATGTCGCGCGAACGTCCGGAGGGGCGGACCAGCCGGACGCACCAGCGTCCCCGCCGGCCGGGCTCCCGGCGGACGAGATGCATCTGGGGATCCAACTGCTGCTCGAGATCGGAGCGAGCCGCCCGGAACTCCTGCTGACCGGCAAGGTGGTGACCGATCAGGGCCGCGTGGCCACTGTGATGCTGAGTCCGGCTGGAGCAGCGAGCAGCTGCGCCACGTCATCACCGACCGGCCCCTGCCGGACCCGGTGCGCACCTCGGTCGGCGCGATCATCGCCGCCCGGATCCGCGCCGCCCAGGCCTACCCGCCGCCAGCCACCGCAGCAGACCACCACGATGCGCCCCCGTTGGACGAGCCGTACGCGTCGGCGACAACAGAGCGGTCATCGACAGGAGCCGCCGCCCGCACCGTGACCGAGGCCCTGACCTACCGGGCCCTCGTCGAATGCGCCGGCTGTGGGGTGCC
>LRTP01000757.1 GCA_001550305.1 Streptomyces diastatochromogenes
CCGCCGATGCGGCGGGCGGCGGCCGCCATCGCCGCGAGGCCGGGCGTCAGCGCCTTGGCCGACCAGCGCAGGGAACACAGATCCCGGCGGGTGTCCCGGGCGCCCAGATCACGCGGATCGGGCAGGCCGGGCTTGGGGGTGAGCTCCAGTTGCCCTGTCAGCGCGGCCACGGCGGCCCGCGCCAGCGTCTCGTCCTCGCGGCCGCTCACGCGCGAGCCTACGAGGACGCCGAGGCGGACGGACTGGCACTGTCGCTCGGGGCACCGCTCGGGGCACCGCTCGGCGGCGTACCGGTCGGGGCACCGCTCGGCGGCGTACCGGTCGGAGCGCCACTCGGGGGCGTACCACCGCCACCGCTGCCCGCGCCGGTGCTCTCGGCGTCGGGGTCGATGCCCAGGATGATGGACCCCTTGAAGCCCTTGGACGGGTCCTTCTTGTGGACCGGCGTCAGGGTGAGCAGCCCGCTGGAGGTGCCGCCGCCGTCGTACACCATGTCGTCGGCGAGCTTGGTGTAGCTGCCGGTGTGCTTGGAATAGGGCTCCAGGGCCTGGACCTCGGCGGCGATGTCGTCGTCGAAGAAGAGCTGGCCGGTGAAGTTGACCTTGCCGCCCTCGTAGGTGCCGTCCGCCTTCTCGCCGCCGGTGTGCACCTTGACGTGGATGTGCGTGGTTCGAGGCGTGTACCAGCCGGGGAAGATCGTCTCGAACTTGACGACCCCGTTGGCGTTGGCGACCTGGTAGCCGCGCAGGTAGGTCTGGTCGTTCGCGGTCGAGCCGTCCTCGCTCTCGGCGGGGGCGGAGCCGCCGGGGTTGGCGGTGGTGTAGCCGGAGTAGTAGCCCCAGGCGTCGCAGTGCCAGATCTCCACGGCCGCGCCCGCGACCGGGCCACAGGAGTCGGTGGTGTCCTGCACCGTGATGCGCAGCGTCAGCGGGACGCCGCCCTTGCCCTCGGTGATGTCCTTGCGCACCAGAGCGCCGTCGAGGTAGTACGGCCCCTCCGTGACGCTGGACATCAGCACGCACTGGCCGCTGCTGGTGGAGGTCGAGGTCGCCGAGGCGGTCGCCTCGGCGTCGGTGGCGCTGGTCGTCCCGTCGGCGAACGCCGATTGGTAGCCGGCGACCGCGAGCCCGCCCGCGGCGACCGTGCCACCCGTCACCGCGAGCGCACGGCGCCGGGTGACCGAAGTGTCCTTGTGGCTTCTCGTCATGATCGGAAAGCTAGGAAGGGCAACCGTCAGGGGCATGGGGTGGGGCTGTGAGGAGGGTAAGAATCCTGAGAAAGCTGAAGTCGACGGAAAATCGGCCTCTACAGGGAGCCCGAAAACGCCAAAGGTGTCGCCGAAACGCCGAGGGCGTCACCACGCGTACGGCAGGTCCACCTCGATCACCGTCGGCCCCCCGACAGGGCTGGTCAGTCGTACGGCCCCGTCGAGCGCGGCGACGCGCCGTCGCATACCGAGCAGTCCCGAACCGGCCGCCTCGTCGGCGCCGCCGCGGCCCTCGTCACGGACGACCACGCTCAGCCCCGCCGGCGTACGGGCGAGCCGGACCGCCGCCCGCTCCGAGGCGCTGTGCTTGCCCGCGTTCGTCAGCGCCTCGGCCAGCACGAAGTACGCGGCCGCCTCGATCGCCGCGGGGGCCCGGACCCCGCTCTGCGCCCCGTCCTCCAGACCGTCCACGTCCATGGTCACGTCGAGCCCGCTGCTCGCCGCGAGCGCCCGCGCCGCCCCGACGAGTCCACGGTCGGTGAGGATCGGCGGGTGGATGCCACGGACGACGTGACGCAGTTCGGTCAGCGCCTCTTCGGCCTGGTCCTGAGCGTCGTCGAGGAGTTTGCGGGCGGCGTCCGGGCCGTACTCGACGGCACGCAGAAGGACGTGGCCACCTACGGCGGGATCGCCCTCTCCCTCCTGTCCGGCTCCCGCATCGCCAAGAAGGACCCGATCAAGTCGTTCCTCTCCTCCCGTCCGGTGCTCTGGTTCCTGTTCCTCTTCAACGGAGTCGTCGCCGCGGCCGCCGGCTTCGCCCTCGACGGCGTGCAGGGAATCACGGCCGCCGCCGGCATGGGCCTCGTCTCGCTCGGCGCGGGCTTCGGCCTCCTCCAGAGCCGCGGGACGCGAACCCGCGGGACACAGGCCCTCGAAACGCAGGGCCGCAGGACGCCGACCCCGGCCTGACGCGCCTGCCGCTCCGACTACGGCCCGACGCTCATCCCCCTCAGCCACTGACCCCGGCGCCGACGACGCCGCCTCCGGGCCACGGGACACCCCGGCATGCCCGCGCCCGCACAGCACCGCACCGCACCGCTCGCAGCACCCCACCGCTCGCTGCCCCGAACACAGACTTTGGAGACCCCTCCCGTGGCTACTTTCCTTTATCGACTGGGCCGTACGGCCTTCCGGCGGCGCTGGTACGTCGCCTTGATCTGGGTGGCGGTGCTCGGCGCTGTCGGCTTCGGCGCGGTCAGGGCTCCGGCCGCTCCCGACGCTTCGAACTCCATGCCGGGGATCGAGTCCCAGAAGGCGTTCGATCTCATGGAGCAGCGCTTCCCCGGGGCGAAGGCCGACGGGGCGAACGCCCGGATCGTCTTCGTGGCCCCCGACGGCCAGAAGATCACCGCGGCCGGCAACAAGAAGGCCATCGACAAGCTGGTGGACGAGGCGGCCGACGGCTCGCAGGTCGCCGGCGCGGTCAGCCCCTTCCAGGCGAACGCGATCAG
>LRTP01000758.1 GCA_001550305.1 Streptomyces diastatochromogenes
TCGAGGTGACTGCCGACGGCCGCCGCGCCCTCCTCGTCTGGGAGACCGAGGCGCCGGCCCCCGTCGAGCGCGTCCGCAAGCGCGAGCGGCTGCCGCTGGCCCCGCTGCTGTACGGGGAGCAGTGGGCCCGGGAGCGCGAGGAGTTCCGCGCGGACATGGAGCGCCGCCGTATCGAGCGAGAGCGGTGGTACGCGGCGGCCGAGATCCGGTGGGCCGAGGAGGACCGCGAGGAGCGCCGCAGGAAGGTGTGGGCCCTCGTCGAGGGCGTCATCAACCCGTTCGTGAAGCGCCCGCGCGGCTGGGCCCCCACGGACGAGGACGTCCACGCCTTCGGCCTGGATGCCGAGGTCGTCGCCGAGCTGCGCGCCGAGGCCGCTGAGGTCGCGGCCGAGGTCGAGGAGCCGCTACCGGCACCGCTCCTCGGCCCGACGGAACCCCGCGACGAGGTGGTCCACGGGACGGCAGCCGAGGAGGGCGAGGGAAGCGGAGCGGCTCCAGCCACGCCACGCGTCACGAGCGAAGTGACATGCATACTGAGTACGCATACTCTGTACTCAGAACGCAGGAACGAGCCAGGAGGAACCCCCCATGACGACCGCCGCCCACGCCGCCGCCCGCAACGCCCGCATCCTCGCCGACGTCCTCCGCACCCGCGCCGCCCTGCACCCCGAGAGGGACGCCCTCCTCGCGATGATCGGCCACCTGCACACCGCCGCCGACGCGATCGAGGCGCACGTCCCGGCCATCGACGGCGAGAACAACACCCCCGCCATGGGCGCCCTGTTCCTGGCCCTCGCGCAGGGCATCGCGATCGAGGTCCCGGCCGCCGGGATCGCGGGAGAGGTGTTCTTCTACGTGACCGCGCCGATCACCGGCACCCTCCCCGAGGGCACCCCCCAGGGCTCCAAGAGTGCGCAGCTCGCCCGCGAGGAGCTCGACCTCCTCGCCCGGATCAACACCGTCCGGGAGAACCACCTCGGCAGCGGGAGCGAGGACGTCCTCCGGGCCGCCCTGGACGCCCTCGTCACCCTTCACGGGAAGCTCGCCCACCTTCAGCGGCTCGCCGCCTGACCTGCCCGGCCGGGCTCCATCCCGGGGCCCGGCCGGGGCCGAGGAGCGGTACCGCCCCTCGGTCTGGCCGCCCCCCCCGCGACGCCACGCGGGACGCGCGCACCCGAAGTGACACGCGTACTGAGTAGGCATACTCTGTACTCAGATCGAACGGCACGAACGAGGAGCGCACCCCATGGCCTACAACCCCGTCACCGGCGAGACCGTCCTCAACGGCCGCACCTACACCCCCGGCGGTCACGGCGCGCGCTACGCCTTCCGCACCATCAGCCACTACGCCGACGCCATCGGCTTCCCCGCCAGCCACGACCGCGCCGCGCTCATCTCCGCAGTCCGCATGTTCTACCGCCTCCCCCTGGAGGCCCCCGCCCTCCAGATCGCCCGCTCCGTCATTCGCGGTCTGCGCGCCGAGGCCGCCACCGTCTGACCGCCCCGGCCGGGCCCGCACGGGCCCGGCCCCCGCCCCGACACCCGCAACGCTCCGAGGAGGACCCCCATGGCCCGTCGCACCGTCACCGCCCACACCGTCGACATCTTCACCGGCCGCGACGGCTCCGCCCTGGCCTTCGCCGAGGTCACCGTCCTCCTCGTCCGCATGACGGTCGCTCAGGTCCGCTTCTGGGCCAACCTGGTCGGCGACCCGGCCGACGGCACCGCCCCCGTCGAGGGCTACGAGGTCCGCGCGTCCGACGGCACCCTCCTCGGCGCGGTCCTCCCGCTCGGCCACATGGCTACCCGGCTCCACGCCGAGTGGTACGACCCCGAGGGCGAGGACTTCTACAGCGCCGGAGACACCGACGCCCCCGTCCTGACGCAGGGCATCGCCCGCGTCCTCGCCGAACGGCGCGGCTGGGTCGGGGAGGCCCCCCTCGGCCGGGACCTGGTCCTCGACCCCGAGCCCGTTGCCCCCCGCCGCAACAAGGCGTGCCCCTTCCTGTATTGCTTCGACGCCCACTGTGTCGACCACGGCCCCGTGTGGGCCAAGCAGGGCGCCTGACCGCCCCGGCCGGACGCACCGCGGCTGCGCCCGGCCCTCACTCATCACGTTCCGTCGGCCACCGCTGCACCCTGAGTTGACATGCCTACTGAGTAGGCATACTCTGTACTCAGTTGGTCAGTACGGACACAGGAGGAACCCACCATGAGCGCCATCGTGATCAACTGCACCGAGGACGCCGTCCCCGCCATCGCCGCCCTCGCGACGAAGGTCATCGCGGCCGACGGACACCCCGGCCACAGCCTGGACGAGGTCGGCGAGCGCATGACCAGTGACGACGTCCTCGACGCGATCCGGCGCTCCTACGACCGCAACCGCGCGAACGGCATGACCGTCCGCGAGGCGTTCACCGCGACCGGTCAGTCCCTCATCGCGCACTACTGCAACAGCGCCGGCATCCCGACCCGCGAGAGCTGACCACCCGGGCCGGGCCCTATCGCGGGGCCCGGCCCCTCCCGACCGACCAGCGACCCGCACCACCAGAACGGAGCCGAGCCGTGTTCCTCACCGCCCACGCCACCGCCCAGCAGCAGGGCGGCCGGACCGCCCAGTGCGACGCAACCGCCGTCGCCGCCGCACCGGGCGGCATCGTCGCCTTCGCCGTCCTCGACGGCATCGGCTCCGACCCCGAGGTCCGCGCCTGG
>LRTP01000076.1 GCA_001550305.1 Streptomyces diastatochromogenes
GAGCGTCGCTGGCGAGGCGCCGCCCGAGACGAGGGCGGCCTTGCCGATCGCGCGGGCGACGGCCTTGCGGCTGCCGACGGCCTCGGCTGCGTGCTCGTCCGCCCATCGCTCGACCATGTAGGTCACCGCTGAGCGCAGGGGCCACAGGAACGGGTTGGTGCAGGCAGCCAGTTGCACGGTCAGGAGGTGGCGGTGGTGCCGGGCGGAGAGGTGGGTGCGCTCATGGGCGAACAGGGCCCGGCGCTCCCGAGAGGTGAGGCAGGCGAGCATGCCGGTGGAGACCACGATCCGGTCGAGCGGCCCGCCGGGGAGTGCATAGGCGTACGGCTCGGTGTCGGGCAGCACCGCCACTCCCGTGCGCGGCAAGCCCGAGAGCGCCTCGTGGGCGCGCCGCCGTACCCGACAGTGACGAAGCAAGGCCCGGCCGCAACTCACGACGACCGCGATCAGTGCGGGAATCGCGGCCTTCCCGGCGATCTCGTGGCGTGGCACGCTCCGGCGCACCTCAGGATCCGACCAGCCGTCCGGCAGCGGGTTTCCGGGCAGTTGCGCGGTGCCGACCACCATCAGCAGCGCCAAACACAGCGTGCTGCACAGAGCCATGACACCGGCCACGCCGGTCAGCAGCACCGTGGCGGTGCGTGGATGCAGACGCTGCTCGGCCAGGCGCGCGATAGGCCACGCGGTCAATGGCAGCACGAGCGGCAGAAAGACGAAGACACCCATGACTGCTTCAGGCCTCCGGCTCGTTGTCCGCCTGGTCCAGCAGTTCGCGCAGCAGTTGCCCGTCGTCGATCGGCAGAGTGGTGATGAAGCTCGCGAGCACTGCTCTTCGGTCGTGTCCACCGTCCAGCACGCGGTGCATCTTCAGTGCGGCGAGTCCCGCCTCGTCCGCGGTGGGCATCCACACGAACGACCGGCCCTCCCGTCTGCGGGTGACGGCCTTCTTGACCAGCAGCCGGGCCAGGACCGTCATCACGGTCGTGTACGCGAGATCGGCGGCCAGATGCTCCTGGACCCAGCCCGCGGTCACCGGCCTTTCAGCGGTATGCAGCGCCGAGAGGACCTGCGTCTCCAACTCGCCCTGTGCTCTGCGCTGACGACGCAGAGGGGATTCCGCCACCCTCGATTTCCCTCCCGCATTGACCCCACTTCGCTCCGCGCGTACGTGCGCCTCACATCGTATAGAGCCGTGACCGCAGTTTCTCTCCACTGATCGCGGCGTGCGTGCGGCGGAGCCGCTGTCCGGTATCGACTGCGGGCCGGCTCGGATTTCGGCAGGTGCCGCAACGGCCGGAGGCCGGCCAGTCACCGGGGTCCGGCAGCGCGCAGGGGCCGTCCGTCGGCCGCCGGTAGGCGCGCGGAGTCGTGCCGGCGCGGCTTGCCGGTTCGCGTGCCCCTCCAGCACTTTGCGCATGCACGGAACGGCGAGGGCGTCGGCGGGTGCGGACCACAGAAAGGCGCGCCCTCCTCGCTCGCGGCGCGCCATTTTCTTGGCGTGGAGCCGGGGCAGCGCGGTCAGCGACGGTGTGGGCGAGATCGCCGCTGAGCATCTCCCGCACACGGGCTGCCGGTACCGGCCGACGGGTGGCATGAAGGACCCCCCGTACCTGAGCCTCCAACTCGCCCGGAGCGCGGCGATGCCGTGTCTGGCGTCTCGTCACATTCGGCTCATCCCGGGCCCTTTGTTCGCCTGCGGTGGCGCGTGGCGCATTCGGTGGAGTCTGCTCGCGCCGTCCTCTCGCTGATTTCTACAGTGTTGTAGATTCTAGCTCGGATCCTTTCCCGGATCTGAGCCGACCGCATGCGTGGAGGGATGGATCATGGGTGTTTCCCTGGCCAAGGGTGGCAATGTGTCGCTGAGCAAGGAGGCGCCGGGCCTGAGCGCGGTGCTGGTGGGACTGGGCTGGGACGTGCGCACGACGACCGGCGCCGACTTCGACCTCGACGCGTCCGCGCTGCTGCTGAACGAGTCGGGCAAGGTCGTCTCCGATCAGCACTTCGTCTTCTACAACAACTTGAAGAGCCCTGACGGTTCGGTGGAGCACACCGGCGACAACCTGACGGGTGAAGGTGAGGGCGACGACGAGAGCGTCAAGGTGAACCTTGCCGCCGTGCCGATGGATGTCACCAGGATCGTCTTCCCGGTCTCCATCCACGATGCCGAGAACCGCGGGCAGAGCTTCGGGCAGGTGCGCAACGCGTTCATCCGCGTCGCCAACCAGGCCGGCGGCGCCGAACTCGCCCGTTACGACCTGTCCGAGGATGCCTCGACGGAGACCGCGATGGTCTTCGGTGAGCTGTATCGCAACGGCGCGGAGTGGAAGTTCCGTGCCGTGGGTCAGGGTTACGCATCGGGGCTTTCCGGGATCGCCGCCGACTTCGGCGTCAATGTCTGACAACGGCCGGCGCCCGTGAACAGGGTGGGGGTCGCGCCCCCGGCCCTCACCCGCCCGTACGGTGAGCCGGTCGTCCGGACTGTGCCCGCCGAGTCCGCCAGGGAGACCGTGTGACCAACCCCCCCGGCCTTCGTCCGGAGGACCGAGCGGACTTCGAGTCGGTGCTGCATCTGGCGCTTGGCCTCATCGACATCCGCTCTGCGCTGCTCGGCGAACCCACGGTCAGGACCTTGGCGAGCCTGTACGCCCAGGCACTGGCCGCGGCCGAGGAGATCACGGCCGCCGCCAGTGACGAGTACCGCGATTACCTCGCCGTGCGGAAAGCCGCAGAGCGCCTAAAAGGCTTGCGGAGTAAGAGATTTCCGACCGTTGACGGTGCTTTGTGGCCCGCCCTTGTCGTGCTCACGCCCCTGGTGGCCGGCGCGGCCGCGGCCGTCCTACTGCTCATCGGATATGGCCTCCACCTGGCCGATGCGGAGCCGGAGTTCGCCGCTTCGGTCACCACTGCCGGGTGGGTGCTCGCCCTCACCGCGGTGGTGACCGCACTCGTCGGCCTCCGTCCTCCGCTGCGTACAGCCGTCCGCCGGCGCAGTGGCCGAGGGCTCGACGGCCAGGGACCTGAGGGCGGAGACGCTGTGGAGGGGGCCCGGGAGAAGTGGCGGCAGGCCCCTCCTGGAGCGGGGTGTGCTGCCCTACCTGCGGAGCCACCTGCCCGAATCCCTCGCCCCGTAGATCGCACCCCGAACAACCAGCTACAGAAAGCGAGATGACGCATGTCGGTCAACCTGAGCAAGGGCCAGCAGGTCAGCCTGAGCAAGTCCGATGGCAGCGCCCTGAGTTCCGTACGCATGGGGCTGGGCTGGCGGGCCGCTCCCCGCAAGGGGTTCCTGGCCAAGCTGACCGGGCCGCGCGATATCGATCTGGACGCCTCGGCCCTGCTCTTTGCCGGCCGTCAGCTGTCCGACGTCGTCTTCTTCCAGCACCTGGTCAGCGACGACGGATCCGTCCGACACACCGGGGACAACCTCACGGGTGGTGCGGGCGCCGGTGACGACGAGACCATTCTCGTCGACCTTGCCCGCGTGCCCGCGCACGTCGACCAGATCGTCTTCACCGTCAACTCCTTCACCGGCCAGACGTTCGCCGAGGTGGAAAACGCCTTCTGTCGACTGGTCGACGAAACCACCGGCACCGAACTGGCGCGCTACACCCTCAGCGGCGGTGGTACCCACACGGCGCAGATCATGGCCAAGTTCCACCGCAAGGGTGGTTCATGGCAGTTGCAGGCCCTTGGCGAGCCCGCGGCCGGCCGGACGTTCCAGGACCTGCTGCCCGCCATCAACGCTCACCTGTAGCCCGACTGTCGAGGGCCGGAAGCCGTAGTAGCCGGTCAGTCCCGCGAGTTGCCGAACAGGATGCGGTACCCGATGAGCAGGACGAGGGAGCCGCCGATGGCCGCGCCCCAGGTGGTCAGGTCGAAGAACTGCTTCTCCACGGGGCGGTCGAAAAATCGGGCTGAGATCCAGCCGCCCACGAAGGCGCCCGCGACACCGATGAGCGTCGTACCGATGAAACCGCCCGGAACGCGGCCGGGCAGCAGGATCTTGGCAATCGCTCCCGCGAGAAGCCCGAGGATGATCCAGCCGATGATGCCCATGTCGTCGTCTCCTTGTCGGCCGTGCCTTCTGTTGCCCAATTGCGCAAACTGCAGATACCCAGTGGACGCGCTGCCAGGCGCCTGTGGTTGCACGGGAAGATCATCTTTTTGCTGTCCCCGGTCACCCGTAACAGCCCCAGGGCGCCCGTTCTGTCGGACGGTCGGCAGGGGGCGGCCATCCCGGAGAAGCACGGCTGCCCGGGGCTCGACGCATAGACTGGGCCGGCACAGGCGCGGGGACGGTGACCCGGGCGGGACGGGAGAGGGTCGTGGCGGCAGACGTAGGTGGCTTCGAGGACCCGCCCGCCGGGGTACTGGCTGAGGCCGCCGCCGCGTTCGGCCTGCTGGCGTCCTCGGCCCGGCTGCACATCATGTGGGTCCTGGCACAGGGCGAGAGTGATGTCACCCACCTCACGGACCGGGTGGGCGGGTCCCTGCCCGCGGTCAGCCAGCATCTGACGAAACTCAAACTCGCCGGTCTCGTCCGGGCCCGCCGCGAAGGCCGACGTCAGGTCTACTACGTCGATGACCCCGATGTCGTGATCGTAGTCCGGCTGGTGGTCGGCCAGCTGGCCGCACGTGCGGAGGAAGCGTCCGCACCGGTACGCCGACTTCGCGAGATCGGTGCCTGAGACCGCGACGGCAGGATATTGAGCTCACCGAACTCGCCTGCCGTACCACTGTCTTCGCCCGCTGCATGCCGGAGCGCAAGGCCCGGATCACTACCGCCCTGCGCGTCGGCGGGCGCACGACCGGTTTCCTGGGCGACGGCGTCGACGACGTGTCTCACGGGCGAGGCACTGCCGGACAGATGGTGCTGTTCTGAAGACGTGCGCGGCGAAGACCGTCAGCCGTTGCAGACCGGGCAGGGCGGGGAAGCCGGTGAGCTGGACGCCGTAGCGGATCCCGCATACCGCACCGTGTCCGTACCGGATCAGAGCGGCAGGTTGAGCTTCCGTCTCCGACGCTTCTCGCTGAGGGCGGTGACAAGGAAGACGAGGCCGATGGCTCCTGCGAACGGCAGTGTGCCGACGGGGCCCTCGTAGGGCAGAGACTCGATGACGTAGAACAGAGATCCCGCCGAGACCCCGGTGATGATGGGGTGCCGTGCGGCCCAGCGGCGGGTGTTCACGTCGAAGTCGCGGCGGTAGATGTACATCGCCGCTGCGCGCACACCACCCGACGGGGTGTCCAATCCGCCGGGGTACGTCACCTGGATCACCTGCGGCCGGTCGGTGACCCGCGTCTTGAGCCCGGCTGCGGGGCCCGTCGAGCACTGCTGCTTCCAACCCGGCCTGGCCGCCTGTGTCCATGAGACACTTTATGGATTGCGCAACCTTTGAATTAATGTGAAGTGAATCACGGCGGCAGGCGACCCGCGAATCCTTGGCGAATCGAGGCGTCACGTGGCATCGGGATCGAACGATGCGCGTGCGGCCGACTCGGCCCCCGCATCCTTTGTCAGGTTCACGTGCGCCGGTGCGGCCGCATCTGCCTCGGAGGTGTCCGCTGCCTCGCGCACCGCGTCGGACACCTCCGCGAGCTCTTTCCTCGGGTCGAGGGTGCTGCGGATCTCGTCGAGGCCGAGGTCGTCGCCGTCCAGCACGTGCTTGCGCACGAACGTCTTCGGGTGCAGGTCCTCGAACTCGAAGTCCTTGAACTGCGGGCCCAGTTCGGAGCGGATCTCCTGTTTCGCGTTCTCGGAGAACTCGCGGAACTTGCGGATGAACGCCGTCACGTTCTGGATGACTTCCGGCAACTTGTCCGGCCCAAACAGAAGGACTGCGAGAACTGCCAGCGTCACCAGTTCCAATGGGCCCACATCGGAGAACATCTACGCTCCTCGCCTTCGCGGCTACGCGGCCGGTGGTCGCCGGGGCGCCCCCGGCATCAACACTTTAGATGTTGCGCAAACATCGGGACCATGGCGGTAGGCTCGGCGTGGGACTCAGAGACCGTGTGGGACTCAGAGACCGTACAGACAGCCCAGAGCCGGGAGGACGAACCGTGGGAGTTTCCCTGTCCAAGGGCGGCAACGTGTCGCTCAGCAAGGAGGCGCCCGGCCTGACCGCGGTGCTGGTGGGTCTGGGTTGGGACGTCCGCACCACCACTGGTGCGGACTACGACCTGGACGCATCCGCCCTGCTGTGCAGCGAAGCCGGCAAGGTGCTCTCCGACCAGCACTTCGTCTTCTACAACAACCTGAAGAGCCCGGACGGCTCGGTCGAGCACACCGGAGACAACCTCACCGGCGAGGGCGAAGGGGACGACGAGTCCATCAAGGTCAATCTGACCGCCGTGCCTGCCGAAGTCGCCAAGATCGTCTTTCCGGTGTCCATCCATGACGCGGACACGCGCGGGCAGAGTTTCGGACAGGTGCGCAACGCGTTCATCCGCGTGGTGAATCAGGCGGGCGGCCAGGAGATCGCCCGCTACGACCTGTCCGAGGACGCCTCGTCGGAGACCGCGATGGTCTTCGGCGAGTTGTACCGGCATGGCGGCGAGTGGAAGTTCCGTGCCGTCGGCCAGGGCTACGCCTCCGGTCTGCGCGGTATCGCCTCCGACTTCGGCGTCAACGTCTGACGTTGCCCACAGCCCCCGCCGTCCGCGGCCCACCCGTAAGCGGGCGGCGGGGCTTCACTCGTCCGGGCGCGACCCGCGCGACGTGTCTACCAGCGAGGCTTCATGCCGCTGGAAGCGGGTGGCGGGTGGCGGGTGGCGGGTGAGCCTGGCATGCGCGGCAGTCGCCTTGCCTGCGCAACTCACATGAGGCGCGCTCCGGTCTTGCCAGGGCCACCAGCACGATCGCCGGACACTTGGCATTGGCTCGGCGATCACCCCGACGACATCACGGGCGTGCTGGGCGTGGGTGAACTGATGCGGCTGCCCGCCGACCGCCTTACGCAGCTGAAGGCGGGCGCGGTCGCTCGGCGTCTGTTGCTGCTGCCGGACACGCTGCCTCTTCCGAACGCGCTCGAGCGGGTGCGGGAACGGGACGATGAGTTCGCCGTGGTCCTGGACGAGCACGGCGGCGTGGCAGGCATCGTCACCTATGAGGACATCGCCGAGGAGCTGGTGGGCGACATCGCCGACGAGAGTGACAGCGTCACCGGGCTGGCCGTCGCGGACGGGGACGGCTGGCCGGTGGATGCCGGGCGTCGTCTCGACGAGGTGGCCGAAGTCACGGGCATCGTGCTGCCCGAGGAGGACGACTACGACACGGTGGCCGACCTGATCGTCGACCGGCTGGGATGCTTCCCCGCCATCGGCGACCGTGTCACCGTCGAACTGCCGAACGGCGGCGTAGCAACCAGGTTCGCATCGAGAGTTCCGGTTTGCTCCGGGCGTTCGGCGCGCTCCGTACGGCCCCCGATCGATGCGCCCGGCAGCAGTCGTCAGGAGCGCGGGGACGGCTCGTTGCGTTCGACGGCGGTGCCGGAGACCACGTGCTCTGAGCCGGACGCCGCGCCGGGGGAGTCCTGCTCTTTGAGTGCCTTGGCCTCGCTCTTGAAGATCCGGGCCGCCTTGCCTGCCGAACGCGTCAGCTCAGGCAGCTTTTTGATCCCGAGGACCACGATGACGACGACGAGGATCACGGCCAGTTCGCTCAGCCCGAACATCAGGTCTCTCCCAGGGGTGGGCAGGGGCCGATACGGCGTACCGGCTACGCATCTCTATCTACAGTGCTGTAGAAGTCTCTCCCAGAGCATGATCGCTCAACAAGCCTGCCTTCCGGCCTGGTTGGCCGGGAACAGTGTGCTGCGCGGAGGAACGGAGCAGGATGAGGGACGTAACGGCCGAGATGAAGTCCGCAGGTGAGGTCCTGGCGCGGCGGTGTCGTACGGTCACGGAGGCACGGTGGTTCGCCGTCACCGTCTTCGCCCTGATTCTCACCAATGCCGCACTGCTCGGTGTCGAGACGTACACCGGACTGGTGGAGGACTGGCACGGCTGGTTACGCCTGGCCGAACACGCCTGCGTCGCGGCCTTCACCGTGGAGATCCTGCTGAGGATCGCCGCGCACGCCGACCGTCCGAAGGACTTCTTCCGCGACCCGTGGAACCTCTTCGACCTCGCCGTGGTCCTGAGCGCGTTCCTGCCCGTCGTCCGCGAGAACACGACCGTGCTGCGGCTGTTGCGGCTGGCCCGCGTGCTGCGCACCGCCCGCTTCCTGCCGCAGCTGCGGATCGTGCTGGTCGCGGTCGGTCGCAGCCTCCCCGGCACGCTGAGCTTCCTCCTCGTCGGTGCGCTGCTGCTTTACGTCTACGCGATGGTGGGCTGGGTCTTCTTCGCCCGCTACGACCCGGAGCACTACGGCTCCATCGGTCGCTCCGTCCTCACCCTCTTCCTCCTCATGACCTTGGACGGCATCGGCGACGCCGTCCATGCCGGCCTGGAGATCTCCCGCTGGAGCATCGTCTACTACGCCTCCTACGTCCTGCTCGCTTCTTTCGTCCTCGTCAACGTCCTCATCGGCGTCGTCATCACCTCGCTGGATGAAGCGCGCGAGATGGAGGCGGACGAAGCCGAGGAGATTTCGGCCGGGGCGGCCCCCGCGGGTGCAACCTGCGCTCCTGAGCACGAACTGCGCGTTCATATCGCCAAGGCGCGACAGGCCCTTGATGAGCTGGAGGAGAGCCTTGAACGACTCCCCGCGTCTCACCCAAGCGCAGCCGAAGCGAATGTGCCGTCCCCTTCCGGACGCAGCTGAGATGGACGGACTCGGCAGACGACCCTCGTCAGCTGGTCGCTGCGTTCGTCGGCGCGGGCCTCGCGGAGCGTTCGACGCCGCCGACCCCGAAGGCGCCGACTGGATCGAGCCGACCGTCCGGATCGGTCCGGCTGCACTGGGCGTCGCCGCGCTGGACGCACCAAGGTTCGCCACTGACACCGTGCCCGGCCCGTCCGAGTCCGGGATGGCTACGCATGCGACCGTGCGGGTGGTGGCGAAGAGTGATCCGACCGGGCGGGCACGGCTGCGCGAGGCAGCTTCGGAGCTGTTCGCCGAGCACGGCTTCGCGGCGACCTCGACGCGGTCGACGGCAGCCGCGGCCGGCCTCTCACCGGTGCTCGCGACATGGCACTTCGGCTCCAAGCAGGGCCAGCGTGCGGCGGTCGACGAGTACGTGCTGGACCGCATCGGCGAGCAGCTCCGCGACCTGGACTCCGTGCAACCCGACAGGGGCCCGATGGTTTCGCTCGGGGAGGTCTCCGCCCGGGTCCTCGGCGCGGACCCGGTGCCGCGTGGCTACCTGCGCCGTGCCCTGCTGGAGGACAGCGCGGCAAGCGCGGAACTCGTCGGCCGCCTCCTGGCGTCTTGTCCATCCTGGGCTTGGCGGTGCCGGAATCCCAGTGCTCGGTCGGCGGATGAAAAGGTCATGGCGATGGGTGCGTTGAGTACGTTTGGCTCGAGCATTCCCGTATAGGGGGAGTGCAGGAAGGAGTCTGCGGGCAGGGCAGCCTGGAAGTGTGTGAGGCTGTCCAGTGTCCAGGGACAGAGGCTGCTGGCCCAAGGCCAAGCGAGAGTGTTCGGTCCGCCCTGGGACAGACGGCGCGTTGACTCCAGGATGGCGTGGAGAAGGAAGCGGCTGCCGAAGGACTGTCCGATGCCGTGGGCCTGTTCCAGCAGCGCCCGTCCCAGGGCTGGGGCAGCCCCGCACAGATCAGCGACCCCGTCTACACCTCGGGCAGGTTCTTCGACGCGCTGGTCAAGGTGCCGGACTACCGCGGCCTGCCGGTCACCGTCGCCGCGCAGCAGGTCCAGCACAGCGGCTACCCACAGGCGTACGCCCAGCACGAGGGCGTGGCGGCGACACTGGCCGACGTGCTGACGGGGCGGGAGGGGCCGGCACTGAGCTGCACGGTGAGCGGGGCCAATCCAACTCCCTCCGACGCGGGGAGCGGTGCGGCGGGCACCGCGAGCAAGGCCGGTGGCGGTGTCGCGGCAGCCGTCCGGCGGGAGTTCGGCGGCGCGCCGGCCGCCCTGCCCACGACCGGCGGCGACAGCGTCAGCTACCCGATCCCGACCGATCAGCCTTCCACGGGCTGGTCCCTCGCCCTGTGGCTGGTCTGCCACGCCACCGAACTGCACGCCACATCCGTGACGTTCGACGGCCGGCGCTGGAGCAGCACCGCCTCGGACCGGGGCTGGACGCACACCACACCCGATCCCGGGCGGACCGGGACGCTGGCGGTGGCGCTGGGCTAGTACCCCAGCAGCGGTTCTCGGAATAGCTCATCGAGGGCCTGTCCGATGGGTCATGGAAGGTTGGGATGAGCTGTCTCCTCACACCCGATACAGCGCACCCATGGTCACCCCCTGTCGTCACGGTGCCCGTCGCCGCGTCTGCGCTGGTCACGTCCAATACTGGCGCCCAAAGGTTGACGCGTCACGTTGCGCGTAGGGGGACCTAGCGTCGTTCCGGATGCCGACACGGGCCTTCGCGGAGAAGCTGGAATGGACCGGCTTTGCG
The DNA here is from genome assembly GCA_001550305.1 of Streptomyces diastatochromogenes. GTDB lineage: Bacteria > Actinomycetota > Actinomycetes > Streptomycetales > Streptomycetaceae > Streptomyces > Streptomyces mirabilis_D. The sequence goes on from LRTP01000076.1 coordinate 10,530, forward strand.
TAGAGAGGACCGCTCATGTCGATGCTCGATAGGCTCAAAGGACTGCTCAAGGGACACGAGGACCAGGCTCGGCAAGGAGTCGAGAAGGCCGGAGACGCCTTCGACGCGAAGACTGGGAACAAGTACCAAGGCCAGACCGACACGGTACAACAGAAGCTCAACGAACAGCTTGGCAACCGGCCCTCCGACGAAGAGCGCCCGCCCCAGCCCTAAAACAACTTCCGGAGCCTATCTACCCGAGCCGACGAACCAGTCCAGCAACGTGGGGGACGTACGGGCTTGCAACCCCGTTCGGCGTACTCCCGTGGGAGTGGGTTACTGATGGGCGGTACAGCCACTCGGAGGCCTGCCGCATGCCCCGCCGCCATCCCGAATAACGCGGGCTGCGCGCTGTATGGACAGGGCTGTGAGGATCGGCCACTCAGTCCGCTGCTTCCGGGCTGGTGGGGGTTCGCGGTATCCGCTCTCGCGTTCTGGAGAGCGGGGAAAGGCGGCTGACCGCCTGCACCTGGTCGGCTGTCCGAGCGCAGACGCGCATGCTGACCGAACCCGCCACCCCCTTGGCGCGCCCGTGCCGGTGCTGCCGTGCTCTGCCCCGCCACTCAGATCTGAGCTGCGAGGCCACCGAAGCGACAGCCGTTCTCCCGGCCGGCTCCCAAGGGGTGCACGGGGATCGCTACGAGGAAGACTCCTTCGACTACCCCTCGACCGTCCCCCTTCGGAGCCCCGCGCTCCGGCGGGACCGGCACCTGGCCCGACGACAAGACCTTCCTCGGCGACAGCAGCGACCCAACGTCCGGCATCACCTACATCGGCGCCCGCGAATACGACCCGAACAGCGGACGATTCATCAGCGTCGACCCCGTGCTGGACACCTCCGACCCTCAGTCCCTCAACGGCTACACCTATGCCGACAACAACGCCGTCACCGACAGCGACCCCACCGGCCTGTGGCTTGACGACGGAACCGGCCACAACGAGCCACGCAGCGAAGGCCCCTCCGGTCCCAGCAGCCCGGCCCTGGCGTACCTGCGGAAAAAAACGGGCCCCGGCGGCTGCCACTACACCTGCGGCCCAAGCGGAACGACGAGCTCCGACAGTAACGGCAAGGCCGCCGGGACCGACCTCGCGAACTCACTCCCGCGCGCCGAGAACGGCTGGGACGGCTCCAGGCTGCACCAGGTATGGGTGCAGTACGGATACAACACCGATGGCGGAGGCTATTGGGACGCACCAGTGGGGGACGGCGACCGCACGGCCATGGCGTGCTACGGACGCACCGCCTGCCAAGAGGCGGCCAAGGTGTGGGCGAACACCCACAACCTGGCGGCAGCCAAGCAGGTAGCCGCCACCTACTGCCTGTATCACGCCAAGCGCTGCACGATTGACGAGGGCGCCAATAACTCCATGAAGGATGCAGCAGAAACTGTGCCGATCCTTCTGGCCGGCGAGCTGGGCGCTGCAGGGCGAGCGGGAGGCTGCCTCCACAGCTTCGTCGGTGGCACCGAGGCACAACTTGCCGACACTCGGCTTCTGGAGGAGGGCCGTCGGAACCCTGTGGAGGATTCCGCTCGGTACGGAGGTGGGGACTCGGCTGCGGCTCGAGGAGACCGCAACGACTGTGAAGGCCAGAATCCTCGGGCTTCAGCCCAAGGAGCAAGCCAAGCGATCGAACTTCCGCACGCGCGACTCCCACTCTTTGGCACGTTCGACAGCTACCCCTACTGCCCGATGCTGGGGACGCCCTCTGACACCGAGCGGGCACTGGGCCGGTCCTTCGCCACGGCTGTCTTCGCATTCGTCGCCACCGGCTCCGCGAGCGACTGGTTTCCGTACGCGCCTGCGGCCACCGGAAGAATCCGACACTTCGGCTGAAGGCAAACAACCATGAAGCACGTCTTCGGCCGTGAAACCCTGCCCCACTGGGCCGAGTTCCTCGTCCTGTTGGCAACCATCTACCCTGCGGACCGGCTGTATTCCCTGACCCTCGCCGACCGGTTCACGGAGTGGAACGAGTGGCTGCGTCCGCTTCCCTTCACCCTGGGAGTGCTGGTGCTCCTGGTCTTCATCGTGATGCCGGGCGCCGCCAAGCTCTGGAGGACTCTGCACGCGTCCACCGCCGAGTGACTTCCGCCGATGACCGGCGCACCGCAGCGAGAGGCGCCGGGTCCGTTGCCCCTGGCCGATCCGCGTGCAGTGGAAAGAGCCATCACAACGAAAGCGCGGCGGGACGTACCAGGCCCGTGCGCTTGACGCCGGTGAGAATGGGCGTCACCTCGATGTCGGAGATATGCGGCAAGGCTCCCACCGTGCCGGTCAGCAATGCATAGAGCGCGCTCAGATCGGCGGCGGCCACGGCCACCAACAGACTGCTGGAGCCCGTTGTGGCGGCGGTGAAGCGCACCTGTGGATGCCGGCTGAGGATCTGCCCGGTCTCCTGCAACGCCCCTGGCATCGCCTTGATCCACAGCAGCGCCTCGGCATGCACCCCCAGCAGGGCGAGATCGACCTCGGTGGCCAGCCGGACGGCATGCGCCTCCACCAGGGCGTCCAGGCGGCGACGTACGGTCCGTGGAGTCCTGCCGGTGCGGCCGGCGAGCTCCTCGTACGTCATCCGGGAGTCCTCGATCAGCGCATCGATGAGTACGTCATCTTCCGGCGGCGGAGAGAGTGGCTCGGGGGAGGCGTCGAAGCCGGGCCACAGCTGAGCGGACTCCTCCTGGGTCAGTAGTCCCGCGCTCCAGGCAAACCCTGCGGGAAAGACTTTCAGCAGGTCGTACGACGTCCAGGACTGCACGGCCGCGGTCGCAGGCAGGTCGCGCAGGACAAGCTCGTTGCGGGCATCGGGTCCGTTCAGGAAGAGCACGGCGCAGATCTCGTCCCCTCCGCCCAGGATGTCGACCCAGACGGTGTCGTGGCGTCGGGCGAGGGTGGCGGCGATGGCGGTGATCCGATTGGGGCGGCAGCGGATACGCAACACCATGGGGATGAGGTGGGGATAGAGGGCGGGGTTGCGCACCGCCGTCGCCCGGAGGGTCTGGTCGTGGAACAGCGGTGCGGCGCGGCGCACGACCGTGCGCTCCGAAACACCCAGCACGTCGGCGACATGTCGCCAGGAGGCGCGGGGGGACGCCAGCAGCACGGCCGTGATCCGCCGATCCACAGCATCAAGATCCTGGCGTACTTTCGGCACCCCAACCCCTCAGTGATCTTCTTCCTCTGGGGAGGAGCGTATCCGGGGAGCGAAATTGTCGGCGACGCGCTACGTGCTCCAGCCCCGACGGATTGTGGCTCGACCGGGTGCATCGGGCCTCTCGTCATCGTCCTGGAAGGCGGCCATCGCGGAACGCCGTCCTCGGTGTCCGCCGTGATCAGTGCGGTGTCGATGCCGAGGGGTTGGGGGAGGCGCTGTCGGTGGCGCAGGGTCGCGGACGTCCGTCGCGCGCGATGTGCCTTCGGCGTACAGCGGTGCCGTGCGGCGTACGGCGGTGCGCTCGGACAGGCCCGGGCGGCGTGGCCAGCTCGTGCCAGGAGGCGCGCGGCGAGGCGAGAAGGGCAGCCGGTAGCCGCGAGCCGACGATCCGGGTCGTCGAGTGTTTGGCGCATGATCAGCATTCTTGGCGGCAGATGGGGCGTAGTTTCTGTGTTTCTGGCACTGGAATGTATGTGAATCGGCGGTGAGTCCGTAGAACGGTCTTGTCGGCGGACGTGGTGGACGACCCCTCGGCCGGGCGCGGCCGCGGCCCCCTGCGGCCCCTGACACGCCCTCAACGACGACTTTCAGATGGTGGGGAGAAGACCATGACTGACCACGGAGCCGATCTGGTGATTCGGGCCGACGCGGTGCACACATTGGTGCCCGGCCGGGCACCGCAGCGGGCGCTGGCCGTACGGGGTGACCGCATCGCGGCTCTGTCCCCCGACCCGAACGGACTCGATCACTCGGTGACCGCTCGCACCACGGTCCACGACCTGCCGGGTGCCACGGTGCTGCCCGCGTTCGACGACACTCACACCCACCTGATCTACGCCGCGCTCGGCGCGCAGGACGTTCCCGTGCACCAGGCACGCACGATCTCCGAGTTCCTGGACCTGATCCGGCAGCGGGCCGAGGTCACCCCGGAGGGGGAGTGGATCCGCACCACCACGAACTGGCAGGAACTCAACCTGGCCGAGCGCCGCATGCCCACCGCGGCCGAACTCGACCGGGCCACCGACCGGCACCCGGTCCTGGTCAAGCGCGGCGGCCACAACGACGTCGTCAACACTTACGCGCTGCGGCTGGCGGGCATCACCGAGGACACCCCCGTACCGCCCGGCGGTGTGATCGGCCGCGACGCGGACGGCAGGCTCGACGGTCGGCTGATCGACAACGCCCTGGGCCTGGTGGAGCGCCTGGTTTCGGCGCCGGACCGGTCCCAGCGGATCGACGGGTTGCGTCTGGCCACCAGCCAGTACGCCGTCACCGGCATCGGCAGCGTGCGCGACTGCGCGGTCACCCCCGAGGACTACAGGGTGCTGCTCGCCGCCCGCGAGGCGGGGGCGCTGAGCACCCGGGTGCGGACGCTGATCTCGGCACTCGGCATGACCAGCGCGGCCCAGGTCGAGGACCTGCTCGACGTCATGGAGGACTGGCGCTACGGCTCCGACCCGTGGCTGCGGGTATGGGGAGTGAAGTTCGGGCTCGACGGCGGGCTGGAGGCCGGGGCCACCGAAGAGCCGTACGCCTGCGACCACTCCTTCTCCGGCACGCTGACCTGGGAGCCCGGCGCGCTGGTCGAGGCGGTCGAGGCCGTGGTCCGCCGCGGCTGGCGCGTCGGTACGCACGCCTACGGCGACCGCGCGGTCCGCATCCTTCTGGACGTCTACGAACGCGTCCTCGCCCGCAACCCCGGCCTGCCTGCCGGCACGCTGGTGATGGAGCACGGCGGTCTGGCGGCCCCCGAACAGCGCACCCGTGCCGTCGAGTTGGGCATCCCCGTCACCATCCAGCAGCCGCTGCTGCACGACACCGCCGAGGTGGAGGAGGGCTTCTGGGGCCCGGAACGCGTCGCCCGCCTCTTCCCCGCCCGCGGCTGGATCGACCTGGGTGCCCAGGTCAGCGCCGGATCCGACTTCCCCGTCGGCCAGCTCGGCGCCATGCGCTCCGTCTGGGGCATGACCACCCGCCAGACCGCCATCGGCGTCAAGGGCCCCGAGCACGCCATCACCTATCAGGAAGCCCTCGCGCTGCACACCACCAACGCCGCCCGCCTGTGCGGCGAGGAGAGCCTGCGCGGCGCCCTCACCCCGGGCCGCTTCGCCGACCTCACCGTCTGGGACCGGGACCCCGCCCACTGCCCCAGCGACGCGCTACGCGATCTCAACCCCATCCGCACCATCGTCGGCGGCCTCCTCGTCACACCCGCCGATGCCCACTAGGGGACCGCACACCGCGGATGGAAGAGGCGCGCGACTCGCCTGGCACGCAGCAACTACAGCGACCGGGCGCGTCGCGCGGACAGGTGCGATGTGTGTCCCAGCGGCAACCCAGGTGCAGGGCCTGCCGATCACGGAGTTGCGGCGTTCTGTGATCAGAAGGGGGACCTGTGCCCGTGTCGTGGGCGGTCTCGCGGATCGGTGGTATCTGTATGCGCCCGACCTTTGAGGTCACGACCGAAACAATCGGCCTGGCGCGTACCTGTTTGAGTTGATGCGCGATGACGCGCTGGGGCTCATGGACGTGCTCGGTCTGGATCGGGTCTCGCTCGTTGGACACTCGCTGGCTGGAGTGGTGGCGTACCTGCTCGCGGAATCGGGACACGTCCCACACGGGCTTGAACTGGGTGCAGTCGGCCCAATGCCCTGGCGTGACGACTGGGGACAACGGGCGGCAGCGGGCGTCCGCACTCAATGGGGCTTGGTGGTGAACGCGCCGCGCGAGCGGCCCAGGCACTTACCTCCTGCATCACCTCCACCAGGCGCGGGCGACGAGGCTGTGCCACGGCAACTCGTCCAGATGTCCTGCCGGTCCGCCCCCTTTGCCGTGGGGATCGGCGGCGGATCGGGCTCCGATCCCCTCGATGGGCGCATGCCCTACGCGACCGCCGGGGCGTCGCCGGGCATGCAGGTGATGGCCTCGAAGAGGAGAAGGCCCTGATCCACCAGCTCCTCCCTCGAGATGTCCAGAACTCCGTTGAACCAGCTCAGCAGCATCTCGCTGACCGCGCCCACGACGGCCACGGACATGGTGGCGGTGTCGATCCGGGGATCGTGAAGCCCTTCCCTGAGGAGAGAGTCCACGAGGCCGCTCATGCGCTGCAGGCCCAGACGTCGTTCGCGTGCTGTGAGGGGACCGGCACCCAGGGATTCCGCGAGTTTGACGCGACCCTTTCTCGGGTCTTGCAGGGGAAGCCCGACGATGACGTCGATCATGTGTCGAGCCCGGTCGCGCAGCGGCTGGCCTGTGCCAATCGCCTCGGTGCATCGGGTGATCTGTTCCTCGTAGATGTCTCTCATGAGCGCTGCCATGAGGTCGTCAAGGGATGAGAAGCTCTCCGTGAAGTACCTGTCCTTCAGCCCGGCGTGGCGGAGTACCGCGCTGATCGACGTGTGGGCGTATCCCTGGCTGGAGAAAAGCTCGAGACCGCTTTCCATGAGGCGCTGACGGCGGAGCGATGTGCGCTGTTCCGCCGTTGCTCCGCCATATGTCCTCATGATGTACGACCTCTCCTTGAGGCGTCCTGCTCATGGCGCGCTGTCGCGCACCGGGACCCGGTCTGCCGACCACGATGCTCACTGGCATGGCGTGAGGTTTTGAGCCGTCGGTCCGGACTTCCCTCATCGGGCGGCGACCAAAGTTTTTCTGCCAATATTCTACCCATCTGGTGACGGTTTACCCCAGATGGGTGTAATGTCGCATTCATTCAGTCGTGAATCGTGAAAGCGCTCCTCGCAAGGCCGGTACCAGCCGCAAGGGGCGTCGCAGATGTGGCCCGCTCGCAGGTTCGACGCGCCGGGCCACGGCGTAGGAAAGTCATGACCGGCAGCGGCCCGCGTACCGCGCTGAGGGCCCTCGTGCTCGCTGGTCATCCACGTTTCGAACACCACGGAGTGCCGTGGTCCCACGGCCATGCCGAGGGGAGAGTTCACCATGAATCCCAACCATCTGTTCATTGGCGGACGCTGGGTGCACACGTCCGGCGACCGGGTCATCAACGTCGTGTCCGCGAGTACCGGCGACCACCTCGGTGCCGTACCGGACGGTTCCCAGGGGGACATCGACCGGGCGGTCGGGGCCGCTCGTGCCGCATTCGACGCACCGACCGGCTGGGCCGCCTGGGGCACTGAACGTCGCGCGGCCGCCATGATCCGTCTTGCGGACGCGCTCGATGCCAGGAAGGGCGCGACGTCCGACGCCGTCAGCGCGCAGAACGGCATGCCGATCACGGTCGCTCGGTCCTTCGAGGGTGTGGTGCCGTCAGCCCTGCTGCGCTATTACGCCGGTCTGGCCGACGGCATGCCGTGCGAGGAACTGCGTACCGGACTGCCCCGCGGCACCACCCTGGTCCGCCGGGAACCCGCAGGCGTCGTAGCCGCCATCATGACCTGGAACTTCCCTCAGACCATCGCTTTCTTCAAGATAGCCCCGGCTCTGGCGGCCGGTTGCGTGCTCGTCCTCAAGCCGGCGCCGGAGACGGTCCTCGACTCGGTGCTGCTGGCGGAGGCGGTCAAGGAAGCGGGCATCCCCGACGGCGTGATCAACATCGTTCCGGGCGGCCGCGACACCGGCGCGTATCTGGTCTCCCATCCTGGCGTCGACAAGGTGTCGTTCACCGGATCCACCAGAGCGGGGCGCCAAGTGGCTGCCGCATGCGCCGAGTTGCTGAGGCCGGTGACCCTGGAACTGGGAGGCAAGTCCGCCGCCGTCGTCCTGGACGACGCCGACCTCGCCGCGAACGCAGAGCAGTTCTTCATGGCCAGTCTGCTGAACAACGGTCAGACCTGTTACGCGAGCACCAGGATCCTGGCCTCCCGCAGCAGGTATCGGGAAGTGGTCGAGTTCTGTACGGCGATGGCCCGCGACGCCGTCGTGGGTGACGCGCTCGACCCCGACACCCAGATCGGCCCGCTCGTCAGCCTGCGCCAGCGCGAACGTGTGCTGGGTTACATCAAGACCGGCCTCAACGAGGGAGCTCGGCTCACCACCGGAGGAGGCCGGCCGCCCGGCCTCGATCGAGGCTGGTTCGTCGAACCCACCGTATTCGCCGACGTCGAGAACTCATCGACCATCGCGCAGGAAGAGATCTTCGGCCCCGTCCTCACGATCACGTCCTACGACGGCGAGGACGAGGCAGTGCGCCTGGCGAACGAGTCGGCCTACGGCCTCGCCGGCACCGTCTGGACCACGGACGTGGACCACGGTGCCCAGGTGGCCCGCCGAATCCGCACCGGCACCGTCGGGCTCAACGGCTATCTGCCCGACCTCACCTCCCCCTACGGAGGCAGGAAGGCCAGCGGACTCGGCAGCGAACTGGGGCCCGAGGGGCTTCACGCATACCAGCAAGTCCAGTCGATCTACCACCCCTGATGCGACGGCCGGCACGCGTCGCCCGGCTCGGGCGAGTCCGGGCGACGACCATCCGGCAGGCGAGGGAGCCAGCATGACCTCCACCGGAACCGAAGGATTCGACTACGTCATCGTGGGCGCCGGCAGCGCCGGTTGTGTGCTCGCAGACCGCCTGAGCCGCGACGACCGCGTCCGCGTGCTGCTCCTCGAAGCGGGCGGCCCCGACACCGACGAACTCATCCACATCCCGGCCGCGCTCGGAATGCTCTTCGGATCGCATTCCGACTGGAGCTACCGGACGGTCGAGCAGCCCCAGCCGGGCCGCACGTTCTCCTGGCCCCGGGGCAAGACGCTGGGCGGGTCGTCATCCACCAACGTCATGATCTACACCCGGGGCAACCGGCACGACTACGACGGCTGGCGTGACGAGTACGGCGCGAAAGGCTGGGGCTACGACGACGTCCTGCCGTATTTCGTGAAGTCCGAGTCGAACCGCCGCCTCGGCGAGCCCTACCACGGTTCGGACGGACCCCTGCACGTCGAAGACCGCGTCTACACCCACGAACTCTCACGGTCCTGGCTCGACGCGGCCGTGGAATGGGGGCTGGACCGCACCGACGACTTCGCGGGGGAGTCCCCTGTGGGCGCCGGTTTGTACCAGGTGACATGCCATCACGGGCGACGGTGGTCCGCGGCCGACGCCTATCTGCGCCCGGCCCTTGACCGACCCAACCTCACGGTACGCACCGGCGCCCTGGCAACAAAGATCACACTCGACGGATCACGCGCGACCGGCGTCACCTATCTCCGGGACGGACAGGAGCGGGCGGCCCACGCCGACCGGGAGATCCTGCTCTGCGGCGGATCCATCAACTCGCCCCAGCTGCTGCTCCTGTCGGGCATAGGCGACCCCGACGAGCTGCACGATGTGGGCATAGACGTCCGCGTCCCCCTGCCGGGGGTCGGGCGGAACCTGCAAGACCATTTGATGGCTCCCGTCGTGTGGGACACCCGCAACTCCACTGACATCGTCCGGGACCTGCTCACCCCGGACAACCTCGAACGGTGGCGAGCCCACGGCGACGGGCCCTTCGCCTCCAACTACGGCGAAGTCGGCGCGTTCCTCAACGTCACGGACGGCAACAGCCGTCCTGACGTCCAGCTGGTGGGAGGAGCCACGGCACTCATTCTCAGCGGTGAGGAAGTACCCGACCGGCCGGTGTTCACGATGAACTGCTGCCCCCTGAACCCGCGGACTCGCGGCACCGTCCGTCTCGCGTCGGCTGATCCGCAGGCCCCGCCGCTGATCGATCCCCGCTACTTCGACGTACCCGCGGATGTGTCGGTCATGGTCGCCGGACTCAGAGCGGTCATGGGCATCGCCCACTGCGCACCGTTCGCCGCGTACCTGGCGCGGGCGTACCTGCCGGCCAGGGACGACCTGGACAGTCTGGACGGCATGGACGACGCGGCTCTCGAAGAGCACGTCCGCAGGTGGAGTGCCACGTCGTATCACCCAGTGGGCACCTGTGCCATGGGAACCGGAGACGACTCCGTCGTCAATGCGGACCTGGAGGTCTACGGAGTCGAGCGACTCCGTGTCGTCGACGCCTCGGTCATGCCGACTGTCATCAGCGGAAACACCAACGCACCCACGATCATGATCGCCGAAAAGGCGGCCGCGCTGATCGGGGAGCAGCGTCGCCGTCAAAGTGGCTGACCACACCAGGCGGCCGCAGCCAAAGGTCTGATCAAGGGCCTCCAGTGGGCGGTGGAGCCGGCCAAGGCATCCGGACGGCCGTCCATCGCCCTGACCGGCGCCTGCCTGGGCGAGAACACTGATCTCTACGTGGCGGTCGACGACGCCGGCGAATGCGGTCACGGCGGCGACTCTTACACCCAGAGACGCGGCGGCCGTCCACGTGGCCCGCATGTGTGATCAACAGTCCCACCAGCAGGTCGGGGAGGAGCACCAGACGCAGTTCCTGGTGGTCGCGGTCCTGAAGACGGGGTCATCAGAGGTGCGTTCCTCTGCCGGTTCGGGCCTGCAGCAGTGATGCCCGGGACGGGGCTCTGCTCTGCAGCGGTTCAAGTCCCTTCCAACGCCGCTGGTCGGCGACGGCAGGGGTGGCCGCAACCAGTTCAACGTCCAGGCAAGCGGCCCCGGTCAGGAGATAGGACTGTCACCGGACGGGGACGACGTCCTGCCCCCGAAATGGCTTCGAACGCCCACGCAGCTGCGAGCTGGGGCCTGTCCGGCGGATCCTGCCGGACAGGCCCTTGGTCCCGAGGAGGGCTCAGCGCTTGAGCGTGAAGGTGAAGTCGCCGGAGAGCTTGCCGCTCAGCCGGACTGCCGAAACGAGTTTCTCCTCCGTGATCAGTCTCTCGACCTCGGCCCGCGAAAGACCGCACCCTTCAGCGATCAGTCGCACCGGCCGGACAGGGATCCGCGCCGCAAAGCGGACCGAGACGTCGATCACCTCGCGGTCCAGGTGATCCGATCCGCCGGTGTCGAGGCGCCATGCGTTGTCCCAGTCGAGGGCGATGCGACTACGGCGCCGCACGACCGGATCCTGGAGCAACTCAGCTGCCAGGCCAGGGTCGTTGTCATGCATCCGGTCCAGCAGCTCAGGTCGTACGGAGCGCACGTTCATCCGCTCCAGGACCGCTAGCTTTGCCGTTTCCCCGCAAGCGGTACACAGCGCGAGGAGCCAGGCGTCGATGAGCTTGTGGTTGGCGTTGACGCGAAATTTACCGCTTGTCCGGAATCGCTCGGACGCGCACGCGTGGCAACGGCGGCGAACGAGCGGCAGGCAGGTGGGCATGACCACCCAGTTTTCGAGCACAGAAGTACACCGGTTTCAGTGAGAAGTCCGCAGCAAAAAGGAGCGCGGCGCACATGCGCGACGCGCGACAAATCAGCGCTCGGGAGGTCTCACAGGGTGTACAACGGCACGTCCTTGACCAGACGACTTGGTTCGGCAGCACGGTAATGGCGCAATGTGGCGCTGTTCCACTGGTTTTCGAGCGCCTCACCGCCAGGGTTCATCCAGCGGATCACGGACGAAGCCAGAGCCGGATCGCGGCAACGGTGACGCTGCCGTGGAAGCCGCAGGCCCGCTTGTCGTGCCTCGCGGCCACGGCCCGGAGGTTTTTGAGCCTGTTCATCGTCCGTTCGATCTCGCTCTTGCGTTTGTGGCAGTCCGCCCCGGAGGGTCCGAGTCCCTCGTCGGGGAGGTGCTTTCGGGGCGTGCGTCCTTCCCGTCACTCGCGGCGGCTTCTTGCGCGCGCCGACGGCGTGTTGGTGGGCGCGATGGGAGATGGAATCCCACGCTCGCCACGGACCAGTCGATGCGGCCGGCCGCGTCGGCGTCGGCTTGGACGGTCCGCAGGATCCTGTCCCACGGGGTGGCCGTACGACTGGTTGGACGCGCCGTTCCCGGAAAGCGGCCACCCACATCGTCTGTGTCATCGGCGCCTCGGCCCGAGGTGGGAAGGCGCCTCGTTCGGGTTCGGTTTCGTCACACCTATCCCCGTGCTGTACGCCTTGCTGTACGGTCGGAACATGTCGAAGTCAGTGACAATCCGCGTCCCCGAAGAGCTCCACGCTCAGCTGCAGGAGCGTGCCGAAGCCGAGGGCACCACGGTCACCGCTCTCATCACCGAGGCCGCGCACAACGCGGTCCGCGATCCCCGCCTGGACAGCGCCGCCGACGTCTTCCGTGCGTTCGTCGCCGACAACGCGGCCGCGTTCGACGCGGCGTTTCCCGACGACGCTCCCGCCCGGCTGGACGCCTCTGGACGGACTGCTGCCTGACCATGGAGCTCCATATCGACATCCGCTGGCTGCTGGAGCGCCAGTCGGAAGTGCTGCCCAAGCACCCTTCGGTCCACGACTTCTCCAACCTCGTGGCCGCCGTCGCGCGCCACCGGGTCAACACCCCCCAGGTCGGCGTCGCCGTCGACAACGCCTGGCGGGCGGCGGCCCTGATGCACGCGATCATCCGGCTGCGCCCCCTCCCGGCCCGCAACGCCTTGTACGGTGCCGCGATCGTCACGGCGTACATGGGCGCCGCGGGCGAGGCCGTGGACCCGCCGTACGGTGCGCTGATCGACCTCGCCCGCGACATCGACGCCGGCCGTGTCGACGGGTACGACGCAGCCGACCGCATCCGCTCCTGGCGGATCTGAACTCACTCCATGTGCAGCGCCTGGTGCAGCGAGGTGTGCAGGAGCAGGGCTCCTCCCGACAGCCATAGCCGGTCCCCGGTGCGGCCGGGCCGGTCGTGTGTCGCTCCGTCGTGGGTGAGACGCAGTTGTACGGCGAAGAAAGCCAAGGCCGCGCCCAATGCCACCAGCATCGCAGGCACGAATTGGGCGGCCCAGCCGCCCGGAAGCGTGGGGAGATTCTTCCCCCAGAAGAAGACAGGGAAGCCCAGCAGCAACAGGACAAGGCCCGAGCCCAGCAGCCAGAGGATCACCTTGCTGCGACGGGCCGCGTGCCGTGGCCCGCTGAGCGACTGTCCCGCCCAGCCAAGCACCAGCAGCACGATCAGCCCGCACCCGAGCAGGAACCACAGCGGCAGGAAGATGGCGTCCGGGCTCTCGGCCAGCATGGGCTGTACGGCCCGGTCTGTTCATCGGTTGCCCTGCCCGCACGCGAGGCGAGTCCGCTCGAATGACCATGCGCTTCAGCCGTGCTCCCGAACGGCGATTTGCCCGAGCTTCTCGCCCGGCGTGACCTTCCCGCACCGGAACTGCCATGAGGTGCCGCGGGGAGGCGGGCGTGGTCGCGGAGCCGCTCTGATTCCTTCAGACCTGGGCTCCACCCGGACCCTGCGCGCCCGGCCAACCCGACGCACGGACGCACCCCTGCGTACCCTGTCTCCGTGTCAGCCTCCCGCCTGCGTCGCGTCGCCGTCCTTGTGCTCGAGGGTGCGAAGCCGCTCGATGTCGGAATCCCCGCGCAGGTGTTCACCACGCGCGCGAGCATGCCGTACGAGGTGCGGCTGTGCGGCGCGGCGCCTGGTCTCGTGACCGGTGGCGACGGCCTTTCGTATCACGTCGCCGACGGCCTTGACGCACTTGCGTGGGCCGACATCGTCTTCATCCCCGGCTATCGGTTCCCGGACCGTGACGATCCGCCGCAGGCCGTCGTCGACGCGCTGATCGCTGCCCACGACCGGGGCGCGCGGCTCGCCGCCATCTCGACGGGCGCCTTCGCGCTCGCCGCGACAGGCCTGCTCGACGGCAGGCGTGCCACGACGCACTGGCACTACACACGGGCGCTGGTGGCGAGGCATCCGCTCGTCGAGGTCGACGAGAACGTTCTGTTCGTCGACGAGGGCAGCGTGCTGACGTCGGCCGGCGCCGCCTCGGGCATTGACCTGTGCCTGCACATTCTGCGCGGCGACCTCGGGGTGGCGGCATCGAACCACGCGGCCCGGCGATTGGTCGCAGCCCCCTACCGCAGTGGCGGTCAGGCGCAGTATGTGCCGCGCAGCGTGCCTGAGCCGCTCGGTGAGCGGTTCGCCGACACCCGCGAGTGGGCGCTGCACCGGCTCGACGAGCCTCTCACCCTCGAGGTACTGGCGCGGCAGGCGGCGGTCTCGCCGCGCACGTTCTCGCGGCGCTTCGTAGCGGAGACCGGGTACACGCCGATGCAGTGGGTCATGCGGGCCCGCATCGACATGGCCCGCGAGCTGCTCGAGCGTTCGCAGCGCAGCGTCGAGCAGATCGCCACCGACGTAGGTCTCGGCACCGGTGCGAATCTGCGACTGCACTTCCATCGCATCCTCGGCACCACGCCGAGCGAGTACCGGCGCACCTTCGCCCAGGGCGAGTAGCCCCGCCGCCGGCGCCCTTGGCGCGATCCTTTTGAACCATGGCTATCCCGCCACTGTCACCGGTGAGTGCCCCGAGCGAGCCTTGGTGCCGAACCGAAGGGACAGCACTTATGACTCGCATCGCCATCAACGGATTCGGCCGCATCGGACGCAACGTACTGCGCGCACTGCTCGAACGCGGCAGCACTCTTGAGGTCGTCGCCGTGAACGACCTCACGGAGCCCGCCGCTCTCGCACGGCTGCTCGCCTACGACACCACGGCCGGCCGGCTCGGTCGCCCGGTGACCGTCGACGGGGACGCCCTCGTCGTCGACGGCCGTCGCATCAAGGTGCTCGCCGAGCGTGAACCGGCGCAGCTGCCGTGGGCCGAACTCGGTGTCGACATCGTCCTCGAAGCGACCGGCCGTTTCACGTCGGCGGAGGCTGCCCGCGCCCACCTCGCTGCGGGCGCGAAGAAGGTGCTGGTCAGCGCGCCGTCGGACGGCGCCGACGTCACGCTGGCGTTCGGGGTCAACAGCGACACGTACGACCCGAACCTGCACACGATCGTCTCGAACGCCTCGTGCACGACCAACGCGCTCGCACCGCTGGCCGCGGTACTCGACGAGCTCGCCGGCATTGAGCACGGCTTCATGACGACGGTGCACGCCTACACGCAGGAGCAGAACCTGCTGGATGGTCCGCACCGCGACGCCCGTCGTGCCCGAGCTGCCGCTGTCAACATCGTGCCTACCACGACGGGCGCCGCCAAGGCGATCGGCCTCGTGCTGCCGAACCTGGCCGGCAAGCTGTCGGGCGACTCGATCCGTGTGCCGGTTCCGGTGGGCTCGATCGTCGAGCTCAACACGACCGTCACTCGTGACGTGACGCGCGACGACGTGCTGAGCGCGTACCGCGCCGCGGCGGATGGGCCGCTCGCCGGCATCCTCGAGTACTCGGACTTCCCGCTCGTGTCCTCCGACATCACGGGCAATCCGGCCTCGTCGATCTTCGACTCGGCCCTCACCCGGGTCGACGGTCGGCACGTGAAGGTGGTCGCCTGGTACGACAACGAGTGGGGCTTCTCGAACCGCGTGATCGACACACTCGAGCTCATCGCCACCCGCTGACCGGAGCGTGTCCGGCCACTGCGGGACAGGAGCGCGTCGGTACCCGACCGGTCACGACGCGCTCCGCACGCGGGCCCGCACAGTGCCGGACTGTCCAGGGGCAGGCTCCCATCGGCGGAGGGCAAGACCGCCCGACTGGACTCACGAGATGCGATGACGGCACTCATGCCACTGGCTGGTGGTCGTCGACCAGTCGGCCTCCATCAGGACTCTGCCGCCGGCGGTGGCCCAGGACGTCGGCTGTCCGGTCGCTGATCTGCCGGGGCTGACCGTGCGGCGGATCGACGACCTCTACCCGGGTGAGGCCAAGACGGACACGAGCGACGCGTTCATCATCGCCGACGCCGCCCGCGCGCAGGCGAGGCCGTCCGGGTCGCGAACCGACTGCACGGCCTGCTCGCCCAGGTCCACCCGTCGCTGGAACGGGTGTTGGGACCGCGGTTGCAGTACCCGGCCGTCCTCACGCTGCTGGAACGGGTTCGGACCCCCGACCCAGATCCGCAAGGCCGGCCGGCGGCGGCGCTTCCCCGACTGGCGGTCACTTCGCCGCCTACACGGGTGGCGCCCCGGCGACTCGGAGCTCGGGCTCCTCCCTCCACGGCGAACAACCTCGCGATGCTCCGGGACGCGAAGAACGAGTTGTTGCTGGCTGTTCCTGATCGCTCCACGAAGGAGGGGGAGGCACGGCTGGATCATCGGGCTCCACCGCGCGAGGCGTGCGGACGCCTGGTCTGCCACCCGTGCGCGGCAAGCGATTGCGACCGTGACGGAGAACCACCGGACCCAAGCGGGGATCTGGCACTAGCGCTCTGTGGGATCGGCGTGTGGGGTGGTTCGGCTGTGGAGTGTGATGAGGGCCAGTAGTGCGGAGAGCAGTGCGGCTGAGCCGCAGACGATGAAGCCGATGGAGTAGCCGTGGCCGAGGGCGTCCAGGGCGAGTGGGTGCAGGTCGGCCAGTTTGGGTGACGCTGCGGAGGCGCCGTTGACCGCGAGTGGGCCGCCCTCTTCGAGTACGGCCGTACCTGCGCCTTTCAGTGCCGCGGGGAGGGCGGAGTTGTGCAGGGAGTCGGAGAAGTTGTTTGCCGCGCGGCTCAGGGCCACGGCGCCGATGACGGCGGGGCCGAGGGTGAAGCCGAAGTCTCGCAGCAGGTTGGTGGTGGCGCTGGCCATGCCGGCCAGGTGTACTGGCACGGTGTTGACAGCTGTTGCCGTGATCGACGAGACGGTGATCGCGAAGCCCAGGCCGACGAGTCCGAGCGGCAGGATCAGCGAGGTGAAGGTGCTGTCGGTGATCGGCAGAGTGGCCGCCCAGTAGTCACCCGCCGCGATCAGCAGCAGTCCCGCGCCGAGCAGCAGCCCGGGTGCCGCGGTTGTCAGCAGCCGTTCCGTCAGTGGCAGCATTACCAGCGTGATGCCGTTGAGCAGGACGAATGCCAGGGCTGTCCGCATCGGGGCCTGGTCCTGCACCGGGCCGAGCCGGATGCTGACGGCGTAGGCGGTGCCCAGGAAGGCGAACATGCCCACCACGGCCACGACCGAGGCCACCGCGAAGGCGCGGTTGCGGAACAGGTCCAGGCGAAGGAGCGGGGACTTGGCGCGCTTCTCGGCCAGGACGAAGGCGGCGAGGAACACGGCCGCCAGGACGAAGGCGATGACGATCGAGGGTGAGGCCCAGCCGTCCGTCGGGCCCTGGATGATGGCGTAGAGCAGGGAGAACAAGCCGAGACCGATGGTCAGCTGGCCCGCTACGTCGAGTGAACGCCCTCCGGAGGCACTGGAGTTGACGGCGAACAGAGCGCTGACGGCGGCGCTTGCCGCTGCGATGGCGGTGACCACGACGAAGGACCATCGCCACGAGCCGTAGGTGGCGGTGATGCCTCCGAGCAGCGGGGCGAGGAATCCGCCGGTGGAGAGCAGCGCTGCCCACATCGCGATGACCCGGGCCCGCTGTGCGGGCGAGGTGGTGCCGGCAGCCAGGATGGCCAGCGATGTCGGGAACAGGGCGGCGGCACCCAGGCCCGCCAGGGCCTGTCCGGCCCAGAGTTGGTGGATGCCGGAGGCAGTGGCGCTGACCAACTCGCCCACGGCCAGCAGTGATGCGCCGCCGACCAGCAGCCGCTTGCGGCCGAAGAGGTCACCGAGCAGGCCGAAGGTCAGCTCCAGTACGGCGACCGGGAGCAGGAAGGCGTCGGAGATCCAGGTGAGCTGCGAGCCGACCGGGTGCAGGTCGGACTGGAACAGCCCATTGAGGGTGGCCGGTATGGCCAGACCGATCTGGGCGAGGCAGACGGCGAGGAGACCGGCGACCAGGGTGCCGGTGGTCAGGCCGCGGCCGGTGGCGGTTCTGGCGGCGGGTTCGGTCGTCATCGACACGGAGGGCTCCTGAGGTGCGCGAGCTTGGGACGGGGAGAGGATGCTTCGGGATCAGCGGGTACCGGTCAGACGATTCGGCCGGTAGTCGGTGAAGGCGGCGCCGTCGAGGCCCAATTCGTCGGCGCTGTGCTGGAGTTCGGCGGTGGTGGCGGAGTTGTCCCAGTGCCCGGTCTCCAGCCGGTGCTCCACGGCGTGCAGCCCGGCGAGCACTTCGGCGGTGGTGAAGTTGCAGTGGCTCTGACGTGCCACATAGGCCTGTCGCAACAGCGCGGAGTCTCCGGCCCTGCGCACCCGCCCGGCGAAGGCCGATTCCTGTTCGACGGGCACCAGCTGGTCGGCGGTGGTGTGGATGTCCAACAGCGGTAGGGCCAAGCCCTGTCCGGCGGTGGAGGTCCGCTTCAGATGAGCCACTGCGGCCGGGTCGGCTGTGATGTCCGCGCCGCGGGTGAGCCGGTTCAGGTCGTTGCGCAGGTCGAGCCCGGCGTCGCGGTAGAGCGCCTTGACCTGCTTGGCGTGGGCGGACTTGCGCAGCAGCCCGGCGTAGTCGACGCCCTTGTTCCAGGACGTGTTGCCGCCGGCGGACTGCTCCACCGACCAGCGCGCCGGGACGATGAACCCGAGCAGGCCCTGAGCCAGCCATGCGTACTGCTGCTCCTCCTGGCCCGTGAAGTCGTCGCGTGCGGGCGGCTGCCGGCCGGGAGCCCAGTCGGCCAGATTGAGGTAGGCGGCAGCCAGGGCGATCCGGGCGCGTCCCGCCGGGGTCTGCTGCGCCGTTTCCACCGCCTTCGTGAGCCGGTCGGCGAGGGCGCCGGCGTCGGTCTGGCTGTCCAGGTTCACGAGCTTGTCGGCATCGGCAGGGTCGAAGAACGTGGCCAGGGTGTACTCGGCGTCCAGCTGGTAGTTGTCCAGATCTACGCCGCCTGCGACCAGGCCGCACAGGCCGAGCGAGCCGTCGACGTGGCCCGCGCCGTCGCGGGCGACCTGAGCGTTGATGAGGCCGCCCATGGACTGGCCCACCGAGATGACCCGGGTTGGTGTACCGACCTGTCGGCGGAAGGTGTTGAGCGCGGCGAACTGATCCCGCTCGGCAGAGTCGAGCGCCCACATCGAGCCGTTCGGGTCGTAGGAGGAGCCGACGAGCGCGTAGCCGGCGTTCAGCAGGGCCTGGCGCACCGCGGTCGACGGGGCGTCGGCGGCGGTGGTCGGTCCGAAGCCGTGGCTGAACAGCAGCAGGCTGCCGTTCCACCGCGTGGGCTTGTCCGCGATCCAGGTGGCGCCGTCGGACAGGGTGCCGGAGTAGTGATCGGCGGTCGTGGCCTGGGCGCTGGTCGCCGGCCCGATCAGGGCGGTCGCGAGGGCGGTTGCGCAGGCGGCGGCGAGGGTCGAAAGACGGGGTCGGGGCATGGCGGCGGCTCCGCGAGTCGAGGGGGACCGAGTGGGGGAGCGAGCGGAAGAGCGCTGCGAATGTAGGGCTCTTTTTTCATCGCCGTCAATAGACTGCCCAATAATGCGGCAGACGGGTCCGCGTGGGGATGCACGGGACTCGAGGGCGGAGGGGCGGGGGCCGGGCGCGGATCAGTCCAGCGTCAGGGTGTCGAGCAGTCGGGCGGCCACGAGCGCGGCCGGGCGTTCCCAGCGGCTGGCCAGGCCGCGGAAGACTGTCTCCGCCTGAGCGGCGGGCCAGTCCGCCGGAAGGTGCTCGGCGGGCAGATGCGGGTCCCGTCGCACCAGGTCCAGCCAGTCGGTGTGCAGCAGGAGCTGGCCTGCGAGTTCGTCGCCGGAGACCGCTGCGGGAAGCGGGTCGGTGCGGTCCCAGCGCTCCAGGAACGCCCGGTACCGTGCACCGATGGCCGGCACGTCGAACGCCTGCTCCAGCACCTCACGGACGTCGGTCGGCGTCTCCACTTCCGCCCGGAACACCCGCAGATACGGCTCCAGGCCGAGACCCGCCACCATCTCACGGACGTCGACGCGCGCCGGGGCCACCCACAGGCCGTTCTGCAGTGGGCCGAAGCCCGCCCAGATCAGCCGGGAGCGCAGGTCGTGCCGCTCGCGGCTCCATGCCTCGGGCAGCGAGAAGCCCACCATCGTCCACCGGCCGTCCCAGTCCCGGTTCACCGCGCCGGTCCGCCAGATACGGTCCCTTCCGTCCGTCAGCACCTGGACGGCGTGCGGTGTCAGCCCGAAGTAGGTCTTCCGGCCTTGGCGACGACGCTCCAGCAGGCCGCGTTTGACCATCCGGTTCAGGGTGGTCCGCACCGCCTCCTCAGTACTGCCCAACCTCCCGAGAGCGGCGATCACGCTCCCCGACGACACGGCGATCGGCCGCCCCAGCACATGAGCACCGAAGAAGGTCAGCATCAGGGACTGGGTACGCGGCTCGGGACCGCTCTCGGCGGTCGGTCCTGCGACGACATCGACACTGGTCACCGGAACAGCGTAGGCCCGGGGCGAACGGGTGTTGCCAACGCCCGAAAAATGTGTCATTTCTGTGACGGCAATCGAAGAATGGCCCGATATTAGCGATCGAGACACGGAGGTAGCAGGCGGGGGGGGGAGGGCCGCATTCCGGTGGACGGCCGTCCGGACGGTGGTCCTCTCCGCGCGAGAGGAAGCACGCGGCGCTCCAACGTGCTGACCCGCGATTGATCTTGGGGCGTGTTGGTCTGTGGGTTCGGCAAGCGGGTGGTTCAGCAGGCCGTGGTGCGGACGTGCACCAGCTCGGTGCTCGGGTTGTGCCGGGTGGGTCGTTTGGCGGCGCGGTCGGAGACCAGGGGGTCGATGGCGAGGTGGGTCTCGCCATAGGTCTCGCGGCGGCCGGTGTACCACTGGAGCGGGCGCCACTGGCGGACTTCGGCGTTGGCGTGCTCGACGCAGATCCGGCGCAAGGACTGGCGCCGTTTCATCTCACGCCAGCCGTACCGCTCGGTGACCGGGCCGTCGTTCGGAGCCTTGCCCTTCAGTTTCCTTGGCGGGGCGCTGACCTGGTCGAGGGACTCGCTGGCCAGGCCGCGGTAGCCGTCGTCGACCTCGGCTCTCACGCCGGGGTGCTGGTGGAACTGCTCGGCGATGCCCTCGGTGTGCACGGAGGTCTGGTCGTGCATCCGGCCTGGGCGCTGGGCCCCGGACCACAGGGTGCGGCCCTGGCCGTCGCTGATCGTCGTGGTCTTGACGGTGTTCTGCCTGCGCTTGCCGGAAGCGAAGGCCCGCCGGCCGGGACGGCCCGCGTAAGGGCGGCGGGCCTGGGTCTCCTTCCCGTCGATCGGCAAGGTGACGTCCTCGGCCGCGGCATAGGCGAACATGTCCTCCAGGGTCCGCAGCTGGATGCCGGGCCGGTCGAGGACGGCGAACCCACGGTCCGCCGGCAGCGGGTGGACCTCTCGGATCGCCCGGTCCATCGTGGAAGACCCCACCTTGTAGAGCACGCCGAACGCCTCATGGGCGAGCCCGGTCCGCAGATGGACCGGTGTCACCAGGAGCCGGTCGATGAAGACCAGTTCGTACTTCGGGCCGGCCACCGCCTTCCGTCTACGGTCGCCCTCACGTCGCCCATGACGCCCGGACTCACAGCGCGCCACCCAGCGGGGGCGAGTTCCGCGGCCAACTCGCCCTGATGTTGGCGCGACAGCGCGCAGAAGGCAGGATGCGACATGGCCGTTCGGGCCTGCTTGATCGTCACACACCAGACAACTCGCGCGGCCGTCCCTACGTCCCCGCCCCACCGACCAAGGTCAATCGCAGGTCGGCTCGTTAGGGTCGGAGGCATGACGACACCCCTTGCCGGTAGTGCCTTCGACTCGCTCCGCCTCGACGCCGTGCCCGACCAGGAGGCGCTACGCCGGGCCTACGAACTCCCCGGCGACGCGGCCGTGCGCAAGCAGATGACCGAACTCACCGAGCACACCCGGCGGTTGATCGGCTGCTCATCGCTGGTCCTGGTCGCCAGCGCGGACGCCGAGGGCAACTGCGACGTCTCGCCGCGCGGCGGCCCCGCCGGGTTCGTCGCCGTCCTGGACGCACGGACGGTGGCGATACCGGACGCGACCGGCAACAAGCGGCTGGACACCCTGCAGAACGTCATCGCCACCGGACGGGCCGGGCTGCTGTTCGTCATCCCCGGGCGGACCACCACTCTACGGGTGAACGGCAGGGCTGTCGTCTCCACCCGCCCGGAGTTGCTGTCGCAGCTGACCGCCGTGGGAAAGCCGCCGGCCAGTGCGCTGGTGCTGGGGATCGAGGAGGTCTACCCGCACTGCCCCAAGTCGCTGCTGCGCAGCGGGGCCTGGAAGCCGGAGCAGTGGCTGCCGGCCGACGCCCAGCCGACCTCGGCCGAGGTGACGCTGGCCCAACTGCGGATGCCGGAGCTGACGATCGCCGACATCGAGCAGGCGGAGGCGGACTCGCTGAAGTACCGGTACGAGTAACGGACCGATCTGCGACGGAGCCGGTCTGACGACAGGGATCAGGGCCCCAGAAAGGAGGGAGGCCGCCACCTTGCGCAGCGGCCCCTGCACTCACGCGCTCCGGCTCACCAATGATCCGTTGAGTCACCGCTACTCCACCTCCGCGTGTTGTTGTCAAGCCGCAGTGGTGAAGGGAGTTGGGGCGTGGCAAGCGGGCCGAGGAGAAACAGCACAAGCGGGCCGTGCTCGCCCTGGTTCGACGACGTGTCAACGTCCTGTTCGCCATGATCCGTGATGGACAGGGGGCTGTCCGCCACGTCCCTGAAGCCAGCCCGGCACCGGCAGCAGGGGGACGGACCACGGCCCACTCCGCGTCCGTCATGTCGGTGGGATAGCGCCGTTCACGCGTCGCGTTGTCCGCGGCGTTCCCGCACCGGTGCGCGAGGCAGTCACACGATGGGGCGACCGGAGTGGACCCCGTCGGCGCGAGGGCGTACGAATGCGACAAACCCTTGGTCTTGATCCGCCGCGTCGGCCACCGATCGCGCGTGTTGATCCGATAGGAGAGTTTCGAGGAGTACTTCGAGCCGGGGCGCTTCAGGTGCCAGTCCGCTTCCCGCAGGGGCCTGATGCCGTTGTCGAGCTTCCGATGCACCTTCGCTGCAAGCATGACCAGGAACTCTTTGATCTTCGTGGGCGTGTCCGAGCATGGGCGGACTACGCTGCGCCGCGAGTGCTTGAGGACCTGGATGAATGAGACGCGGCCCGGATCGATCCCGTTGTCGTCGGCCAGACCTACGATGATCCGCATAAGGCGGTGATGCACAGTCAGGTGCGCCCAGATCTCCCGACGCACCAGATCCGGGTCACCCGAGCGCAGGACCACGACCGGCCCGCGCTGGAACGTCTTGATCTGCCGGAACGCCGACTCCGCCTCCCCTATCGCATGGTAAAGCCCTGCCAACTCTGCCGCAGGATGGCTCGATCGAGCCTCGTCTGCCGATAGCACCGATCAACGCAGGTCGGAGGACGCGAACCGATACGAACCGCCCTCTGGAACCGAGCAGGTTGCGTTGGACTTTGGTTACGGTTGACTCGTAGATACCCTGGCGAATCGTGCTCAGCGCTTCCGAGCGCCCGTCACCGAATGGTGTCGGTGTGGAATTTACTGCCGCCGTGAGTGCGCGTGCGGTATGTCACTGGCGGCTATTCAGGTGAGGGCCTCTCGGTTGAATTGTGATCGCAGCTGGGCGTGTTGCCTTCCCGCCGATTGTTCCGACATAAATCATTTCTGTCGGCGTTCCGGTACCACTTACGGGAACGACACCCGCGATCCGCCCGAAGGAGCCCCGATGCGTCAGAGCATCTCTCGTATCGCCCCCATTGTCATGGGACTCACCATCGCCGCTTTTGACGTCGTTACGCTGCCCGCTGCCGCACAACCTGCCACACCGGGTCCGGACCTACTTGGCGTTTCGCAGTCGGCTACGGCGCCTACCAACCCGGGGCTCGGCACTCCCTCCGCGAGGCAAGCAGAACCACTAGTGGCACCAGCCGGGCGCCGATTGTGAACGTGACCAGCTGCAGCGAGAGCGACCTGCAAGCTGCGATCCACTCTGTCGCCACAGTGGGCGGCACGGTCAACCTCAGGCCCGGCTGCACCTACACCCTCACCGACACCGTACCGCCGAACGACGATAACGGACTGCCGGTCATCAAGAATAGCGTTACGATCAACGGATGCGGCGACATCATCACCCGAGCCGCAACCGCGGCCAATTTCCGTTTCTTCGAAATTGACGGCCCGAATGGAAACCTCACTCTCAACACCCTGACCCTCAGCAACGGTCACGCGTCCACTGGCCTTGGCAACGGCCGGGTCGGTGCGATCTGGCTCAATGGCGCCGGTTCCGCACTGACGCTGAACAACTCCAGCCTCACCACCAACACCGCCGACACCTTTGGTGGGGCCATCGAAAATGACAGTGGCGCGGTGAGCGTCAACAGGAGCACGCTCCACAACAACAAGGCGACTGCCGGCGGGGCCGTGTTTGTCAACCCATTTGGAGGTTCCGGCACGGCGACCTTCGACAGAAGCAGGATCACCGGCAACCACGCAACCATCCTGGCCGGCGGGATCGCCGCCGCCTTCGGCACGAAGGTGACGCTGACCAGCACCCGGGTCACCGGCAACGACGTCACCGGTAACAATGCGCAGGGTGGCGGCATCGCGCAAGCCGGAACCATGACGCTGAAGAGAAGCGAGGTCATCGGCAACACCACCACCGGTGCCAAGGCGCAGGGCGGAGGCATCTTCAACACTAGCGGCACGGTCCAGCTCACCAGGAGCCCGTCGCCGGCAACACCACCAACGGCACGAACTCCCGCGGTGGCGGCATCTTCAATACGGGCTCCGGCTCGGTGGCTCTCACCCGTAGCCCGGTTACCAACAACCAGGCGCTGGGAACGGGAGCAGACGGTGGCGGCGTCTTCAAAGCCAGCGGCACGGTGACGCGGGACGCCAGTCCCATCGTCCGTAACCGGCTCAACAACTGTGGTAGCCCCAGCACCGTAACCGGCTGCTCCTAGTACTCCAGCCGGACTTCTGTATTTCTCCTGGCCAACGCCCTGGCGGTGGGGAATGTAGCGGGGGTTCGGCATGGGTGGGACGGTCTTGGGTCGACCGTCCCACCGACGAGTGCCCGCGCCGCAGGTAATGACAGTGTGACGAGCAGTTCTTTGTCGTGATCCACGGTGTACCGACGAACACCTGGGACCTGGAACTCGAAGAACTCTTCCTGCAGACCCAGACCTGCTTTTGCCGAGTAGAAGCCCGGAGGCGGATGCGGGACTACGTCCGCGGACTGCTCGGCCCGGTGGGCCGAAAGAACAGCGGGCAGCTCGCCGAATACGCCGGCCACGCCACCCCGCACGGCCTGCAGCACCTGCTCTCCCACAGCCGCTGGGACGCCGAGGGCCTGTGCGACCACCTGCAGGCCTACGTGGCCGGACAACTCGGCTGCGCAGACGGTGTGTGGATCCTCGAAGACACCGACTTCGTGAGGAAGCGCACCACCTCGGCAGGGGGCGCAGCGCCAGTCCACAGGGCGTCTGCTGAGGGCGTGTAGTCCCCACGTGTGCTCGGCCGCGTTCTCGGTCGCGAGCGGCGTCAGTCCATACGGCGGTGGTCTTCCTTGCTCCAGGCGCGGGTGTCACGGGGCGGGAGGTATGGCTCTTCACCCTTCGGGAGTCCGCCGATGACAGCACGCTGGCGGGCCAGTTCCGCGTCGAATTCGAGGCCGAGCAGGACCGCGATATTGCTGAACCACAGCCACATCAGGAAAACGATCACGCCGGCGAGGGTGCCGTACGTCTTGTTGTACGACGCGAAGTGAGCCACGTAGAACGCGAACGCCGCCGAGGTGATCATCCAGACCAGCAGGGCCAGCACACTGCCCGGAGTGACCCAACGGAAGCCGCGGCCCTTCACGTTCGGCGCCGCCCAGTACAGGATCGCGATCATGACCATGACCAGGATGACCAGCCCCGGCCACTTCGCGATCGACCACACCTTCAGCGTGGCGTCCCCGATTCCGAGCGCCGCACCGGCCGCGCGGGCCACGCCGCCAGTGAACACCACGATGAGTGCGCTGATCACCGTCAGGACCAGCAGCACCACGGTGACACCGACCCGGATCGGCAGCACCTTCCACACGGGACGTCCCTCGGGCATGTCGTACACCACGTTGGCACTGCGGATGAACGCCGCGATGTAGCCGGAGGCGGACCACACCGCCAGCACGATGCCGACCACGGCCACGATCGAGCCGAGGCCGCCGGGCGCCTGAAGCTGCCGTACCGCGTCGCTGATGATGGTCCGGGTCGAACTCGGCGCCAGTTTCTCGATGTTGTCCAGGACTTGCTGGGTCGCCGACCTGCCGGCGATACCGAGCAGTGAGACCAGGACCACCAGTGCCGGAAACAGCGACAGGACCCCGTAGTAGGTCAACGCGGCGGCTCGGTCGGCGAGTTCGTCCTTCTGGAATTCCCTGATCGTGCCCTTGAGCACCGCCCACCAGGACCGCTTCGGCAGTTTGCTGGGCTTGTCCGGCCTGGGCCGCTCGACCTGCTGTCCGGGTCCCGATGTCCGTGCCATACCTCTGGGGTATCCCGACTCGGCTCGATCATGCGTCGGCGTCGCCTCTGTCGCCTTGGTCCGCTCAGCCGTTCAGGACGCCCGGCAGGGCCAGCGCCGCCAGCAGCGTCGTGCCCACCAGCATCCACGCCACGTAGTCGCCGATGTGGCCGGACTACAGGCGTCGTAGCGGAGCCATCCATGACGGTTCGCCGAGCGGCTTCGTGCGGGTCACGGCGAACGTGGCCAGGCCGAGGGCCAGTAGGGTCGAGGTGAGACCGAGGAGTAGCCCGGCAACGGTCCAGTGCGGCGATGGGGCGGCCCCGCCGGACACGGCGCGCCCGACCGCGACGGCGAAGCCGGGTACCGCGCCCACGGCGAGGGACGCGACGAGCAGCACGGCGGGGACCGTGGTCATGGTGTCCGGTACCCGGCTCAGCCGGTGCCGAGTCTCCGGTTCCTCTCTGATGCCGGTGGTCTCGTACGACGACTCGTCGCCTGGCTGGGTGCCGAGGCCGAAGAACACCCGCGCGGCGACCCGGAGTACCGCGCCCGCGGTCACCGCCGACACGGCGACGAACAGCACGGTCAACGAGCCGCCGACCGACTCCCCCAGCACCGCCTTCCCGAGCCCGATGTGGAAGGGGGGCAGACCGGCGAGGCTCAACGCGCCGACGACGTACAGTACGGCGACTCCGCGCAGCCTGCGGGCGCGCCCGTGCAGGGCGTGTTCGTCAACCGAGCCGTACCGGTCGAGGAGTACGCCGGTGCAGGCGAACAGGGCGGCTTTCACCCCTGCGTGGCCCAGGATGTACAGCGCGACCCCGTCGTCGGCCTCGGGACTGAGGCCGACGATCCCGATTCCGCTGAGGAAGAGCCCCATGTGGGCGACCGTGGAGTACGCCAGCAGCCTTTTGATGTGCCGCTGGTACCAGCACATGACCGCGCCGACCACGGCGGTCAGTACGCCGAGGACGACGAGGGCGCGCTCCAGGTCGGACGCCGGGATTCCAGCGGGGCCGGAGAAGACCGTCCGGTAGATCCGCCAGACGGCGTAGGCGCCGAGTTCGACCATGACGCCGGACAGCAGCACGCACACGGGCGTGGGGGCGACGGCGTGCGCGTCCGGCAGCCAGAAGTGGAACGGCACGGCCGCGGCCTTCACCAGCAGGCCGGTGAGGACCAGCGCGAAGCCCGCGAGGGTGAGGGCGTCGGGGGCGCCGTGCCGGTCGAGACCCTGGCCGATCTTCACCATGGCGAGTTCGCCGGTGCGCGCGTACAACAGACCGATGCCCATCAACACGGCATACGTGCCGAGGGAGTTGAGGACACCGAAGGACAACGCGCCTTGCACGGCCTTCGCCTCCTCGACGCGGTGACCGGTCAACGCGTACGCCACGACACTCATCAACTCGAAGAACACGAAGGCGTCGAGCAGGTCCCCAGTGACCGCGAAGCCGCACATGCCGCCCTGGAAGAGCAGCATCAGGGCGGGGAAGGAGCCTGCGTGGCGACGGGGCGCTACGCCGAAGTAGCGCCAGGAGTACGCCAGAGCCGCCACGGTCAGGAGCGAGGCGAGCGCGGCCATGCCGAGGCCGGGACCGTCCCCGACGAGGACGATCCC
Source organism: Streptomyces diastatochromogenes (assembly GCA_001550305.1). Lineage (GTDB taxonomy): Bacteria > Actinomycetota > Actinomycetes > Streptomycetales > Streptomycetaceae > Streptomyces > Streptomyces mirabilis_D. The sequence continues at coordinate 38,568 of LRTP01000076.1, forward strand.
GATGCTCTCGCCTCCCTCGGGGGTCCAGCCACCCACCCATTCGGTCAGGGGCGGTGAGGAGTTGAGCAGGAGGACGATCGCGAGTCCGGCCGTCCCCGCGGCGAAGGCGCACCCCACCGTCTCGGCGACGACGCGGGGCAGGCGGTGCCCGCCGGCGACGAGGAGAGTGGCTCCGAGCGGGGGGACGGCGACGAGGACGGGCAGCAGGTGGTGCATCAGCCGCGCAGCTCCGAGAGTTCGTCGGGGTCGACCGTGCCATGGCGCTTGGAGATCTGGAGAACCAGGGCGAGCAGTACGGCGGTCACCGTCGCCCCCACGACCACATCAGTGAGGGCGAGGGCCTGGACCACCGAGTCCACCACGGGGCGCGACCCGGGCTTCAGGTCGGAGAAGAAAACGACGAGCGCGTACCGGCGTACGGGGAGCGCGACCTCCTCGGGTTCGGGCTCGGCGCGGTGTTCGTCGCGGGTCTGGCGCAGCAGGACGACGGTGCCGAGGACGCATCGACAGCCAGACGCGGCCAGCCTGACCGTCGCCACAAAGGCGCAGAGATCTCCGGCGCTTCGTGCCTCCGGGCCGGGGATCGCATTCCCGCCCGGCCTCAAGGCCGGGATTCCCTGCGAAGAACAAGGGATGGACGCGGTACGAGCGGAGTGCCGGGGTACACGGGAACGGTGCCACCAACCCGTCTCGGACGAACTGCTCGTGGGCGACGGCACGGGGTGAGTGGCACTGCCAGGGCCCTGCACGGCGAGAGGCGGCCGGGGGGGGGTGTTCAGTGGTGACACCTGCGCCCATTCGAGGCAGTCGAGGAGAGGCGTCGCGATGTCTGCGCAGTCCGAACCCGAGTCCGCTCGGGAGGAGCACGGTGCGGTGGAAGAGACGGGCGTGAACGGCGCCGACCCCGGCCCGACGGACGCCGTACAGGCGTCTTGGAAGGCGCCCCAGGAGCCGCCGCTTCGCGATCCACGCGGCGGTCGTAGGCGGTCATGGGTGACAGTGGGGTTCGCTCTGAGCCTTGGCGCGAGCCTGGCGTGGCTCGCCGTTCAGACCGTTCTGCGGGTCAGTTCGATGCTGACCTTGCTGCTGCTGGCCGTGTTCATCGCGATCAGTCTGGAACCACTGGTCGTGTGGTTCACGCGCCGTGGTCTGCGGCGCGGCTGGGCCGTCGCGATCGTGCTGACGGGATTCGTCGTGGTACTCGGCGGATTCCTGGCTCTGGTCATTCCGCCGGTGGCCAAGGAGATCAACGCACTGGTCGACGCGGTGCCCAACTGGCTGGAGCAGCTCCACGACCACCAGTCGGCGATCGGTCGTCTGGAGGACCGCTACCACCTGGTCGAGAGGGCCAAGCAGCAGATCGGCTCAGGAAACGGAGCGAGCGGTCTGGCAGGAGGCGTACTGGGCGCCGGACGGATGGTCCTGAGTACCGTCACGTCCACGGCGATCGTGATCACGGTGACCCTCTACTGCATGGCGGCACTACCGACCATCAAACAGTTCTGCTACCGCTTCGTGGCGGCCAGCCGCCGCGAGCGGGTCGAGGGCGTGGCCGAAGAGATCATGAACCGGATAGGGAAGTTCATGCTCGGCAACCTCGTCACCTCGGGGATCGCCGGCGTAGCGACCTTCGGCTGGTGCGCGTCCACCGGTGTCCCATATGCCGCCGCGCTGGGCATCTTCACAGCCCTGATGGACCTGATTCCGATCGTCGGCTCCACTCTCGCCGGAATCGTCGTCAGCCTCGTCGCACTGTCCGTGTCGCTGCCGATCGCGATCGCGACCGCGGTCTTCTACGTCGTCTTCCGGGTCGCCGAGGACTACCTCATCGTGCCGAGGACGATGAAGTTCGCCGTCGATGTCCACCCGTTGGTCACCGTGCTTGCGGTGCTGGTCGGCGGAGCGCTCCTCGGCATCGTCGGCGCCCTCGTCGCCATCCCGGCGGCCGTCGCCGTCGGCCTGGTTCTCGACGAGTACGTGTTTCCCAAGAAGGAGCGGGAATGACGCCGCGTCGACGGAGGACGTTCCCATAGAGGGTGGCCCGACGGTCGGGACCGATTCCGTCAGCTACAGATGACCAGGGAACGGAACGTAGTAACTGTCCGTGATGCCGACCAGCGACAGGCCACCGCCGCCGAGCAGCCGGAGCCGTCGTCGGAGATGCGTGACCCGAAGATTCCCGGCCCAGAGGTGCTGACACGGACGAGGCCGGAACCGGGCGGAAGGGCGCTCCACCCTCTGCCAGTCCACGTCCGGGGCATCCCGTGCCCGACGAGCCGCCCGCCTGACGCTCCACGTGCCCAGGAGCCGAGGCGAGCGCCGCGGAAGGGACGCCCCGCGATCGTTGTGGAAGTGGGGACACGAGATGGGTACCCGCACCCGTGTCAGGGATCGGTCCGCCTACTGACAGCTGACAGGAGCCGCCCCGCCGGCCTTCGGCGTTCCGCGGACGGCCTTCCCCACTGACCGGCCCTCCGATGACGTGCCTCAGGAGCAGGAGGTCGACGATCTGTGGCTCACGACCAAGCGGTGACGAGCCGGGGGACCGTAATCGCGAAGGCGACCCGCGAGGAGATGAGCGGCATGGTGCAGATCGGCTACTCGATGATGACCGAGCAGGCTGGCCAGCGGGAGCTGGTTGCCCATGCGGTGGGGCTGGGCGGGCCGGTTCCGACTTCTCGGTCACATCCGACCACTACTTCCCCTGGCTGGAGTCCCAGGGCCATGCCTCCTACGCGTGGAGTGCGCTCAGTGCCGCCGCGCAGGCCACCGAACGCATTCCCCTGATGACGTACGTGACGTGCCCGACGACCCGATACCACCCGGTCGACGTGGCCCAGAAGGCCGCCACCATGCAACTCCTCTCCCAGGGACGCCTCCGCCTGGGACTCGGCGCGTGGGAGAACCTCAACGAGCATGTGGTGGGCGGCGGTTGGCCCGCTGCGCACATCCGGCTGGAGATGCCCGAGGAGGCGGTGGAGATCATCCGCTCGCTCTTCGCGGGGGAGAACGTCAACCACCACGGTGCCCACTTCGACGTGGAGAACGCCAGGTTGTGGGAGCTGCCCGACGCCCCCCGCCGATCGGTGTCGCCGTCTCGGATTACCGTTCATGCGAACTCGCCGGTCACGCTGCCGACTTGATGATCGCCACCGAACCCCGGCCGGAACTGATGTCCGCGTTCGACCGGTACGGCGGCGCAGGCAAGCCCAGCGCCGGGCCAGCTATCCATCTGTTACGACACCGACCGCGACGCGGCGATCGCCCGCGCCGACGATCAGTTCCGCTGGTTCGGCGGCGGCTGGCCGGTCAACTCCGAGCTGCCCGGACCCGCCGCGTTCGCGCGTGCCACCGAGTTCGTACGGCCCGAGGACGTGGCCGGGCCCATTCCCTGCGGCGACGACGTGGACGCCGTCGGCGAAGCCGTGCGCCCCTACATCGACGCCGGATTCACCGAGGTTGCCCCATGCAGATCGGCGGCGAGCACCAGGAACGGTATCTGGAGTGGGCCGAGCAGAAGCTGCTGCCCGTCCTTCGTGAACGGTGAGCGTGGGATGACCACGAAGCGTGCGGCGATCGTCGAAGTCGACGGAACGGTCGTCGACAGCAACCACCTGCATGTCGTCACCTGGTGGGAGGCGTTCCGGCAGGCGGGCCGCCATGCCCCCATGCGGGAGATCCACCGGACCGTGGGCCTCGGCAGCGGCAACCTGATCGAGCACCTGCTCGGCGACGACCGCGGCCCCGACGGCGACGACCCGCTCGCCGCGACCCACCACGCCCTCTACGCCACGTACTTCGAGCGGCTACCGGCACTGGACGACGCAGGCGACCTGCTGCGCGCACTGGCCAGGCGGGGCTGGAAGATCGTCCTGGCGACCTCGGCGAGTGGCGCGGAACTCTCCGCGCTGCGCGGCGCCATCGACGCGGACGACGTCATCCTCGGGGCGGCCAGTGCGGACGACGTCGACGACGGCAAACCCGCCCCCAACCCCGCCCGGCAGGCCGGGGAGCTGGCCGGCGTGCCCAGTGAACGAGCCGTGTTCGGCGGTGACACGGTCTGGGACATGAAGGCCGCCGTGCGGGACGGGGTGGTCCCCGTGACGGTGCTGCCCGGCGGGATCCCACGCGCGGACCTGGAAGCGGCCGGCGCCCGCGCGTTGTACCGAGATCCCGGCGATCTCCGCAGACACCTGGACGCCGGCGTCTTCGCCGACTGCGAGTCAGCAGAGGAGACCACAGTCCCGAGCCGTTGACCGAGCGCAGCGTCTGGTCGTACAAGGTGGCTCTGCGCCTGGCTACCGCTTCGTGGAGGCGCGGGCCCGGTCGCGGACTGTTCCGGCCCCGGTCTGCGGGGGCCATGCGGAAGTGGCCACGTCCCAGGCATTCCCGGACGACGGCGCCGATTCCAGGAGCGCCCGAACTGATTCGTGACGCCCGCGGGTGCTCGCGGGCGCCACTGGAGCTATGGGCTATGGGGATGGGATATGGCGTTGCGGATCGTCGGCCTTGCGGGCTCGACGATGCCGCTTTTCATCGTTCGCCGCCACTCCGACAACCCGGGCATCCTGAGCTCCGTCCGCGCGCTCCTGGTGACGGCGTTGGGACCGATCGACTACGGGTACTCGGTGACCGAACGGCGGCGAAAGCACCGCCCACTACACGGAGGGATGGTTCATGACTCAGCGTGTCAGCGACGATCTGGTCACGGTCAAGCGACGACGACCTCGGCCGCGCGGTTGAAGTGCGCGAGCATTCGGTCCGCCGTGTACCGGTCGTCAATGAAGCGCAGCACGCGGTGGACATTGTCTCCATCGGAGACCTGGCCATCGAACGCGACCCAGAGTCCGCTCTCGGCGACATCAGCGCTGCGCGGCCCGACAAGCCACGCGTCCTCCTTCATACGATGGTGGTGTGATGCCTGGAGACTCGAATCCATCGGCCTGCGCTGCGCCACTCCAACGTGGTCGGGCGGCGGGCCCCACGCCCACCACGCCGCCCCACGGCCCGCTGAGCACCTGTTAAACCCAACGACGTGACCAGCCCACGAAGAGCTGGGCCCTGAGAGGAGCGTGCGTCATGACGACTCCTGACCCCGACCCGACGCGAACCCCGGAAATCGAGCCGGGCCGCGGTGTGTCCCCCGGTGAGACACCGCCCGCCGAAGGGGGCATCTATGGCATCTCTTATCCGGAGCCACCCGAGCCGGGCAAGGCATGGGGACCGATGGCACTCGCCCTGATCATGGTGGTGGTGGCACTGGTAGCGATCGGGCTGATCGCCATGGTGGTGGCCCTGATCGGATAACGCCTCCTGCGCATGCTCAGAGACGCGCCAGGCCTCATCGGGGACGTGGAACGAGCCCCTCTGCGAGGAACGCGATCACGGCCGCGACCTCCCGTGCATCGCTCGGGCGCCCCAGCGGCACACTGGGCCGTCGCTCGGCGGTGACGTCGGTGGGAGCTGATCCGACGGGCCAGGGCGCGCGAGCGTGGTGGGCAGCAGCGAGGAGGTGCGAGCGACGGCTTCCGCGACCCCTAGGAACTCATCGTCGCGTCGGTCTAATGTCTCTACATCTCTTCGTCGATGTCTCCCGCGAGGAGTCGCGGCTCGAGTCCGGCGAGTTCCTCTCGAAACCGGCGCCGGGTCGTCCGAACAATCGTCGGCACCCGATCAGCACCACCTGTTGCTTGGCTGCGTGAGCCGGATCGAAGCGGTCGGGACAGCACCGACCGCCTCCGATAGCTGCGCGCCACGGCAGGGAGTGCGACACGTCTGGCGGCGGTCGCTGCGCGGTGAGCGCGGAGCAGCGGGTTGCCGTGCGTTCGAAGGGGCACCCGGCTTTGGGGCGGGTACCGGGTCCGGGGTCGGTCCACGCCCCTTGATGGCAGTGGTGTCAGGCTGGTCAGGCGGTACGAGGATGAAGAGCGACGCTGCACTGCCAGTCACTCGGTGTTCGGGGCACCCTGCTGGGCGAGTATGACCACGCGCGATCTGCGGGCGGCGGAGGACTTCTACCGCTCTGTGCTGGGCTGAGAGTGGCGCACGAGCAGCACGGTGGGCGACCAGTACCGCGTTGCGAGCGTGCACGGGGTCCCGGTCGCAGGGGTTTCGGAGGTGCACTTCGCTGTGGCGAGTGCGAACGAGAGCGTGTCCCGTAGTCAGAAAGGCGGGCCCCGTCGGCGCTGTCGGGCGGCCTCGGTGGGCCGTGGATCACCGGTGGCCTTCGCGGTCACCAGGGCGGCGTCGGCAACGGTGCTCGTCACGGCCGGGTCGCGTCCTGCCAGGAGAGCTCGGGCCTGCGCGTGACGGTCGTCGACGTCGGTGGCGGGAGGCCCGGCGAGAGCGGCGAAATGCTCGGGCCGCATCGTGCCGAGGATGAGCACCGGGCCCCTTTCCGGGGTGACGAGCAGGGCAGGCAGGCCGACGGCGATGCGCTCGCCTAGTTCTGGGTCAGCGGCGTTGAACAGGTAGTGCTGCGTTTCATTGAGCCAGATGACGGTGCGCGGCGCGATACGCAGCCGGCTGACGAGGGCGGCGTTCAGTACCTGGGCGATGGCGTTCGGCCGGGAGGGGTCGATCGGGTGTCAGATGCGCCAGTCCGGCGGCAGTGTCCGGACGGCCTCCCAGCAGGCGCGGGTCTTGCCGCTGGAGGACTCTCCGACCAGGACGCCCAGTTGGCTGTGGCCACCCATGACAATGGCGACCGTCAGACTCAAGTGACGGTCGTGTTCCCGGCGACGTAGGTGGGCAGGGGAGGGAGCCGGTCTGTCCCCAGGCGGTCGGGTCGTTCACGTGTTCCATTCTAGGCGCTACCACCCGCTTTCCCGGGGGAGAAAGGACCACATGGACGCTGACCTGCTGCTCGCCCTGGTCATCGACGCGGCCGACCTGGAGCCTGCCCTGCCCTGGGCGCCCTACCGCGGCACGAGCACGGCGGCGCATCGACAGCAGCCGTCCGTGCGCGTCCTGCGGCCAGCCGGCGCAGGCGACCCGGGTCATCCACGTGCCGGGTCTCGGACCGCGCTGGCTGGACACCTGCCACCCCCACTTCCTCGCCGCGGTCCGGCTGCTGCCGTCCCGCCCGCTACATGGACGTCGCGCTCAGCCAACTCCCTGCCGACGGCTTCGAGGGCCGCGACGAGGCCGTCGCCCGACTCCCGCCGTTCGTGCGCCACCACATCAACGTGCTCGGCAGGTACTCCTTCCAGCTCCCCGAGCTGCCCGGCGGGCTGCGGCCCCTGCGCGACAAGCACGCCACCGACGACGAGTGACCGCGCGGCCGGCTCGTCGGTCGCATCATCGGGCCGGCCATCGGTGGGCAGCTTCTCGATCAGGGCGATCCGTTCGGCTATCGGTGGGTGTGAGTCGTACTGGTGCGGCCGCGGCGGACGCTGCCCGAAGGAGAGCAAAGCGAGCTGCTCCCCGGTTCGGGCGGCGAGCAGTCGACGGAAACCGCCGTGCACCTCGCCCTCAGGGGGTAGCGCTCCCAGCGACCTACCCATCGCGGCGTACCTCTCCAGGTAGTGGGTGTATGTGGCAGCGAGCACTGGAACGACGCGTAGTGCAGCGGCTGTCGCGTCGCGGCCCGCGTGCCGGGCGGCCGTCTGGTCCGCGGCAAGCTCCTGGTGGCGGGCCACGGACTGCGAGGTCCGCAGGAACATCCGGGCGTAGCCGACGTACAGGGCACCAATCGCGTGGTGCAGCCGAGTGCTGCCCTCCTGGAAGACCTCCACCGTGTGCAGTAGCGCTTCCCGACCGCGCATCGTGACAGCGCCGAGCCGGGTATCGAGGTTGCCGTAGTGCCCGAACTCGTGGGCGAGGACGGCGCGCAGCTGCGGGACGGTGGGCCCGCCGAGCAGCGGCAGGCCCAGGAGCATGCGGCGTCGTCCGGGCAGCACTCCCAGCAGGCGGCTTTGTTCGGCGACCCCCGCGTTGACCTCGGCGACCAGGTAAACCTCATTTGGCGGCCGTTGCCCCGTCACTTCGGCGGCGGCTTGTATCTGTCCCCACAGCACGGGCTGGTCCTGTGGCGTGACCGCCACCCCGTGTGGCACCGGGCCCAGACGCCCGGCCCGTAGAAAGGCGAAGAGACCCCGCAGAATCGCCGCCGCCAACAGGGCGGTGACGGTCAGAACCATGCCTTCGAATCAGGCCGCCCGCGCGGTGAACAGCCGTGTCATCAGCAGCCGGTCGAACACCGCGATGGCCGACAACAGAGCGACTCCCATCAGATGAAAGCCGACCAACAGCGTGAGCGCACGGACAGCGCGCAGCCGAAACGACATCGAAAAATCCCCCACCCACATGGTTCAACCAGCCCGAATGGGCCAAAGGCGCTCGCGGATAGTACGCCCGCAGATCACCTACGGTGTGGGAGCGAACCAGAACCTCAGCGCTTGGGCTCGGACGACTCCAGCACCACTGATGCGGTCTGTGAACGCGGCATGATGGCCCATGTCAAGCCTCGCTCGCAGCCTTTTCAGCGTGAGTTGCCAGTGCCACGGCCGCACTCATCGGGCGAGGGGGCTTGCGTCGTCAGGCGAGGGGGCTTACGTCATCGCCAACTTGTCCGTTGCCTCCGGCGCCGGGGCGATGCCGGTCGGGCACGACGCCGCCAGTACGTCTCGGTCGGTGGCGCGCGATCCGGCTCGGCGGTCGATCGGGATGCCTCCCCGGGAGGCGGTCGTCGGATTGCGGCGGGGCCGTTCTCCCCTTAATTTCAGGTCGTCGGATATGCCGATAAGGCGGCATAAAATCATTATGTTCGCTTTTCTGTGGTGACATCGAATGGAGCATTCATGTCGGTGATGACCGGTACTCAACCCCTACAGCAGTTCGGCCAGCAGATGGGCGGCTCGCAGCAGATCGCCCAGGTCGTCCAGCAAGCGATCCAGCAGGCGTGTCAGCAGACGAGCCAGCAGGTCGCTCAGCAACTGCAGCAGACGTTCCAGCAGATCCAGCAGGTCCAGCAGCAGCTCCAGCAGCAGGGATTGGCCCAGCAGGCGCACCCGTACCTGGCTCTCGCGCTGCACCGCTCGCTGCACACAGGCATTCAGCACGCTGTGGAACAGTCCGTGCAGCAGGCGCTGCCGACCGCGATCGTGGCGCTGCTCCAGCAGAGCCAGCAGGGCCAGCAGGGCCAGCACGGCCAGCACGGCCAGCAGGGCCAGCAGCAGTGGGGTGGCGGGTTCGGCCAGCAGTCGTTCGGTCAGCCGTTCCAGCAGTACCAGCAGCCTGGCTTCGGCTTCGGCCAGATGGGCCAGCCGTACGGTATCGGCTGACCCTTGGGCGGCGTGATGCGGTGTGCCCGGAGCAGTCTCCGGGCACACCGCATCACCGTGGAAGCGCGAGATCGTGGAAGCGCGAGCCGCCCCGCCGCCGGATCAGGAGCACAACGACGACGTAGGCGTGGTGAAGGTGGACGTGATGGTCAAGGAAAGGCCCGGAAACGGCAGCGAGAGCGGGGCTGAGGGTGCGGGGGTGGGCGGGCCCGGACCCGAGGCTAGGCAAGCGGGGCCGAGCAAGAAGGGCGCGCAGTCACCGCTCCCGGTGCAGCCGCGCCGGGAGCGGTACATGGTGACACCGCTGCCGCAGCATCTGCTCCCGCCGGGAGTGCCCGAACTCGGCATGGACGCAATGTGTGACCGACTGGACCGGATGCCCGAGGTCAAAGTGGTCCGCAGACTCCGGCCGTCGGAGAAGACCCAATCGGGCGAACTGCCCCTCTCCTGCCCGGAAATCGCTGTCGTCGAGGCAGCCGAGGCTCAAGTACCGGCGATGCGGTCGCTGCACGTGCACATCGAGCCGGACCTGCCGCTCTCCGGAACCGGCCCCGTCGCCGGGTCGACCACGGGGGTCCTGCCGCTCCGTGATCCGGGGCTGGTCGCACCGCTGGAAGAACCGGTGGCGATCTCGCTGCGCATCTGCGGGCCGGAGGGCGAACCGCTGGCCGGCGCCGGGGTGTTCCTGATCGGGGCATCATGGCCGGGCCAGGGCCTCACCGGGGCCGACGGGACGACCACCGTCATAATGGCCACGGAGACCCCGCAGTCCATTCAGAGCCTGTACGTCCGGCCCGCTGGCGGTTATGCGGACCGCTGGATCCATCGCCCGGAACTGTCGGTGACCCGGGAGAACCTGGTCACCCTCACACCGCTGGCCAAGGTTTACCCCGGGCTGGAAGAGAGACAGCAGTACGGCTGGGGTCAGCAGGCCATGCGGCTGGACCGGCTGCCTCCCACATTCCGTGCCTTCGGGGTCAAGATCGCGGTCATCGGTTCGGGTGTCGCCGCCGAGCACCCCGATCTCAAACAACGGGTGCACTCCGGGACCGATCTCGTACGCGGCACGGAAGAGGGCTGGGCCCACGACACGGTGGGTACCGGTACCCACGCAGCGGGCGTCATCGCCGGGGCGGACACCGGCACGGGCGTCATCGGCATCGCGGTCGACGCGGAGATCGATGTCTGTCAGGTCGTGCCCGACGGCTGCTTCAGCGACGTGATCGCCGCTCTGGACTACTGCATCGAACACGAGGTCGACATCGCCCATATCGCGGTGGCGACCCCGTACTCGTCGGCGCTGGTCTCACGCAAACTTGCCGATGCCAACGCGGCGGGTATCGCCTGTGTCGCCCCGGCGGGCGACACGGCTGGACCGGTCGCCTTCCCGGGCTCGTTGCCCACCGTGTTCACCGTGGGCGCCCTGGGAGTCTTCGGGTCCTATCCACCGGACACATCCCAAGCCACCCATTCGGGCCCGCAGCTGACACCGGAAGGGCTGTTCGCCGCGCCGTTCAGCTGCTACGGCCCCGGGGTCGACGCGGCTGCCCCCGGCGTGGCAGTTCTGTCGTGCTCGCCGCTCGGCGGATACACGGCTCTCGACGGCACCGGCACGGCGTCGGCCCACGTCGCCGGTCTTGCCGCCCTCGTTCTCGCCCACCACGAGGACTTCCACGGCCAACTGCTGCCACGCGGACCTGGCCGGGTGCAGCACCTGTTCGACATCATCGCCGGCAGCTGCCGCCCGCTGGCTGCCCCTGGCACGGTGGAGGCGGCTCGCGTCGGACGTGGCCTCCCCGACGCTCTCGTCGCCCTCGGCCTGGCCCTCGGAGTGCAACTCGCTCCGGCCTTGTCCCCGTACGCCTCGTCCATGGCCGGTTAGGCCCACGCCCACAACAGCAAGCGCGAGCAACGGCGCCCGCCTTGAGGGGACGGGCGCCGTTGCGCTTGCCACGCGTCCCGGCGGACCCCGCAGTACCAGGCTGGAATCCTGCTACTGTCGAGGCACTGCTGACCACGGGGTCGGGGGCGTGAGATTCAGTCCTCAGCGGACGCGATTCCCGTCGAGCAAGCCGCTCCCCAGTTCGTTCCGAACGGGTCACCTGGCTTGACGCCCGTCCGGCCGATCCCGCAGTACCCGTTCATGTTGTGGTCAAGATACTGCTGGTGGCTGCGCTCGGCTGCGATATTTCCATGCCGAGGAGGCCATTGCGAGCTCTGGGTTGCGCCCGACCTACACGCCGATCGTGATGCTGACGCGATGGCGGCTGAACATGGCCGATCTGCCGTGCTACGACCGTGCCAGGGCGTTTCGTCTGCTGGTCGCACTGTTCGCCATCGCGGACACCCGTCGGCGCGCGCTGCTGCGTCGGCGGGTGCAGCCAGGAATGGCACCAGCTGACCACTTGCGAGGATGCCGGGCCGGCCCCCACATGAGCATCCTTCGGTGGGAGCCACGCCGATGGGGTTCGCGGCCGTGCTCAGCGCTCGACGAAGCGGGGCTCCCGCCATGTGCTGATCGGCTCGCTGGAGGCCGAGTAGGTCTCCAGGAGCGAGAGGTATCCGTCCTTCGTGAAGACCATCACTCCGGCATCCTCCGGTTCGGCGTACCAGGCGTCCGCGGCCGGATTGCCGTGAGCGGGAGCCGGTGGGACCGCGGTGTGGTCCACCGCGACGTCGACCGTCGCGCAGCCGCAGCCGCAGCCGCAGCCGCAGCCGTACCTGCCGACGGCCCGGGCGTACGGAAGCTGAGCACGCAGCGCGCTGCTCACCTGACCGGAGCCGGTCAGCAGCGCGTTCAACGTCGCCGCGGCATCCAGTGGGAGGGGTTCAGCCATCCGCCTTGGCCACGCCGATCGGGCACGAAACACCCGTTCCGGCGAGCCTGTGCTGCCATGTGACCCGTAGGCGGCAGTGGGCCGTTCGGTGGACTTGCCTGTCACAGCCTCTGGGCGGCCGGTAGTTCGTCCCCGGCGGGGTAGGGGTGTTCCTGGGGCAGCGGTGCTGCCGCGGCCTCCAGCTCGCTGCGGCTTACGAGTTCGTGGATCTCTCGGGCGAGCGGAGTCACGTCGCTGATGGCCACCGTCCACTCGTCCGTGCAACGCCCTACGGCCTCGCCCGAGAGGCTGAGTTGGAGTGAGCGGTATGTGAGGGGGCGCAGGAGCAGGTCGCGCTCGGGGCTCCACTGAACGAGGGCCGGTGCGTGCTTGAGCTGACGTTGCCAAGTGCCGCGGTCGGGGTGCAGCCCGCGTACTATTGATCAGAAACTCAAAGAGTTCTTGTGGCTGAGCGCCTCAGTTAGCCATTGAGTGCTTCAGCTTGCCGCTCCGTGCTCAGCCCCGAACCCAGGACGTGCCTGCCGGGCCGTGCGGCATGATTGCGACCATGCGTAGAGGGGTGGGCGGGGGGCTCCGCCGATTGTGGCCATGGCGCGGACGCGACGAGTCGGCGCTCTCCGAGATCGAGGCCGAGATCACAGCCTTCGGTGAGGCTCTGGACGTCCATTCCTTCAGCCCCGGCCAGTCCGGCGCCACCGATGAGATGCGGGACGAGCTGGCGCGTGCTCTCGACGCATACGACCAGGCAAAGCGGGACGTCGCCAGCGATCGGATGCGGGCGGACACACTCGATGTCCTGCGCACGCTGGACGAGGGCAGGCACGCGCTGGCTTGTCTGGATGCCCTGATCGCCGGCCGACCTCTGCCGGATCACATGCCGCTGTGCTTTTTCGACGCCCGGCACGGTCGGGCCGCCCGGAAGGTCAGTTGGGCGCCTCCCGAGGGTGCCGCCCGCAGCATTGCCGTATGCGCAGCGGACGCGGCCCGCCTGGCCAAGAACCCGAGCCCCAGCACTCCGAGACAGCCGGGACCAGGCAGCAGAGTCCGCACACAGCCACGCGAGGCCAAGCCTCGCCCAACGACGCCGACGCGTGTCCCCCAGCCGCAGGTCAGCGGGAAGGGAGGCAGCGGCGAGCAGACCCATCAGCTGAAAATGCCGTCGTACCGCCCGGCCGTGATGGTCTTCTCGACCAATGGGCATGCACGGGTCCACCTACGGTTCGAGGGCGGCAGGAAGGGACGTTCCTCACGCCTGTACCGGCTGTCCGGCGACGGCACTCCCATCACCGCCCGGATTCCGCTGCCGGAAGGGAACAAGGCAATCGCCTTCCGCGTGTTTGCCGCCGGCGAGCGGGAGGCGTGGACGGCAACTGCGGCCCCGCTGCGAGAAGTCCCGCGCTTCCACGACGAGATCAACGGAACCGGATCGGATGTCGTGCACTACCGAGGGGAACCGGGCCCGGGCGTCCTGCACTACGCGGGGCCGAGTCTGATCCAGTTGGAGGCGCTGGACGACCGCCTCGCCTACTGGGTGACGGTGACCGAGGGGCGCGCCGGGGAGCATACGTTCAAGTGGCCGGGCCGCGGCTACTACCAGGTGCGCTCGGCCGGAGCATGGAGCCTGTCCGCTACGTGACGAAGCGCGGACCGCTGGGGTTACACCGGGACCGGTCCGGCTCCCGAGCCCCGCGACAGACGCGAATCGAACCACCATCAGCTACCCGAATCGGTCGCCGTTCCCCCCGGCCAACTGTGACGCTCACAGTGGCCAACTGAAGCGCTCAGTCACAGTTCTCTTCGAGGATGTAGCGGACGTGCGGGCCGCCGAAGTAGCCGCGGACGATGTGTGGCTGGCGTTGGCGGCGGTGGAAGAACCTGCGGGTCTCGGCGGCGAGTTGGGCCTGGTCGCGGGCCCGGCTGTGCATCGGAAGGCTCCGTTTGAGGTCGGCGTTGACCAGCTCGTCAGGGTTCAGCTCCGGCGAGTACGACGGCAGGAGGTGCAGTTCGATGCGGTCCGGGTGATCGGCCAGCCAGGCGCGGACCTTGCGGGAACGGTGCGCGGAGTGGCCGTCCACGTCGAGGTGCACCTTACGGTCAAAGTGGCCCGCGATCCGGTCCAGGAAGCGGCACATGACATCGGCGTCGAAGGTCTAGGGGAACACCATGAAGTGCATCCGGCCCTTCGTGCTGATCGCGGACATCGCATTGACTGAGAACCGGTTGCCCGTGCGGCGGACGACCGGGGTGCGCCCTTGGGCACCCCAGGTGCGGCCGGTGACCTGGTCAGAGCGGATGCCGACCTGGTCGGCGAAGAACACCTCACCTCCCTCGGCCTTCGCTCTGGCCCGGATCGCCGGCCAGGTCTCCTCTTGCCAGACGCCGACCGCCTCCTCGTCCTGCTCCACGGCCCGCTTATCCGGACGCTGGAACGACAGCCCCCACCGGCGCAGGTAATTGCCCACGCCCTGCTCGGTCAGCCGCACCCGGTACAGCTTCGCGATCAGATTCCCAACCCCGGCGCGGGTCCACAGCTGCCCAGCCAGCCCCAGATCGCAGGGACGATGATCCAGCACGGCCTGCCGGATCGCCTGCTGCTCGACCGCATCGAGAACCTGATGTTCGCCGACCCGGCGTCCGCGCGGCCGGGCCACCAACGCCTCGCGCTCGCCCGTCAGCCACTTCCCCCACCAGTTGTCCACCGCCTTGAGCGAGACCTGGAACACCACTGCGACGTCCTCGCGGGTTCGGCCCGCCACCAAGGCGGCCGCCGCCCGCAGCCGAAGGGCCTCCTGCGCCGACGGCGACAACTGCCGTGCGTCCTTCACCAGTTCACTCATGCAGAGGTCAACGCCCCGGAACCCCTACCGTTTCGGATCAATAGCTCGACAGGCAGGCGTGGCGCAGTGCCCATTCGAAGCCGTCGGGGGTGATCTCGATGGCCAGGACGGACTCCTGCCCGGCCTTCGTCGCCCAGCCGCAGCGGTACATCATCCACAGGAAGGACGACTTGATCCACGTCAAGCCTTGCTTGCAACCCTTTTGTGAAGCAGCACACGACAGCAGGCGCACCGCGGTCCCCGGCGCCACGTGCGGCTTGCCATCGGGCCAAGGCCTCATCACCTGCTCTGCACCCACCAGATGATGGCCGCGCCTGCAGCGCCACCGAGGGCTGTACTAGCGCCGCGCACCAACCCGAACAGAGCCGCGCGCCCCAGGCGCTGTACCGTCTGTCCGCTCCGGTCCTTCTTCCGCATATCAACCCCCGTAAGTCGAGCTGGCCCTGCGCCACGCTGCTGTTACCCATTGACGGCTTCCAGGCAGCCCGGCGCCACAGATCTCGTAGTAATCCGGATTCCGAAGTCCTAGACTCGCTTCCGAGCCGGGTTGTCCGACTCGGAACCACCTACGGGTCGGGGGGTCCGTGACAACACCAAAGATGAAGAGTTTCTCCGACTTGTGGGATGCTGCGCGCTTTCGTCTGGCTACATCAGGCAGCAGCCTGACACTCCAGCGCGTCCACCGCGCAACCGGTGTACCCGTGGCCACGTTGAGCGACTGGCGTAGCGGAAGCCATGCTCCGCGAGACGCTGACAGGTTCCTGGAAGTTGTTCGACTATTGAGCAGTTGGGCGGGTTTACCCCCTCCAAATGTTCGCGAGTGGGCTCAACTTGTCGACACATCAGGCGCTAAACGTGTGAGTGCCAGATCCGCAACCCTTGCCGGACCTCCATCATGGGCCCCATCCGTCGTCGGTCTCGCAGATCGACTTGCAATCGGATTTTCCGCTGAGCATGTTGAAGTGGATGCCATTTGCTTGACAGGCCAATCTCTGTCCCTAAGCGTGGCACGCCCTATTCAGGACGTGTATGCCGGGAAAATCAGGCCACGGCGGATAGAATTTCGGGTATTGATGCCGAGCCGAGACATCGATCTCGCCTTTCCCACGTCAATCAATGGCGACCACGACCGACTGCAAACGCGATGGCTATCCCTGCGCAACGCAAACGCGCACACGCTGAGGTCCGCCTTATTGTCACTTCGTGCTTCGCACGGCATAGAGGTAGCTGTCTCCTTTCGAGCAGTCCCTTTCACGCCCTTTGCGGAGCTTTACCTCATCAATGGGGTCGAGACGCTGTTCGCCTTTTGTACAATTACGCGCCGCACCACAGACTATCTAGGCGAGCCAGTTGAGGTGTACGAAGGTGCCACGGAAGCAGGACTGCAAAGGCGATTCAGCTCAGATGACCCGGATGACGAAAACCGCACCTTCGTAGAACAGGCTCACCTCTGGTTCAACTCGGTTTGGGAAACGATCTCAGCAGAGCTATTCTTTTCCGCCTAGAGATTCAACCGTCTCTTCAGCTGCTCCGCGGCGGTCGCCTACCGGCTTCGGAGAGCTCATCGTGACCGAGCGGCCATCTGCTGGTTTCTCTTGCCTTCAGCTACCGAAAGAAGTTGCGAACGCGGCTTGATGACCCAGGCCAAGGGGTCCCGCGGCCAGGGCTCCAAGCCGAAGAAGAAGGCTGCGACCAAGAAGGCGACGGCGAAGAAGCTGCCGGCCAAGAAGACCGCGGGGAGAAGATGAGCGGACGGCAGCCGCGCGGCGCCTGAATAGGCCCTCCAGGATGCCGAGCGCGGTGTCCGGCCGACAGTGCGGGCAGGCTGGCGCGCCGCCCTCGGTAAGCACACGCAGCGCCGTGTCGCTCGTGACGCCCTTGGAGCGCTTCCCCGCGTTCGGGCTGTCGCCGGTGTTGGGGGCGATGGCGACGGTCGACCAGTTTCAGCAGCGTCACTGGTAACAATGCCTGCCTGCCTGCCTGTCTGTCTGCTCACGCCCGCGCTTTCCCTCGCCAGTGGTAGTACGGGGAGCCGGTGGCCGTGGGTTGACTGGCCGGGAGTTGGGGCGGAGCCGGTGGGAACCGTTGAGGCTTCTAGTGGGTGCGGGGCCGAAGGAGGTGGTGCGAGGGGGTGTGTTCGATGACGAGGATGGCGGCGTCGTCAGCGGGAGGCCCGCCGATGTGGGCGAGCAGGTCGCGGTGGATCCGGGCCAGCAGATCGTCGGGGCCTGCGGCGGGGAAGGACGCGACCCGCTCGGCGAGGGGATAGAACGCTCTGGCCGGTGAGCGGGCCTCGATGACACCGTCGGTGTAGAGCACGAGCATGTCGCCGGCCTGGAAGGTGAACGGGTCGGTGCGGCGCGCCTCGGCGGCCAGTTCGCCCATGCCCAGCGGCGGCAGGGGGCGGCGGGCGTGCAGAACCATCACCTGCTGATCGGTCACCAGCAGCGGTGGCGGATGCCCGCAGTTGATCATCTCGGCCCCCGTGCCCTCGTCGGGGATCTCCAGGGCGAGGCAGGTGATGAAGTGCTCGCCGGGATCGTGCTTGGTGTCTGCCACGTCTTCCACGTTCCGGCTGACGCTGTCGTCAAGGGCAGTGACCAGCTCAAGCAGAGAGGCGCAGCGGTGAGTGCCCTCGCGGAAGGCACTCAGCACCAGCGAGGCCTCACCGATCGCGGCCAGGCCGTGGCCCCGCACATCGCCGATCACCACCCGGGTCGCGGCATGCCCGGCCCGGCCGACCGCAAAGAGATCACCCCCGATCTCCGCTTCGTCCTCCGCGGACAGATACAGCCACGCCACCCGCAACGGTCCGATCCGGCGCGGCGGAGGCCGCAGCAGGACCCGTTGCGTGGTCGCCGCCACCGAGCGTGCCCGGCTCAGCGCACGGTCACGCCGCTCCGTGACGTATCGCAGGAAAACTGTCAGGGCGCAGAGGACGAGGAGTGCGAGGATCTGCGCCAGGCGGTTGGCCGTGGTCAGTGTGCCGTCGAGCGCGGCTACGAGCACCAGGGCCGCCACCGCGAGGGCCCCGACGAGAGCGGTCAGCCGCGTCCCGGCGAGAGAGGCGGTGAGCGCGGGCGCGATGACCAGCAGAGGCCCAAGGTGGACATCGGCCGGCGTGTAGAGATCCAGCGCGGTGATCGCCACGATCAGTACGAGCGGGATCGCCACCAGCCCGCGGTTCGATGGCTCCTCCAGGAGGCGATCACGCGACAAACGCCCACGTCGGACACCCATGCGCCCATTCTGCCCCGACGCGCTCCCCCCGGGGCGGCCCCACGAACAGCGAGTCTCCGCCGGCAGGTGAGCACCGCGTTCCAGCTGCCACTCGAGGCGGAGGCCGCCGGGCCTCGCCCCGGCGCCGCTCCTCGACCGCGATCCACTGATCGATCTGGGCGAGACTCGCAGTCGCCTGCTGTACGAGTACGCACCCGCGCTCCTGCAAGCAGCGTTGCGGACCCTTGCATGGCTGGTATGGCTGCCGGTGATTTGTCCCTGTATCGCGTTTCAATGCCAAGGAAGCGACTATTATTAATAGGGAAATATGGTGTTGACTTTAGGAGGTCGTGCCTTATGTCGACATCGACAGTTCTGGCGGTCATCATTGCCGCCGTGGTGGTGATCGCCGTGGCGGCCGTGGCGGCGTCGATGTTCACGCGCCGCCGGAAGCTGCGTGAGCG